>NZ_JBNYXM010000023.1:0-91112 GCF_051380665.1 Janthinobacterium lyxosi
AGCACTTCCCCTTGCCCGGTGTGCAGAGGACTTTCACCTCCAAGTCACTCAACTAACCACCACAGTCAGTCGAGCCGCGCTCGCGCGCGTCGCGCCATGCCTGGCGCACCAAAAAAAGGCCGCTCGCGCGGCCCAAGGAGGTTTCGGGGAAAACGCCGCTGGGCCGGCTATGGCTTGAGCTGGGCGCGGATTTCGCCGGCCGGGTAAGCGGCGCTATGCACGTTTATGTACAGGTTGCCGGCCCGGTAGCTCGCATACTGGGGCGGCGTGAGCAGGGTGCCGGCCGGCACGGCAAACATGCCGGCGCCCGTCTGCAGCAGGGGCACGATGACAGGACCGTTGGCGCCGGCGGGCGCTTCATGGATATGCGCGACGGTGGCCAGCATGCCCGTATAGCGCACGCCGCCGCTGACGCTGCGGTCGTGGGCGATGCGGATCGTGCTGCTGCCGCTGGCCATGCTGGTGTTGGCCGGCACTTCCTGTGCGCCCGTCAAGGTGACGTCATGGCCGCCCGGATGCGGGCCATGGGAACAGGCGCCCAGCAGGGCGGCCAGCGCCAGCACGCTGGCAGCGCGGTAGGCGTATTGTTGCAATGTACTCATCGCAGGTCTCCTTCAACGGACAGCGGATCTCGGATGGCGTCCGGCCCCGCACAACCGGGCCTACGCCGCACTTGTGTTGCATGGTGCGACAGTAGCGCCAGGCCGCGCCGCCCGCTTTGCTTTTCGCCAAACTTGATGCTCGCCTGCCGGCGCGCCTCAGGCCAGATGGCCTTCCGCCACCCAGCCCCGGTTGGCGGGTGCGGCCTTCGGCTTGGGCGCGATGCCGCTGCTTTTCTCCGCGTCGAGGATGATGCTGCGCATGCTGTCGCTGGCGGCCGGCCCCGGCGCAAACGCGTAGTACTCGTCATTGATGGGCAAGCCCGTCATGGCGTCGACCAGCACCGGATCGGCGGCCAGGCCCGTGTCGCGACTGGCGATGACGAGGCTGGCGCCTTCCGGCGCGAAGTTTTCATTGCCCCAGGCAATAAAAGCCAGCAAGACAGGCTTGAAGGCGCGCCCGGACTTGGTCAGCACATAGTCGTAGCGGGGCGGCTTGGCGCAATACAGGCGGCGCGTCATCAAGCCCCCTTCCACCAGGTCGGCCAGGCGGCGCGTCAGGATGGTGGGCGCGATCTTGAGGCTTTTTTCAAATTCGTCGAAACGCGTCTTGCCATAAAACGCTTCGCGCAGGATGAGGATGCTCCACCATTCGCCCACCTTGCCCAGGCTGCGTGCGATCGGGCAGGGCAAATTATTAAAGTTGGTATGTTTCATGACCATCTCCTCACGTTGATTCAACACAACAATCAAAAATATTTCAGTTGCAACACGGAAACTTAATTACTATCATTTTGCAAGTCACCTTCGCACCACGGTAACGGCTTGAAAATACGCAAAAACTCACACTTTCCTTGTTCAAGTACAATCATGGCTGGTTCTTCTCCCCCCATCCCGGTGCGAAAAACGGTGTCAGCCACGCCTTCCAGCGCTGCTGCCCACGCCCGTTTTTCACGCGATACATTCACGATGCCCCCTTTGAAGCTTGCCGTACTGCCTGCCCTGCTCGCCCTGTCCCTTTGCCAGACCACCACCGCCGGTACCGTATCTTCCGCGTCGTTCCAGGCCACCTTCGTCGTCCAGGAAGCGTGCACCATCGTTGCGCAGCGCAACAGCGCCCAGGTACGCTGCCAGCACAACACGCCGTATCTGCTGCTCCAACAGACAACACCATCGGGCGCCGGCCTCGTCACCGTCACGTTCTAAAAATAAATCGTTGCAGTCACCGTGTCCTTGTAGTCGCCGGGGCGCGGCGACACCTGCGCCGGCACGCGGCCGTAAATCGTCAAAGGCACGCTGGCGCCCGTGCCCGTGCCGGTCACCATGCTGGTGCCAGCCGTGCCATCGCCCCATGGCGCACCATCGAGGGTGGACGACAGCAGGTAACTGACCTTGTCCGTCGTTAAGATATTTTTCATCTGGCGATTCGCCACATTGGCCGCCACGCTGCCGCCGTTCAGGGCAATCTGATACGCATTGTTATTCACGCAACGCACCGACAAGGTGCTGGTGCTGCGCAAGTTACCCGTCAGGATGGAAGCGTTCGCGAATGCCATCGGGCTGGCCGTGATGGTGCAATCGTTGACGGCCGTGGCATTCACCGTAAAGCCGAAGCTGCCGCTGCTGGCCGTGCAACCCTGCAGGTTGACGAGGCCATACGTGGTGTAGGTGTAGGTGCCTTGCCCGGCAAAGCTCGATGTATATACGGTATTCGCGTTGGCGACCGTGGGCACGGCCGCCAGCGCGGTGCCGGCAGGGATCTTCGCGTACACGGTAAAGGTGGTGGAATACGTGCCGGGCGGCGCCAGCACGCCGACCGACAAAATCATGCCGAAGGTCGATGGTGCGCCCGTCACGCCGGTGCCACCCCAGATCTTCGCCGTCGCATACGAACTGTCCACATACACGTTGTATTCCATGCGATTGCTGCCATTGCCCAGCTTGCGCGGCAGGGCCGAGGTGGAATTCGTGCCCAGCCCCAGCGAGATGCACACTTGCGCATTCGGCGTGAGCAACTGTCCCAGGTCCAGCGACGAAAACAGGCAACTGAAGGTGCCCGTTGCCTGCGCCACATAATCGGTGCCGGAAATCGGGCTGACGGTGCCGAAATCGATATTCGTCATGCTGACCGTGCAGGTGTCGGCCGCCTGCGCCACGCCGCCCCAGGCACAGCCCAGCAGCAGGGTCAGCCATGGCAGCAGGCGGCGCATCAGCGGCCTGCCCCGGCGCTGGCAGCAACGCTAACGCAGCGCAGCGGTCCGATCACGGGCAAGCCGCCCGTCGCCGGACGCGCATAGGCAAAACGCACCGTGCACACGCTGTCGCCCTCGCCGACTTGCAACTGATTCTGCTCCAGCAGATTGTCGACGAACACGATGCCGTCAAATCCCACCACCGTCTGCTTGCCGCTTTGTACGTGCAGCACGGGCAAGCCCGTCGCCAGCGGCTTGCCATCGGCGCCTTGCACGATGACGGTGGCCGCGCTGTAGCGTTCGACGGGAAAGGCGGCCAGCACACCGGCCAGCTGTTGCGGCACAACATTGATGTTCGTCACGGGCACCCGCGCATCGACGTCGAGTTCCTCCGTGGCGATGCTGATCTGGTTATTTCCATAGGGATTCAAATTCGGCACGAGCAGATAGCCGCTCCTGCCCGTCACACCGATCTGGCGGTTCTCATGCAACACAGCAATATTGCCCACGCCGCCAGTGGAGACCAGCGCAAAACCGTTGCCCACCCGGCGCGCCGCCTCGACATGGCCATCCATCAGCACCAGCGCGCCGGCCACGCCCAGCGAGGAAGCATTGCCCATGCTGCTGCTTTGCGTGCGCGCGCTCACGCGGCCGTCATTGCCCAGGTATTCCAGTTGCGCCTGCCGGTAGGCGTTGCCGCCCGCCGTGCCCGCCTGCAAGCCCCAGCCGAAACCGCCGCCAAAATCCGCCGCGCGCTGCGCGCTGACGCTGCGGCCGCTCTCGCCGTTTTGCCGGCTGCTGCTCGTGCCGATGGCCAGATTGTTGTCAAAGGCCATGCTCAGGCCGAAGTAAAAACCCCGCTTCTCGCGTTGCCGCAAGTCCTGGAACAGACTGGCGTTCAGGAACAGGCCGTGAAACAGGGTGGCTGAATAGCCCACGGTGGCAAGCTTCGATGGCGGTGCGCCGGGCGTGCGGTAACTGATATAGCTGCTGCTGATGCTGCTTCCCGCCGGCAAAGGCAAGCTGACGGTGAATCTATCCGCCGCGCGCACCACGGGGCTGCCATCGCGCGAGGCCAGGTCGCCAAACCCGGCGCTGGCGCGCACGCTTTGCACATCCACGCTGAAGCGCGGCCCCATGTACTGGTAGCCGGCGCCCAGTTGCGCGCCGCGGTGCTGGCCAACGCTGGCCGACAGCGAACCGCTGAGCACGCCCGCCTGGCTCAGGCGCAGCAGCGCGCCCGCCCCCGCCTGATACAGGCCGGCGGCCAGTTCAGCATGGCCTTCGAGGGTGAGACTGTCGCTGGCGCCATGGCGGCCGGAAGCGCTGGCGACCAGTTGCCGCTCATAGCCGAACAGGCGGCGGCCATACTCGCGCCGCACGGCGCCCGCCTCGACCGAGTAATCGCTCAAGCCGCTGGCCAGCATGCGCGTATCGACATACAGGGGCAGCACGGTCGTCACGCTACGCCCCAGCGCATCGCGCGTGATGAGGGTGGCTTGCCCGGCGCCATTGATACCGGCCACCTGGTTCAGCACAAACGGACCGCTGGGCACGCTGGCAGCATATTGCTGCACGCCATTGACATACAGGCTCAGCGACGAAGGCACGAGCGCCGTGCCATCGACGGAGGCGACGGGAAAGGTCAGCAGGTCGGGGCGCAGCTGGAAATTCTTGCGCCACTGCACACCGCCGACGCGCACGGCGCGGCTCCAGCTGAGCGACGAAGAAATCAGGTCGCCCACTTGCCACGTTTGCAAGGTCTCGGGGTCGGCGTGGCTCCAGAAGGTGTCAAAGCGCATGTACTTGCGCTGGTCGGATCGCAGGTTCAAGGTGCCGGTATTGCTGAACACGCCGCTGTCATTGAAATAGCGCAAGTCGTTGAAGATGGCGACACGCCGCGTCCGGCCCAGTTCCGCATAAGCTTCGTAATTGAGGACGGCGCCGGGCGTGACGCGCGATGGCGGTGTCTGCGCCGCCGTGCGCGCGCTGATGCGGTAAGGCGAACGCAAGTCGTCCGCCACCTGCAGCGACACGCTCTGGCGCGCCGCATCATAGTCATAGCTGAGTCCGGGAATCGCATCGAGCGCCACCTCGGCTCGAGCGGGCGCGCCCAGGCGCTCCGGGTCCAGCCCAAGCTGTTGCAAGTTCGCCACACTGCTGCGCAAGCCTTTACCCACCTGGGTAAAACGCAAGATCAACCCGGTTGATTCAGCATTCACGGTTACCTCCAGATACAGTTCATTCGGTGCCATCGGATCACTGGGCAAGCTGGCCGGCCCCGGGTCTGCGCCCGTCACGGCGGCAGACCCATCGGCCCTGGCCGGTGATGCCATGGCCAGCAGCAGCAAGGTCCAGCAGGTCCGCCAGCTCAGTGCGCGTCTCATGGTTTAACCCGGTTGCATCCATGCCGAAGGCGCGTGGCAAGCTCGCCCGCCATGGCGGCCATGTTCAAGGTGTCGAATTCGTGGCAACGAGCGCCTTTGCATTCACATTCACCGCAATACTCAACGGCCCATCCAGTTCAGCCTCCCTGGCGACGGGCAGGCGCCATACGCGCATGCGTGCCGCCAGGACATAGCCAAACAGCCCCTGGCTGATGACGAACTCCTTGCCCGCCTGGTTCGTGAATGTCATCGCACCGATCTGCGCATGGACATTGCCGCTGTTCTTGATACGCAACATCCACTCGCCCCGCTCGCGAAAAACCTGCCAGTCGAGCATTTCCCGGCCCGGCGCACCGGCCGGCAGCACGAACACGGGCACCGAGTAGCGCAGGCGGATATCGACGCCGCTGCGGCCCGATTCATCGTCGCGGCTGACTTCATCAATGAGCACGCGATACGTCTTTTCCTGCGCGACAGGGCCGGCCTGGGCACGCACGAGGCGGATGGCCTGGCGGCTGTTGGCCGCGATTTCCACGATCGGCGGACTGGCCACCAGTTCCTGCGTGGGCGCCAGTACTTCCTCGCCATCGCGCTGGTCCCAGGCGAACACCCGCACCTGCCCATACATGGGCTGGTCGCCCAGGTTTTGCAGGTTGATCCCGGCCGCGCTCTGTGCTGCGCGCAGGGTTAGCGTCACCGGCGAAATCTGCAGATTGGCGCCCTGTACGCCCGCCGCGCAGCAGGCCAGCAGCGCCAGCACGTTTTTCATCAGGGAAGTCGAACCGGCCTTCACGCAGCGCCTGGCTTAAAAGTAAACGGTGGCCGTGATGGTCGACTTGTAGGTATCGGGCGCCGGTGTCGCTTGCGGCGGAATATTGCCGTACACCGTGATCGGCTGCGATGCGCCGGTGCCGGTGCCGCCGACGGTATTCGTGCCCTGGGTATCGCCCCACAAGGTGCTGCCGGCCGTCTGGTACAGGCTGAATTGGACCGTCCCCAGGTTGCCACCGGTGCCGCTCAGGTAGCGCGTGGTGCCGGTCGAACCCGTGCCCGTGCCCGCCGTCAGGCCCACGTTATACGGGGTGGTATTGGTGCAGGTCACACTCACGGTCGTATTGACGTTCACGGCAGTAGCCAGTACACCCTGGCTTTGGCCAAAGTCGAGATTGGCCGCCGAAATGGTGCAATTGGCGATGATTTTCAGGGTGACGTCAAAGGTGATATTGGCGCTGCCGTTCAGATACACGGCCGCGTCGGCAACGCCAGGCATGAGCGCCGTGCTGGCCACAGCGACGCTGGCGGCAACGATAAGGCGGGTGGAAATAACTCGCAACATGATACCTCCTGATGATGGAACATCATTAATGAGCCCGTCAATATGAAGGACGTCGAGGATAGTCACGGTATTGCCAGCGTTTTTTGGGGCACGCAAACCAGGACAACAAAATACTTGCGCCGAGAGTCAGGAAGCCGAGGACTCCAGCATTTTTTGCAGCATTTGCAAAACAGATTTTTTAACAAGCGGCATTGCTTCAAATCAATGCACCAATGAATTATTAGCGATCTGGGAAATCGCCGCTTCTGCTGGCGGCGAAACATCTTTTGAAACACGAGAAAAGCAGAAAAAAAAGAAAAAGCAGAGCATAATAAGCCACAACTTGCTTTTTGGTTAAGTCATCCATGCCATGCCATTGACCAGCGAAACCATCAAAAAAAACATCTTGATCGTGGACGATTCCGCGTTCGAGCAGCGCATGCTGATGGAACTGCTCAGCGAGCAGCCCTACCGTTTCAGCATCGCGTTCAATGGCTACCAGGGCTACCAACTGGCATTGGCCACGCGTCCCGACCTGATCCTGCTCGACGTGCGCATGCCCGAGATGGATGGCTACACGGCATGCCGTTTGCTCAAGGCCAACCCCGAAACGGAACAGATACCCGTGATCTTTCTCAGCGGCGCCGACGCCGCCAAGGAACGCATCATGGGCTTGCAGGTGGGGGGCGTCGATTACATTTCAAAGCCGTTCACGCCGGAAGAACTGGCCGCGCGCATCCATATCCACCTGGGATTGATGCGTAAAAGCAACAGTACCTTGCCAGCCACGATGCCGATCAGCGACAAGCTGCAGCATCCCGACCTGGTATTCGTCAATGCCGTCAAACAGCTCATTCTCGACAACCTGGGCAGCCTGCCCAACCTGTCCGACATCGCCCGCAGCGTGGGCACTTACCGCGAAAAGCTGACCCTGATGTTCCGCGAGCAAACGGGCATGACCGTGTTTGCCTTCATCCGCGAAGCGCGCATCGCCCGCGGTGTGGAATTGCTGCAGCAGACGGATATCGACGTGCAGGATATCGCCCTGCTGATCGGTTTTCACAACGCGGGCAACTTCGCCACCGCCTTTCGCGAACGCATGGGCGTCACGCCTAGCGCCTACCGCCAGCGCCTGCAGGAGCAGACAGGACAGCGGCAGGCGGCGGGTGGCGGGCGGGCGCTATTGGTGAATCTGCCGCGCGCTCAGAACTTGTAGTTCAGCTTGAGTGCCGCAAAGCGTCCACGCGGATCGGCCTGGGTAAAGTCAAAGCCGGTGGAGGCATAGTCCCAGGGGGCGCGCTTGTTGGCCAGGTTTTGCACGATGAAGGTGACGTTCGCTGCCGGCGTGACTTGCCAGCTGCTGGTCACGTCAAAGGTGCTGAAGGCAGCCACCGACTCATCGAGGTGCTGCTGCTGCGCATAGCTGCCCACGTAGTTCCAGGTCAGGGTCGCCCCCCATTTTCCCTGTTCCCAGGTAGCCGAGGTGACGCCGCGCCATTTCGGGATGGAGCCGAAGTAATTGGTGCCGACGCCATCGGTCAGCGGCGCGCCATCGGACAACGGCTCGGCAAAGCGCAGCACGCGGCTCAGCTGGCCGGCCAGGGTCAGCTTGCCCCAGTCCTTGTCGGCAAAGCGCTGGCGCAGGTCGATATCGATGCCCGACACTTCGCGCTGGCCCTGGTTGCGGAACTGGCGGTACAGGGTCGTGATGCGCCCATCGGCACCGCGCGTGATCTGTTGCGGCGCCGTTTTTTCATTCTCGAGAATGGTGGTGGCGCTGGCCGTGCCGATCACGCCATCTTGCTTGATGCGGTAGTAATCGAGGCCGATGCTCGAGCTGCTGGTGGGCGACACCACCACGCCCAGGTTCAAGTTGTTCGAGCGCTCGGGACGCAGGTTCGGATTGGCGATGGTCATGACCGTCACGCCGCGCGACTGCGTTGGCGTCAATGGATCGCGGGCATCGATCACGCCGGTATAGCTGACGGCCGTGCTGTCGGTGATTTCCGGCAGCGACGGGGCACGGAAGGCGCGTGAAACGGTGCCGCGCAGCAACAACCAGGGCGCCGCCTGGTAGCGGGCGCTGGCTTTCGGCGAAAACGCATTGCCAAAATCGCTGTAATGGTCGGCGCGGCCCGCCACGTTGACGGACAGGTCTTTCACTACAGGTACGTTGAATTCGGCAAACAGGGCCGACACATTGCGCGAGCCGTTGATGATATTGAGTGCGGGGCGCAGTTCCGTGCCCGACAGAACGGCCGTCGAGGTTTGCGAATCCATTTTCTCACGGCGCCATTGAAAGCCGGCGGCAAAGCCCAGCGGGCCTGCGGGCAAGTTCCAGATATCCTTGGCCGCCGAGAAGTCGAGCGTGTCGAGGGTCGACTCGGCCGGGCGCAGGGTCGACAGGCGCAGGCGCTTGCGCACGGCTTCGCTGTTTTGCGACTGGTCAAAGAAATTGTAGCTGCCCTCGGCCAGCACTTTCTGGAATGCATAGCGGTTAACGAAGTTCTGCACCGTTTCTTCCAGCTTGCTGCTGGAATGGGCGACGGCCGTATCCCAGTCCCAGCCCGCCCAGGTGCCCTTGGCGCCGGCCAGCGCGCGGTAGAAGGTGACGCGGTCCTGCTTCAGGCGCGGTCCCAGGTCGAACAGGGTGGCCGTGAACGGCAAAGGCGTCGTGCCCGGATTGTTCGGGTGGCCCACGGGCAGCACCACGGGAATGGTATCGAGCAGCTTGGTGCTGTTGTTCCACACGCGCGTGGCGTTATTCACCGTCAGCGGAGCGCTGAAGGTCTGGTCGGCGCGCGAGTAACTGTGCAACAGGTCGACATACGCTTCCGTGCCCGCGTTCAACTTGAGGGTGCCGCGCAGCGACGAGTGGATACGCTGGATACCCGGGATCAGCGTTTTATACGGCGCCGGATTGTAGGCCAGCACCTGGCCGCTGCGATCGGGATTGATGTCCTTGTACGGCACCAGTTGCAGCGGGCCGCGCACGCCACCGAGCGTCTGCGTGGGATCGTTGCCGGCGTAATTCGTGGCGGTCCATCCCAGGCTGCCGCGCTGCTGCTGGCGGTAATCGGCATCGCGCAGCCATGCCACGTCGCTCTGCTGCAGCTTGTCGCGCTGCTGCGCGTCGACCGAGAAGACCACGCTGTAGCCATCTTCCCCGAGCTTGCCGAAACCCGTTTGCAGCGCCGCGCTCTTTTCGTGCTGGCCCGTGCCTTGCGTCGAGCCGCCCCATTGCGCCGTGATGTCCGTGCCCGTGAATTCCTTGTACAAGATGATGTTGACCACGCCGGCCACGGCGTCGGAACCATACACGGACGAGGCGCCATCCTTGAGCACTTCGATGCGCTGCACGGCCGCCATCGGCAGGCTGTTGAGGTCAACGAAGGTCTGCTGCAAATCCTGCGCCGTGGCATAGCTGGCCACGCGGCGGCCATTCACCAGGATCAGGGTGTTTTGCTGGCCGATACCGCGCAGCGACAGGCCCGAGGTGCCGGCCGAGAAACTGCCCGTATATTGTTCGTTATAGCTGTTGCCGCTATTGGCGGAGATGGCGCGCAGCACGTCCGACACGCTGGTCTTGCCGCTGGCTTTCAATTCCTTGGCCGTGATGACTTGCACGGCGCTGGCGCCCTCCTTTTCGCTGACGCGGATATTCGATCCGGTGACATTAACCCGCAGCATGTCGTCCTCGGCGTGGGCAAGGGTGGGGAAAACGGGAAAGGCGGCGGCGATGGCAAGACTGATGGCGAGTGGTTTGAACATGGTTTCCTCTTATCGGGATTGCAGCCTTTTTCAGATAAAAAAGGCCGAGCAGGGGCACGCGGACCGGGTGGACCAGCGGGCAAACGACAACGAAACGGATGGGAATGACTTAGGGGATGCGTGGACGGGCACGCACCGGCATCCACTGCGCCATGCATTGCATGGTCAGCTGGTGCGGGGCGGCGTAAAAACAGGCAGAAAGGGCAAAACGCAACATAAAAGACACCGGTAAGCGGGGAAAGTCCACTATATCCCGGTGTCTTTATGGCGTGAACGAATTAAAAATTGATTGTATATACGATTTGAATCTAAGGACTTGGTATATGGCAATATCAGGCGTCGGCACTCACCGCAGGCGCCAGCGCCGCGCGGCGCGCCTGCACGCTCCACCAGTACCAGGAAATCAGGGCATTGACCCAGTAGGCCGCATACAGCACGGCCGTCAGGTGCAGGCCGCGGCTGTAATACAGCGGCACGGCCACGGTGTTGACCAGCAGCCAGAAAGCCCAGGTTTCGATGCGCCGGCTCATCAGCAAGAATTGCGCGATGATGCTAAATACCAACACTGCCGAATCGATGAAGGGCGCGTAGGCATTCGTAAAGCGGTGCAGCAGCATGCCGTAGATGACCACGGAGGCGATGCCGGCCGGCACCACCCAGGCCAGGCTGCGCCAGCCCGTGCGCGTGATCGGCAACGGCTTGCCGCCGGCACCGCGCCGCCATTGCAGCCAGCCGATGACGCAGGTGACGATGAAAAACAGCTGCAGCATCACGTCGGCGTACAGATTAACCTGGAAAAACAGCACGGCAAACAGCACGCAGCCGACCATGCCGATCCACCAGGAATGAATATTATTGCGTCCTGCCAGAATGATGGAGGCAGTCATCAGTACATTGGCGGCGATCTCGAGCGGGGCAGTCAAGCGGTCTTCCTTTGCGGGGCAGTGGTGGCACCGCGCCACTATAGCCGATTACACTGCACGGTGTTCACCGTGCCGGAGGCGATCCCCATGGGGCAAGTGGCAAAAAACGCGCGCACATCGAGGAAATGCGTACCAGGCCGGCCTTCAGCAGCCGCAGCCCTTGACTTCCGTGGCCATTCTGGCAAATTGAATATCAAGTTGAAACTCCAGGGAAGCCCCCATATGCGCATGCGCCATCTCCTGTTTGCGGCAATGCTCGGCGTATCCGCCCTGCCCGCCCTGGCTTGCCGCATGACGATGGCGCTGGAGCAGTGGCCACCGTATGTCCACCGCGATGCGCAGGGCCGCTATACGGGCCTGGACCTGGATTTGCTGAAAGCCATTCTCAAGGAAGCCCGGTGCACCCTGGTCACCTTGCCGGAACTGCCTACGGCGCGGCGCCAGCTGCTGTTCCAGCAAGGGGGGCTGGACCTGATGCTGGCCGCGTCCGAGACGCCGGAACGCCATTCCTATGCACGCTTTTCCATCGCGTATCGCGACGAAGCCGTGGGGCTCTTCAGCAAATCCGGCTCGCCCGCCGGCCACCGCCAGATCGCCAGCTTCGCGCAGCTCGCGCGCGGCAAGTCGACCTTGCTGGCGCCCAAAGTGGGCTGGTATGGCGCGCAGTACGCGGCGGTCCGGCCGGCGCTGGAAAAGGCCGGCCGCCTGAATGCGTTCGGCAGCTTCCAGCAAGGCGTGCGCATGCTCGATGCGGGCCGCGCCGACCTGCTGCTGGGCGACGTGCTGGCCGTGCGCCACGAAGCGCGCCTGCAGGGCGTTGCCTTGAGCACCCTGCCCTTCCTGGCCCTGCGCGCCCCCGTCCACCTGATGCTCAATGCGCGCACGACCAGCGCCGCCGACCTGGCGCGCCTGAACGCCGCCATCACGCACCTGGAACAGCGCGGTACGCTGGCGGCGATTCGTGCCCGCTACGAAGCGCCGTAAGGCGATCAGCCCTTGCTGGCCGCTTCCAGGATTTCCAGCTTGGTTTCGCGGCCATTCTTTTGCACGCCCTGCGCCTTGTCATAGCTTTCGATCAGCGCGCGGTACGGCGGCACGATATGGTCGGTCATGACGGCGGCGAACTCCATCGCATCGGCGCGGTTCCAGGTGCTCATCACCTCAGCCAGCACCGCATACGTGTCGATCGGCACGGCGCCGGCCTGCGTCACGCGTGCCATGGTGATGTCGGTAGCCATCTTCGACCAGTTGCCCGAAGCGTCGATGATGGCAAACACCTTGTAGCCGGCGGCCAGCGCGCTGATGGTGGGAAACGCCATGCACACGCTGGTGAGCGTGCCGGCGATCAGCAGGGTCTTGCGGCCCGTCTTTTCGATGGCCTCGACCCAGGCCGGATTGTCCCAGGCGTTGATCTGGCCCGTGCGCGGGATGTAGACGGCGTCCGGATTGAAATGGTGGATTTCCGGGATCAATGGGCCATTCGGGCCATCGGGCACGGAAGCGGTAGTAAAAGTGGGCATATTGGCCAGGCGCGACAGCTTGGCCAGCGCCGTGACGTGACCGCGCAGCACGTGCTGCTCGATGTCGCGCACCAGCTGGAACAAGCCGCTCTGGTGGTCGATCAGCAGCATGACGGCGTCGTCGGGATCAATCATCGGTGGCAAACCTTGGAAGTTGGCGGGGGTGCTCATGGTGGTCTCCTGAAAAACCATGCCGCGGGATGCGGCATGGGTTGTTGCTTACTGCCTGCTGCACAAATTACGTCGCGATGCGGGCGAAGCGGCCGCTGTTGAAATCCTCGAACGCCTGCGCGATTTCCGCTTCGGTATTCATGACGAAGGGACCGTGGCCGACGATGGGTTCCTCAATCGGCGCGCCGCTCAGCAGCAGTACCACGGCGTCGTTGTTCGCCTCGATGGTGATGCTGTCGCCATCGCGCTCGAACAGCGCCATCTGCGCTTCGCGCACCACGCTCTCGCCATTCACCAGCACCGTGCCATGCAGGACGATCAGCGCCGTGCTCCAACCTTTGCTCACGGGCAGCTCCGTCAGCTTGCCCTGGACCAGGCGCATGTCCCACACCTGCATAGTCGAGAACGTGCGGGCCGGGCCATGCTGGCCGCCGAAGTCGCCGGCAATCACGCGCACCGCACCGGCGCCGTCCGGCAGCGCCACGGTGGGAATGGTGTCGCTGGTGATCGCCTGGTAGCCGGGCGCCGTCATCTTGTTCTTGGCCGGCAGGTTGACCCACAGCTGCACCATTTCCAGGGTGCCGCCCGACTGCGTAAAGGCCGGCGAGTGAAACTCTTCGTGCAAGATGCCGGCGCCGGCCGTCATCCACTGCACGTCGCCGGGGCCGATCACGCCGCCCTGGCCCGTCGAATCGCGGTGCGCCACTTCGCCCTTGTAGACGATGGTCACCGTTTCAAAGCCGCGGTGCGGGTGCGAGCCGACGCCGGGCGGACGGGTGCCGGGCACAAATTCGGCAGGACCGGCATAGTCGAGCAGCAGGAAGGGGCTCAGCTGCTTGCCATGGCCGTTATACGAAAACATCGAGCGCACGGGGAAACCGTCGCCGACCCAGTGCTGGCGCGGTGCGCTGTAGATACCTGTGACTGTGTTCATCTCGATCTCCTGTTGGGGTTTGCATTTCGATGGAGACAGAATACGCTTGCAACGATGGAGGCGATAGACGGTAAAATACGCCATCAGCGTTCTAAAAATAGAACGATAAAGGAAGCGGCATGCAGGATTTGAATGACTTGTATTACTTTGTGCAAGTGGCCGACCATGGCGGCTTCGCGCCGGCCGGGCGCGCGCTGGGCATGCCGAAATCCAAACTGAGCCGGCGCATCGCGCTGCTGGAAGAGCGCCTCGGCGCGCGCCTGCTGCAGCGCACGACGCGGCATTTTTCCGTCACCGACGTAGGGCAGACGTTTTACGAGCATTGCAAGGCGATGCTGGTGGAGGCGGAAGCGGCGCAGGAAGCGATCGAACTGACACGGGCGGCGCCGCGCGGCACGGTGCGCCTGTCCTGCCCCATCGCCCTGCTGCACGCGCTGGTGGGTCCCATGCTGGCCCGCTTCATGCGCGAGCATCCCCAGGTCACGCTGCTGCTCGAAGCGAGCAACCGCCGCGTCGACCTGGTGGCCGAAGGCATCGACGTGGCCATCCGCGTGCGTCCGCCGCCGCTGCCCGACAGCGAGCTGGTGCTGCGCGTGCTGGCCGAGCGCAGCCAGTGCATGGTGGGCAGCCCGCTGCTGTTCGCCGGCGCGCCCGTGCCGAAAGCGCCGGCCGACCTGGCCGACTGGCCCAGCCTGGCCCTGGGCATGCCGCAACAGCACTACCAGTGGGATTTGCACGGCCCGGATGGCGCGCGCGCCCAGCTGCGCCACGTGCCGCGCTTCGTCACGGGCGACATGCTGACCTTGCGCGACGCGGCCGTGACCGGCGTGGGCGTGGTGCAGCTGCCGACCATGATGATCACCGAACAGGTGGCCAATGGCAGCCTGCTGCCGCTGATGGAGCAGTGGCGGCCGCAGCGCGAAATCATCCACGCCGTTTTCCCGTCGCGGCGCGGCCTGCTGCCGGCCGTGCGCGCGCTGATCGACTATCTGGCGCACAGCTTCGCCGCGCTGGAGGAGGAGTGAGGGTTTTCAGGTACGATGACGTACTCTCGAATCGCCTGGATACCGCATGCGTTTATTGATTTTGTCGGACCTGCACCATGAGTTATGGCGCGACGAAGCGCCGCAAGGCGACCTCACGCTCAGCTGCCCCGACGCCGTCATCCTGGCAGGCGACATCGACACGGGCGCCCGCGCCGTCGCCTGGGCCGCCAGCACGTTTGCGGGACTGCCGGTGCTGTACGTGCATGGCAACCACGAAGGCTATGGCCACCACCTCGACAAGGTGCGCCAGGAGCTCCATGCGGCCTGCGCCAGCACGCAGAACGTACATTTCCTCGACTGCGGCACGCACGTCATCGCAGACCAGGCAGGCAACACCGTGCGCTTCCTGGGCGCCACCCTGTGGACGGATTTCCGCCTGTTGGGCGACGACACGCGGCAAGCAGCCATGCGCGACGCGGAAGCCGTCATGAACGACTACAAACGCATCCGCCTGGCCAACATGGGCTTTCGCAAATTGCGCGCGGCCGACACGGCCATGTTCCACGCGCAGCAAAAAGCCTGGCTGACGCGCGAACTGGCGCAGCCTTTCGAGGGCCGCACCGTCGTCATCAGCCACATGGCGCCGTCGCTGCTATCGGTCGATGATGCGTATGGCAGCGAGGGATGTTCTGCCGCGTATGCCTCTCGCCTGGACGAGCTGGCCGCGCAGGCGGACCTGTGGGTGCATGGCCACCTCCACGTCTCGCGCGACTATCGCATCGGCCCGTGCCGCGTCGTATCGAACCCCTGCGGCTACAGGACGCGCAGCGGCACGCCGCAAAATCCCCGCTTCAACCCGAACTTCATCGTCGAACTGCCGGCCCGTTAAACGTCCGCGTTAATCGTCCGCGTTAATCGTCCGCCTTCAAACGGCCCGCCAGCCATTGCTGCAGGCGGTGCTTGCCGGCCGCCACCAGCGGATTGCGCGACTTGGGCGTCGCTTTCACTTTGATTTTCATGGTGTCTCTTTTCAACCCTGGATGCAAACGATTTATGCCGGGTCGTCCAAAACAAAAAACCCCGGCGAGTTTCCTCACCGGGGTTTGAAGGACACCGGCTCGGGATCGGCAATGCTGCCGATGGCCCCGAGCGTCATGCGCGGGGCTAGTGCTTGTACGACTTGCTGCCAACCTGCTCGAACATGGGGTTCCTTGTTTGCTTAATCTGCCTTGCGGACGCTGATTCTGCACCGTATGCTGCAGTGCGTCAACCGCTTTTCATGACGCATTCGCCAACGTTGCTATTTTGTCGCAGCCGCTTTTTCTTTGGCGATGCGGGCATCGAGCTTGGCTTCATTTTTGGCTGCGTAGTTGCTGCACGCCTGCGCATCGATGAAGGGATTCGGCGTGACGCCTTCCAGCAATTGCGTCAGCTTGCGGTCTCCGCCGGAGTGGTCGGGGTGGGCCGAGATCAGGATATCGCACGGCAGTTTGGCGAAGTCCTGCATGACGCGGCGAAAGGCCGGCGTCAGGTCCGCATGGCGTTCATCGGCCAGGTAGTGAAAATCGTCGGCCGCCACCGGCGTAAGGCTGGCGCCGAACACCACGTTCAGGCATTCCTGGCGCTCGGCATCCTCGCACGAAACCCAGGTCCAGCTGGTGCTGCCTGGCGTATGGCCGGGCGTGTAGCGCGCCGTGATGGCCACGTCGCCCAATTGCAGGGTTTCGCCGTCGGCGATTTCGTGCACGTTTTCCACGGCCGGCATGGCATCGATTTCGCCCGCTTGCGGATCCGCAGCAAGCACCGATCCCGCGCGCAGCGCCTGCGCCCCCAGCGGGCTGGCGACCACTTGCGCGCCGCTGTCGCGGGCCAAGGCGGCGATGCCGCCCGAATGGTCGAAATGCGCTTCCGTATTCAGGATGAACTTGATGTCTTGCAGGCGAAAGCCCAGCTCGAGGATATGTTCCTTGATGGCGGCCACCGATTGCGGCAACGCGCCATCGATCAGGATCAAGCCTGCACGCGTGTCGATCAGCACCACGCTCAAGCCGCCCACGCCCACGTAATAAGTGTCGCCGTGGATGCGCGCCGGTTGCTGCGGGCGGTTCCACTGCGCCGCGTAGGGCGAGGCAATCGGCTGCGTCAGGGGATCGATGGCGGGCGTGGCGGCGTGTGCCGTCAGCGGCAGCGCCATGGCGGCCAGCGCGATACTGAGCAAGGTCTTGGGGGAAAAGAAAGGCGGCATGCGGCTCCAGGAGTGAGTGTGGGGTAATCGATGCCATAGGGTAACGTCGCCACCCTGGCGCGGTCAAGCAGACGGACGCAACGACTTGCGCTACGATAGAGGCCCATAGACCTGCCGCGCGCCTTGCCGCGCCCACTGCCATGCGTTTGCTGATCCTGTCCGACCTGCACCTGGAAGTCTGGGGTGAAGACACGCCCGCCATCGACCTTGCCGCCAGCCGCCCCGACGTGGTGATCCTGGCCGGCGACATCGCCACGGGCAACCATGCCATCGCCTGGGCTGCGCGCACCTTCGGCGCCCTGCCCGTGCTGTACGTGCATGGCAATCACGAGGGCTATGGGCACCAGCTCGAATACATGCAGGACGCGGTGCGCGACGCCTGTGCCAGCGCGAATGCGCAGGGCGCCAACATCCGCCTGCTCGACGGCGACGCCGCGGTGCTCGATGGCGTGCGCTTCCTCGGCATCACGCTGTGGACGGATTTTTTACTCTTTGGCGCGGAGCGCCGGGAAGAAGCGCTTAGCGCGGCGCAAGCCTACATGCCCGACTACAAGCGCATCAGCACGGGCGGCAACACGCCGCGTCTCTTGTGCGCCAGCGACACGGCGCAGCTGCATGCGCAGCACCGCTCCTGGCTGGAACAACAACTGGCGCAGCCCTTCGATGGCAAGACGGTAGTGATCACGCACATGGCGCCCTCGATGCAGTCGGTGGACGAGCAATACGCGACAAACCTGGGCTCGCCCGCCTTCGCCTCGCAGCTGGACGGCCTGGTGGCGCAAGCCGACCTGTGGGTGCATGGCCACATGCACGCCTCGCTCGACTATCGCGTGCAAGGCTGCCGCGTCGTCTGCAACCCCTGCGGCTACAAGCGCCCCGATGGCACGCCGGAAAACGAGCGCTACGATCCCGGCTTCATCGTCGACATCGCCAGCACGGTTTAGTTTTTTCGATAGCGCAGCTGCGCCACGCCGCTAGGCAGCTGGCGCGTGCCGTCCAGGCGCCAGTCGCTGCGCGGCAAGCCATCCTCGAACAGGCGCACGCCCTTGCCCAGCACCACGGGCAGCACGGACAAAGTCAGGCTGTCGATGACGCCCTCGCGCAAACCGGCGCGGATGACGGCGCCGCCATCGAGATACACGTGGCGGCAACCCTCCTCTGCCAGCTCCTCCAGCACTTCGCGCACGCTGCCTTCGCGGCGCTGCTCGCCATGGCGCGGCGCGAAGTCGCGGTGGCTCAATACCACCACGCGCTTGCCTGCATACGGCCACGGCTCAAAACCCAGCACGGCGTCATAGGTGGTGCGCCCGATCAGCAGGGTATCGACTTGATCCATCAAGGCCGTGTAGCCGGTGGCGTCAGGCGAGTCGGGGGCCAGCTCGGCCAGCCAGGACAGGTCGCCGTTTTCCCCGGCGATACAGCCATCGATGCTGATGCCGAGAAAAACGCTGACAGAAGTTTTTTGCATGGGTGCTCCTTCAATTAATTCTACGGTGTAGAATTATGCCCATGAAAACCCCAAAACTTCAAGTCATGGAATCTCCCGTGCGCCGCGCGGGGCGTCCGCGCCGCGCGGCGCCCGCGCTGGACAGCGCCAGCATCCTGCACGCTGCCCTGGTCCTGCTGGAAGAGCAAGGCGAAGCGTTTTCCATGCGCGCGCTGGCGCAACGCCTGGGCGTCGATGCCATGGCCCTGTACCACTATTACGCAGGAAAGGAGGAATTGCTGCTGGCTCTGATGGTGCAGCGTTTTGCCGCGCTCAATCCGCGCCAGCCGCCGTTTACGCGGCGCCAGGCGCCACCACGGCGTGTGCTCGCGCTGTGCGCCCTGTACCTGGAACTGGTCAGCGCCACGCCGTATTTCGTGCGCCTGATGGCGCGCGGGCTGGTGACGCAAGCCGACGTGGCCGAGCGGTTTACGGCGCTATTCGAGCAGGCACTGGAGGGGCTTGATCTGCCGCAAAATATTCGCCTGCGCGGCCGTGATGCGCTCGTCGATTTCCTGCACGGCTATGCGCTGGCGGGCCGGCCGGCCAGCGAGACGCAATGGCACGCCTCGGTCGGCCTGATCCTGGCGGGAATGCGCGCAAGATGCTGATCGCGCCTCAGGGCGCCTGCAGCGCGCGCAGCCGTTCACTGGCATGGCTATTGTCGGCATTGAGCGCCAGCGATTTGCCGTAATTGACGATCGCACCTTGCTTGTCGCCGGCCTGCTCGAGGATTTCCGCCAGGCTATCGTAGGCATTCCAGCTCGATGGGTGCAGGCTGGCATTCAGGCGCAGGACGGCCACGGCTTGCGCCAGCTGCTGCTGGCCGCTTAGCTTGTAGCCCCACACGTTCAGCGCATCCTCGTCCGGCAGCGCTTGCGCATCGCGCGCCCGGAGTTCAGCCCACGCCTGCGACGCTTCTGCGTAACCGCGCTGCAGCAGCATCTTGCGCAAAGGCAAGACCGCCGGTGGCAGACCGAAGCCCGTCGACGGGTGCATGGCCGGCACGTAGAAGCCGGCGATTTCATCGATGAACAGTTCCGGATTGACACCCTGCAAATTGGTCAACACCACCACCGACAGATCGTCTTCGGGATACACGAAGAACGCGGAGCGCATGCCGCCGATGGGGCCGGCCGCGCGGTGTTCGCCGCGCACCGTCACGGGCCAGCCCAGCGCTGAACCATTCAACAGCGCATTCGGCCCCTGCGTCTTGCCGTTGTTCAGCACATACGGGCTCCACATGGCTTGCAGACTGGCCTTGTCCTTCAGGAGCTTGCCGCCTTGCAGGGCGAGCAGCCACTGCGCGATATCGCCCGAGGTGGAGAGGATGCCGGCGGCTGGACGGAAATACGCGGGGAAGGTGACGTAGGTGGTGGCCAGCCGAGTGCCCGTCAGCCACTTGCCGCCCTCGTTACGCGAATAGGTGTAGGCGCCGGCGGAATGGGCGACCACATCGCTGGAATCGCCGAAACGCGTGTGCTTCAGGCCGGCCGGCTTGAACTGGTGGTTTTCCACGAACTGCACGAAGGACTCACCGCTGAGCTTTTCGATAATCTTGCCGACCAAAACATAGCCAGTCTGGTTGTAGCTGTAGCGCTCTCCCGGCGCGAATTCGAACGGCAGGGTCTTGACCTTGCTCCAGGACAGCGCTTCATTCTCGCCACCCAGCGGGCTTTCCTTATCGTCGATGATGTTGGGCAAACCCGAGGTATGCGTCATCAACTGGCGTATGGTCAGCGCGCGCCAGGACGGCGGCAAGTCGTCCAGATACAGCGAGATGGGGTCCGCAAGCCTGAGCTTGCCCGCCTCGACCAGCTGCATGACGGCCACGCCCGTAAACGCCTTGGTACAGGAATTGATCGAGAACACGCTCTCGTTAGTGGCCGGCACGCCGTGTTCCACATTGGCCATCCCCAGGGCGGCCAGTTCGACAACCTTGCCTTGCTGGATGACGGCCACTTGCAGCGCAGGAATCTGCTGCAGTGCCATCTGTTGCCGGAGATAGTCCATCACTTGGACCGACGTCCCTTGCGCAGCTTGCGCCCAGGCGGGCAAGGCCAGGCACAGTCCGCTGATCAGCGCTACCAGTTTCATGTTGTCTCCGTTCGCGTTGGCGGGCGTCAGGCATGCAAGGGGGAGCGTGGAACGCCTCGGCACCTACCTTAGCGGATTATGCAATTTTGCGAAACAGAAATATCAATCTGCTCCCAAGTAAAAACAGACGCCCCGCAGGACGCCTGTTGCGCACTGACCTGGACAAGACTCAGGCAAACTTCTTGAAATCCGGCTTCCTCTTTTCAAAGAAGGCCGTAAATGCTTCCTTCGCCTCGGCGCCGCCCAGCATGGCGCTGAACAGTTTGTTTTCGTCGGCGATGGCGGCCTTCATCGGCTCCATGCGGCTTTGCTTCATCAGGCGCTTGGTGGCACGGATCGAGGCGGCTGGCAGGGCCACCAGCTTGGCGGCCTGGCCTTGCGCGAAGGTCATCAATTCGTACAGGGGCACGACTTTCGACACCAGGCCCATTTCCAGGGCTTCACTAGCAGGGAACGCTTCGCCCAGCATCAGTTTTTCCGCCGCGCGCGGGTAGCCGGCCAGTTGCGTGAGCAGCAGGCTGGAAGCGAATTCCGGGCACAGGCCCAGCTGCGTGAACGGCATCGAGAAGCTGGCGTTGTCGGCCGCGTAGACCAGGTCGCAGTGCATCAACAGCGTCGTGCCGATGCCGATGGCCGGGCCGGAGACTGCCGCCACCACGGGCTTGCTGCTGCCGTACAGGGCGCGCATGAACTGGAACACGGGACGGTCATGATCGAGCGAACCATCCTTCGGGCGCGCCGCCTTCATGAAGTCATCGAGATCGTTGCCTGCCGTGAAAATCTCGCGCTTGCCGCAGATCAGGATGGCGCGCACGGCGTCGTCCGTCTCGGCCGCCCCCAGCGCATCGGCCAGGGTCTGGTACATGGCCCCCGTGATCGCATTCTTGCGTTCCAGGCGGTTGAATTCCAGGGTGAGGATGCCTTCGCTCTTGCTGCACAAAATATCCATGTCGTCTCCAAAAGAATAAGGGCGCCGGGATAATCCCGCAGCGCCCTGTTTTATTGCTTTAGCCCGCCAAACTTATACGCGCTCAAAAATTCCGGCTGCGCCCATGCCGGCGCCCACACACATCGTGACCATGCCGTACTTCTGCTTGGTGCGCTGCAGCGCGTGGATCACGGTAGCGGCGCGGATGGCGCCCGTGGCGCCCAGCGGGTGGCCCAGGGCGATCGCGCCGCCCATCGGGTTGACCTTCGATGGGTCCAGGCCCAAGTCGCCGATGACGGCCAGCGCCTGTGCAGCAAACGCTTCGTTCAGTTCGATCCAGTCCAGCTGGTCTTGCGTGATGCCGGCGGCGGCGCACGCTGCTGGGATGGCGAATTTAGGACCGATGCCCATGATTTCCGGCGGCACGCCGCGCACGGCGAACGAGGAGAATTTCGCCAGCGGGGTCAGGTTATGCTCGCGCAGGATTTTTTCGCTGACGATCAAGAGCGCACCGGCGCCGTCGGACATCTGCGAGCTGTTGGCGGCCGTAACGGTGCCCTTGGCGGCAAACACGGGTTTCAGTTTGCCCAGCGACTCCATCGACGAATCGGCGCGCGCGCCTTCGTCGGTGTCGACGGTGCGGCGCGATACGTCCACCTGGCCGGTGGCCAGGTTAGGCGTGCGCGTGATGATTTCGACGGGCGTCGTTTCGGCCTTGAAGAAACCGGCTTGTTGCGCGGCGATGGCGCGGCGGTGCGATTCGACGGAGAACGCGTCCTGCTGTTCGCGCGACACTTTCCATTGCTGCGCCACTTTCTCGGCCGTCAGACCCATGCCGTAGGCCATGCCGATGTTTTCATCGCTGAACATGTCCAGGTTCATCGATGGGTGGTGGCCCATCATCGGCACCATCGACATCGATTCGATGCCGCCGGCGATCATCACGTCGGCTTCGCCCACGCGGATGCGGTCGGCCGCCATGGCAATGGCCGTAATGCCCGAGGCGCAGTAACGGTTGACGGTGACGCCGCCCACGGTTTTCGGCAAGCCGGCCAGCAGCACCGAGTTACGCGCGATATTGAAGCCCTGCTCCGCTTCCGGGAACGAGCAGCCAATGATGGCGTCGGTGATCAGCGCCGGGTCGAGGCCAGGCGCTTGCGCCAGGGCCGATTGCAGCACGCGCACCAGCAGGTCGTCCGGGCGGGTATTTCTGAACATGCCGCGCGGCGCCTTGCCGATCGGGGTGCGGGTTGCAGAGACGATGTAGGCGTCTTGAAGTTGTTTGCTCATTTTATTCTTTCAAAGATGTTGAACGAAGTTCGTGTTCTGTCGAATGTCCGAGGTGGCGCTCTATCGCTTCTGCGACAAATACCAGTCCACCGTCACCTGTGCCGCCAGCGTGCCTTCGGAGTCGAAAATGTCGACTGCCACGGGAAACGCCACCTTGCCGTCCTGCGCCAGCTGCGCCTTCAAGGCAGCCAGGTCGCCCGGTACCCGGCCTTCGGCGCGCGTCGCGCCCCGGGCCACCTTCTGGTAGGCGATGCGCGACTCCTTGGCCACCGGGCGCAAGCCCAGTATCAGCTCGGCGAAGCCGCCAGCCATGGCTGCGCCGGAAGCCGTTTCGGCCAGGGTAAACAAGGCGCCCGCGTGCTGCGTGCCCAGGTGATTATTCAGTTTGGGATCTTCCGGCATCGACACCTTCGAGGTGCCGGCGCCGATGTCGTCGATGCTGATCCCCAGCAGCCGCACGAAGGGCAAGGTGTCCATCATCTGTTGTTTGATACGGTCATACACCATGCTTGGCCTCACGCGCAGTAATACTTTAAATACCAATGACAGGATCTTCATCGACGATGGGCTTAGTTGCGTACCGGCTTACCGGTTTGCATCATGCCCATGATCCGTTCCTGGGTTTTCGGATGGTTCAACAGCTCCAGGAATGCCTTGCGTTCCATATCCAGCAGCCACTGTTCGCTGACGAAACTGCCCTGGTCCACGTCGCCGCCCGATACGATCTCGGCAATCATCTCGCCCAGCTTGAAATCGTGCGCCGAAATGAAGCCGCCGTCGCGCATGTTGACCAGCTGCGCCTTGATGGTGCCCCAGCCGTAACGGCCCGTGACCTGGATCAGCGACGGCAGTTGCGGACGGAAGCCCGCGTCGAACATGGCGCGCGCTTCGACCTTGGCCACGTGCAGCAGCTCGTAGGCGTTGAACACGATCACGTCGTCTTCTTTCAGGTAGCCCATCTTCTTCGCTTCCAGTGCCGATTTCGACACGTTGGCGGTGGCTGCATTGGTGAAGCCCGTTTTCAGGAATTGCAGGATATCGTTACCCTTGGCTTCCTTGTAGGCGCGCTGCGCCGCTTCCTTCAGGCCGCCACCGGCTGGAATCAGGCCCACGCCCACTTCCACCAGGCCGATGTAGGACTCGATCGAGGCCACGCGCTTCGATGCATGCAGCGCCAGTTCGCAACCGCCGCCCAGTGCCAGGCCAGCGACCGCGGCGATCACCGGCACGTTCGCGTATTTCAGCGACATGAAGGTGTTCTGCAATTCGGCGATGATCGGATCGACGGCTTTCACGCCGCCTTGCATGAAAGCTGGCAGGGCCGATTGCAGGTCGGCGCCGGCCGAGAAGGCGCCGCCTTCGGCTGCGTCGGCATGCCAGATCACCAGACCCTTGAAGTTCTTTTCCGCTTCCGCTAATGCGAGTTTGAGTCCACTAATCACGCCTTCACCGATCACGTGCATCTTGGTCTTGAACGAGATGATCAGGACGTCGTCGCCCGTGTGCCAGACGCGCACGGATTCGTCTTCGAAGACGGTGGTGCCGGCGGTCTTGGGGTCGGCAGCGCCGCTGCCCAAGTTGGTACCAAAAACGGGCGCGCGGAATGGCTGGCGGTCATACACGGACAGGGTCGAACGGGGCACGAAGCTGTTCGACACGGCGGAATAGGATCCTTCCGGCGTATGCACGCCGCCTTTTTCAGCGACCGGGCCTTCGAAGACCCAGGCTGGCAGCGGTGCGTTGCACAGCGCGTGGCCGGCGTCGATGTCTTCCTTGACCCAGTTGGCCACTTGCAGCCAGTTCGATGCCTGCCACGTTTCAAACGGACCGACGTTCCAGCCGAAGCCCCAGCGCATGGCGAAATCGATATCGCGCGCATTGTCGGCCACGGTGTCGAGGTGAATGGCGATGTAGTGGAAAGCGTCGCGGAAGATCGCCCACAGGAACTGGCCTTGCGGGTTGGTCGATTCGCGCAGCGCCTTCATCTTCTTGACCGGATCCTTTTCCTTCAGGATGCGGGCGATGATGTCGGCAGCCTTGGCGCCGCCAGCCACGTATTCACCGGTGGCGAAGTCCAGGCGTTGAATTTCCTTGCCAACCTTCTTGTAGAAGCCTGCACCACTCTTCTGACCCAGCGCGCCCTTTTCCACCAGCTGCGCCAGCACGGCCGGCGTCTTGTAGACGGCGGCGAAAGGATCGTTCGGCAGGTAGTCCTGCATGGTCTTGATCACATGGCCCATGGTGTCCAGGCCGACCACGTCCGCCGTGCGGAAGGTGCCCGACTTGGCGCGGCCCAGCTTGGAGCCCGTCAGGTCATCGACAACGTCTACGGACAGGCCGAATTTCTCCGCTTCGTGCACGATGGCCAGGATGCCGAACACGCCAACGCGGTTGGCGATGAAGTTCGGCGTGTCCTTGGCGCGGACCACGCCCTTGCCCAGGGTAGTGGTCAGGAAGCCTTCCAGCTGGTCGGCAATCTCAGGTTTGGTGAACGCGGTCGGGATGATCTCGACCAGGTGCATATAGCGCGGCGGGTTAAAGAAGTGCACGCCGCAGTAGCGCGATTTCAGGTCGGCGTCGAAGCCTTCGGCCAGCTTGGTGATCGACAGGCCGGAGGTGTTCGAGGCGAAGATCGCATTCGGGCCGATGTGCGGCGCCACCTTCTGGTACAGGTCGTGTTTCCAGTCCATGCGCTCGGCGATGGCTTCGATGATCAGGTCGCAACCGGCCAGCAGGTCCAGGTTGTCTTCGTAGTTGGCGACCTGGATCAGCGACGCGTCATCCTTGTTGCCCAGCGGGGCAGGCGACAGCTTTTTCAGGTTCTCGATGGCGCGCAGCACGATCGCATTTTTATCCGTCCCGCCGGAGACATGCTCCGGCTTCGCAGGCAGGTCGAACAGCACGACCGGCACTTTCGCGTTGATGCAATGGGCGGCGATCTGCGCGCCCATCACGCCGGCGCCGAGGACGGCTACTTTTTTAACGATGAAATTGGTCATATTTTCCTCAAGTCTTAGAACAGGTCTGCGTCGAGTGCCATCAGGTTGGCCGAACCGGAACGCGCCTGACGGATCAGGGTTGCCGTTTCAGGCTGCAAGCGGGCGAAGTAGAAACGTGCGGTAGCCAGTTTGGCGGTGTAGAAGGTGTCGCCGCTGGACTCTTTTTCGAGGGCGATCTTGGCCATCTGTGCGAACAAATAGCTGTAGATCATGTGGCCGACGACACGCAGGTAAGGCACGCATGCCGCGCCCACTTCGTCAGGATTCTGGAAGGCCTTCATGCCGATTTCCATGGTCAGCTTGGTGACTTTGTCGCCCAGGTCGCCCAGTGGGGTAACGAATTCGCTCATCGCTTCATCGGTGCCGTTGTCTTCGACGAAGGCCTTGATCTTTTCGCCGAACTTGCGCAGCTTGGCGCCGTTGTCGCCCAGGATCTTGCGGCCCAGCAGGTCCAGCGACTGGATCGTGTTCGTGCCTTCGTAGATCATGTTGATGCGCGCGTCGCGCACATACTGCTCCATGCCCCATTCCGAGATATAGCCGTGGCCGCCGAACACTTGCATCGCGTCCGAGGTGGCGATCCAGGCGTTGTCGGTGATGAAAGCCTTGATGACGGGCGTCAGCAGCGCCACTTCGTCGGCGGCTTCCTTGCGCACGTCGGCGTCAGGGTGGTGCAGTTCGCGGTCGATCTGCAGCGCCACGTAGGAGGTGAAGGCGCGTGCGCCTTCGGCGTAGGCTTTACCGGTCAGCAGCATGCGGCGCACGTCAGGGTGCACGATGATGCGGTCGGCTGGCAGTTCCGGGTTCTTGATGCCGGACAGCGAACGCATTTGCGTGCGGTCCTTGGCGTAGATCAGCGCGTTCTGGTAGGCGATTTCCGTCAGGCCCAGCGACTGCATGCCTACGCCCAGGCGGGCCGCGTTCATGAAGACGAACATGGCGTTGAGGCCCTTGTTCGGCTGGCCGATGATCCAGCCTTTCGCGCCGTCCAGGTTCATCTGGCAGGTCGAGTTGCCGTGGATGCCCATTTTTTCTTCGATGGCGCCGCAGGTGATCGGGTTGCGCTCACCGACCGTGCCATCCGCGTTCGGCAGGAATTTCGGTACCAGGAACAGCGAGATGCCTTTCGAGCCTTCCGGTGCATCCGGCACGCGGGCCAGCACCAGGTGCAGGATGTTTTCCGCCATGTCGTGCTCGCCGGCCGAGATGAAGATCTTGTTGCCGGTGATGGTCCAGGAACCGTCTGCCTCAGGCAGCGCTTTCGAGCGCAGCAGGCCCAGATCGGTGCCGCAGTGCGGTTCGGTCAGGCACATGGTGCCTGTCCATTCGCCCGACACCAGTTTCGGCAGATACACTTCCTTCTGATGGTCGGTGCCGTGTTCCTTCAGGCACTCGTAGGCGCCATGCGACAGGCCCGGGTACATGGACCAGGCCTGATTCGACGAGTTCAGCATTTCATAGAAGGAGTTGTTCAGCACGACCGGCAAGCCCTGGCCGCCGTATTCCGGATCGCAAGCCAATGCCGCCCAGCCGCCTTCGACATACTGTTTATACGCTTCCTTGAAACCTTTGGGCGTGGTCACGCTTTTCGTGACAGGATCGTGGTGGCAGCCTTCGCGGTCGCCGGAGTGATTCAGGGGGAACAATACTTCGGAAGTGAACTTGCCGCCCTCTTCCAGTACCTGGTTGATGATGTCGGCGTCGACGTCGGCGTACGACGGCATTTGCTTCAGTTCTTCTTCCACTTGCAGGAACTCATGCAGAACGAATTGCATATCCCGGATTGGCGCGACGTATTGACCCATAATTTTCTCCTGAAGGCGTTTAGCTAAAGTGTTGTACTTGTGAACTGCGTGTGCGTTGCTGCGGATACTGCCTGACGGCTTATTTGCTTGTGACAGAATTCTGGTAGGACGCCAGCAAACGGACAAATCCTGCCTGCGCCCGTTCGATGCTGCCCGGCACGCGCAGGAAGCGCGCATCGTGATGCAAGGCCAGGATCAGGCCATACATCTCGTACACCAGCTGCTGGGCGTCCGTGTCCGCTTTCAAGTCGCCCGTGGCGATCGATTGCTCGACACAGCGCAGCAACGCGCCCTGCCAGGCCCGCACCATGGCCACCAGGGACTCGCGGATGGGGCCGGGACGGTCGTCATACTCGACGGCGCCGCTGATATAGATGCAGCCGGAAGCGATCTCCACGCTGACCCGCTTGACCCAGCGCGCAAACATCGATTGCAATCGCTGGATACCGCGTGGTTCTTTCATGCTGGGGAAAAAGACTTCTTGCTCGAAACGATAGTGGTAGAGCTTCAGCACTTCCATCTGCAAGTCCTCGCGCGAACCAAAGTGGGCGAACACGCCCGACTTGCTCATGTTCATTTTGTCCGCGAGCAGCCCAATGGTCAGGCCTTCCAGGCCGTCGCGGCTGGACAGGTCCAGCGCCACGTCGAGGATGGCTGCACGGGTCAGTTCGCCCTTGCGCATGAATTTGACTGAAGTATTCAAGAGGTCCGTTCTAAAAGTGATGTTGCCGATCTGGCGGATGGGAACGCGGGTAAAAAAAAGCACGCCACGAAAAAATCCGAACGCTCGTACTATTATCCACTGCCACATAAAAGTCAAACGGGAACTTTAGAGCCGGCGTTCTATTGGTGCAGCGCAGCATTTTTTGGCTATGTGTTTATAGCGATTTCAGGAGGGCAAAAACTTCGCACGTCTTGTCTTACAGCAACAAGAAAACATCAGGAAAGGTCGCCTGCCTTGCTCAGCTGACGGCGGTCGCGCTTGGTCGGCCGCCCCTTGATGGTGGTGCCCGGCTCGCGGAACAGCTTGCGCTCCTCGGCCAGCTGCTCGCGGCGGGCAATGCTGGCCGGCGTTTCGCCATACAGCAAGCGCGCCACGGGCGCCGCGCCGCGCTTGTCGGACAGGCCCAGCACGGCCACTTCCCACGTTTCCGCGCCATTGTCGATGGCCAGCTCGTCGCCCACGCGCAGGCTGCGCGCCGGTTTCACGCGTTCGCCACCCACTTTCACCTTGCCCGTGTCGACGGCTTCGCTGGCCAGCGAGCGCGTCTTGAAGAAGCGCGCCGCCCACAACCATTTGTCCAGCCTTACCGTTGTCATCTCGTTCATGCGTACTTGCCTACTGAAAAAATGCGCATCACCAGCCGGTACACGAGGAAGGCGGCTTCGTAGCCGATACGCCGGAAACGGCCGATGTGCTTGAAATCATCCTGGTGAATGACGATGCCGTCCGCCACGCCCTGCTCAATGTGCTGGCGCAGGCTTTGCGCGAACGCCACGTCCTTGATGACCACGTTCGCTTCCTGGTTCAGGAACAGGCTCAGCGCGTCAATATTGCTCGAACCCACCGTCGCCCAGTCATCGTCGACGACGGCCACCTTGGCGTGCAGCTGCGTCTTGCGGTATTCGACGATTTTCACCCCGGCAGCCAGCAGTTTCGGATAAAACGAGTGCGCCACGGCATCTTGCATGCGGAACTCGCCCACGCCGATCAGCAAGACCACGTCGACGCCCCGCTGGGCCGCCTGGGCCAGCGCGTGGCGCAGCTTGTGCCCGGGCGCAAAATACGGGTTGGCCAGCATCACGCTTTTGCGCGCCTGGCCCAGCGCCTGCAGGTAGGCGCGCTGGATGGTGCGGCGGTTGCGCAGGTTGTCGCGCACGACAAAGCCGGCCACGACGGGGTTCTTCGCCAGTTCCTTGCTGACCACGCGCATCTTGCGGTACAGCTTGATACGCCGCACCAAGTTCATCTTGCCCAGTCGCGCCCACTGCGCCTGCACTTCCTCATGGATGGCGTCCACCAGCGGGCCCTTCACCTGCACGGCGAAATCCCAGCGCGGCGCTTCCAGGCTGATGTTGTGGTCGTAGTCGCAAAACATGTCGTCGTTGATATTGATGCCGCCCACCAGGGCGATTTCGCCATCGGCCACACAGATCTTGCGGTGCGTGCGCGTGATGCCGCGCCGGAACCAAGGGTTGAAGATGCGGTGGTGCACGCCGGCAGCTTCCAGCTGCGCATGCATGGCCTTGACCCGGCGGTTGCCCGTGCCGAACCAGTCCGTGATCATGCACACCAGCACGCCGCGCGCGGCGGCGCGCTTGAGCGCGTCGAGCACCAGCGTGCCCGTGGCGTCGTCGGCAAAGATATACGTTTCGAAATAGACTTCCGAGCGCGCGCCATCGATGGCGGCTATCAGCGCGGGAAAGTAATCGGTGCCGCAATACAGCAGCTGGATGTCGTTGTGGGCGATGAAATTGACTGTGCGCATGCTGGCAGTCTACGCGAGTTTTAAAGCGGCAACGATCGGCGCGTGGTCCGACAGTTTGGCCCACAAGGTGCCATGCATCACTTGCGCGCCTTCCACGTGGAAACCGCGCACATAGATGCGGTCCAGGCGGAACCACGGCAAGGCGGCGGGAAAGGTGCGCGCCGGTACGGGCACGGGTGGCTTCGTCTGGCGCCGCGCCAGGGTGCGCACCAGGTCGCCCAGCGCCGAGTTCGACGCGCGCTGGTCGAATACTTCCACCACGCCCAGCGCATTGCGCAGCTTGTCGCTGAGCGTGTTGCGCCAGTCGTTGAAATCGCCGGCGATGATGACGGGCTCGCCGTTCGGCGCCGATTCCATGACGGCGTCGATCAACGCCTGCGTCTGGCGCCCGCGTCCCGATTCGAACAGGCCCAGGTGCACCACATAGCAGTGCACGTCGGCCTGCGGCGTCTTGAGCACGCAATGCAAAATGCCGCGCTGCTCGTAGGCATGGTCGGACACATCGTGGTTGGTTTGCGAGGCGATGGGGAACTTGCTCAGCAAGGCATTGCCATGGTGGCCATGGTCATACACGGCATTCATGCCATACGCGGAATGGTGCTCGGCGCCGGCAAAGAATTCATGCTGCGACGCTTCCGGCCAATGCTTGTGGCCGTTTTTCTCGGCGCCAAAGCGGGCCGCATTGCGGTCATGCTTGCCTTGCACTTCCTGCAAAAAGACGACATCGGCATTGAAGAGAGCGATCGCCTGCTTCAATGCGTGAACCCTGGGCAAGCCTCGCACGGAGGAGACACCCTTGTGGATATTATAAGTTGCTACGCGGATTTTCATGCATTGATTCTACTCCCAGACGGGCCCCGCGCGGCGTCAGCGTAGGTGCGCGTGCGCACCTACCACGCACAATCAGGCCAGCATGCGTCCTACGCCCGCCGTCACGCTGACGAGCAGCGCGGTGATGCCGGCCGCCCAGACGATCTTGACCAGCAACGGTGCGCCACGCCAGGCCACGGTGCGCTTGCCCTTGGCAAACGCGCCAGGGTGCAGCAGCCAGCCGATCGCCATCAGCGGCATGCCGATAGGCGGCGTGCGGCCGGGCACGGTGGAGCTAAACAGCAGCAAGATAAAGCACAGGCAGAAAACGATGCCCAGGGTGCCCAGCAGTTTTTGCTGCGTAGTCAAATGTAACCAGTTCAACATGGAATGCTTTCTAGGAAAATCAGGTGGGGCGCGCCAGGCCCGTCATGGCCGGCAATTGCAGGATGGCTTCCGCGTTGGACGACGAGAAACAGCGATCGGCCGCCGCCAAGTAAGGCAGCCACGCGTATTGCAGATGTTCGCGGGGACTCAAAGTGATGGCGATGTCGCGCGGCACTTGCACGCTGAACACGTGCTCCGTGTTGCGCGTCACGCCGGGCGCGTAGCGGTGGCGCCAGATGGGATAGATCTCGTACACATTCGACAAGTTCCAGTCGCGCAGCACGATGTCGTACCCATCGGCAACGATGCCGGTTTCCTCGCACAATTCGCGCGCGGCCGTCTGCAGCAGCGGTTCGTCGACGGCGTCGACGGAACCGGTCACCGACTGCCAGAAACCGGGCTGGCCCGCGCGCTCGATCAGCAAGACGTCCAGATCAGCCGTATGAATGACGACCAGCACGGAAACGGGAATTTTATGAGTCATATCAACAATGAAAAAGGCGCCTCGTCAGCGCCTCTTTTTGCATAGCATTATCAAACAGCGGCCGCCGCAGCGGCCGCTGATGCATTACGCTACTTTTGGCTCGGCGCCGCGCAAACGGATATGCAGCTCGCGCAATTGCTTCTCGTCCACTTCCGACGGCGCTTGTGTCAACAGACACTGGGCGCGCTGGGTTTTCGGGAAGGCGATCACGTCGCGGATCGAATCGGAACCCGTCATCATGGTCACGATACGGTCCAGGCCGAATGCCAGGCCGCCATGCGGTGGCGCGCCGTATTGCAGGGCGTCAAGCAGGAAGCCGAACTTCAGCTGGGCTTCTTCGGCATCGATCTTCAGTGCACGGAAGACCTTGCTTTGCACTTCTTCGCGGTGGATACGGATCGAACCGCCACCCAGTTCCCAGCCGTTCAATACCATATCGTAGGCCTTGGCGATGCAGGCGCCCGGATTCGTTTCCAGCATGTCTTCATGGCCGTCTTTCGGCGCCGTGAATGGATGGTGGGTTGCCGTCCAGCGGTCCGCTTCTTCGTCGTGTTCGAACATCGGGAAGTCGACTACCCACAATGGCTTCCACACGTCTTCGAACAGGCCGGCTTTCTTGCCGAACTCGCTGTGACCGATTTTCACGCGCAGCGCGCCGATGGCGTCGTTGACGACCTTGGCCTTGTCCGCGCCGAAGAAGATCAGGTCGCCGTCTTGCGCGCCCGTCTGCTCGAGAATCGTCGCCAGCACGTCGGCAGGCAGGAACTTGACGATCGGCGATTGCAAGCCTTCTGGGCCCTTGGCCTTCTCGTTGACCTTGATGTAAGCGAGGCCCTTGGCACCGTAGATGGCGACAAATTGCGTGTAAGCGTCGATTTCCGAACGGGGCATGCTGCCGCCTTGCGGTACGCGCAGGGCCACCACGCGGCCGCCTTTCATGTTGGCGGCGCCGTTGAAGACCTTGAATTCGACCGTCTTCATGATGTCGGTCAAGTCCGTGAAGGCCAGCTTGACGCGCATGTCCGGCTTGTCGGAGCCGTACAGGCCCATCGCTTCGGCGAAATCCATCACCGGGAACGGGTTCGGCAGGTCGATGTTCAGCGTGTTCTTGAAGACGACGCGTATCATGTCTTCGAACAGGTCGCGGATTTCCTGTTCCGTCAGGAACGAGGTTTCGCAGTCGATCTGCGTGAATTCAGGCTGGCGGTCAGCGCGCAAGTCTTCGTCGCGGAAGCATTTGGTGATCTGGTAGTAACGGTCGAAGTTGGCGACCATCAACAGTTGCTTGAACAACTGTGGCGATTGCGGCAAGGCGAAGAAGCTGCCCGCGTTGACGCGCGACGGCACCAGGTAATCGCGCGCGCCTTCTGGCGTGGACTTGGTCAGCATCGGCGTTTCGATGTCGATGAAGCCCAGCGCGTCGAGGTATTTGCGCACTTCCATCGTCACCTTGTAGCGCAGGCGCAGGTTGTTCTGCATTTGCGGGCGGCGCAGGTCCAGCACGCGGTGCGTCAGACGCGTCGTTTCCGACAGATTGTCGTCATCGAGCTGGAACGGCACGGGCACGGACGGGTTCAGCACTTCCAGTTCCGAGCAGACCACTTCGATCTTGCCGGACTTCAGGTTGTTGTTGATGGTGCCGTCGATACGGCTGGTCACGACGCCCGTCACGCGCAGGCAGAATTCGTTGCGCACGGCTTCGGCGACCTTGAACATCTCCGCTTGTTCCGGGTTGCAGACGATTTGCACCAGGCCTTCACGGTCGCGCAAGTCGATGAAAATCAGGCTGCCGTGGTCGCGGCGGCGATGTACCCAGCCGCACAGGCTGACGGTTTGTCCCAGCATGGCTTCGGTAACGAGGCCGCAGTATTCAGTACGCATAGACATAAAATTCTCAGTTCAGGTTAGTGAGTGTTCAATCCGGCCACGTCCCGCGTGGGACGCCTGCCTTTATTCTTTGGCTGCCGGGGCCGGTACAGCAACAACTTCCGCAGGCGCCACCACGCCCATCGAGACGATATATTTGAGCGCCGCATCGACACTCATGTCGAGTTCAACGACATCGCTGCGTTTCATCATCAGGAAAAAGCCCGATGTCGGATTCGGCGTCGTCGGCACGTACACGCTGACATAGTCGCCCACCAGATGGTTCGCCGCATCGCCGCCCGGCACGCCGGTCAGGAAAGCGATGGTCCAGGAGTTCTGGTGCGGATACGGCACCAGCACGGCCTTGCGGAAGGCATTGCCCGACGGGGAAAACAGGGTATCGGACACTTGCTTGACGCTCGAATACAGGGAATTGACGATGGGTATGCGTTGCAGCAATTTTTCCCACAGTTTCACCACGTAATTGCCGACCAGGTTATTCGTCAGCAAGCCCGTGAAGAACACGATCAGTACCGTCAATACCGTGCCCAGGCCTGGAATGGTGCTCAGCGCGGGAAGCTTGTGGCCGAACCATACGCTAGGCTGCGTACTGCCGGGCACCAGCAACAGCGACTGGTCCATCGTGCTGATCACCAGATTCAAGACCCAGGCGGTAATGGCCAGGGGAACCAAAATCAGTAATCCGGTAATAAAATATTTACGCATCGGTTTCTCGGTAATGGATCGTATCGGCGCGGCGCGCTTTTCAATCCGCTTTCGGCGCAGCGGCAGCCGGGGCGGACGCAGGCGCCGCAGCAGGCGCGCTCTCGGCGGCTGCGGCGGGCTTGGCGTTATCGGCCGGGCCCGTCGGAATGGCCGTGCTAGGGGCCGTGCCGCCGCGGAAATCGGTCGCGTACCAGCCAGTGCCCTTCAATTGGAAACCGGCGGCCGTCAATTGTTTCTTGAAACTGGGCTTGCCGCACGACAGGCACACCGTCAGTACTGGATCGGAGATCTTTTGCAAGACATCCTTGGCAAAACCACACTCGTCACAACGGTAAGCGTAAATCGGCATCTCTACTCCGAGAAAATCATCAAAAACCCTGAATTATAAAGCTTTTCCGCCATTCCCAGCGGAAAATGCCCGCTCGCTCAGCCGGTCAGCCTCAGTCCGCCCGGCGGCGCCAGCTCATCCAGCGCTCCTTGCCGGCGAAGACGGCAATGGAATCGTCCACGGCCTCATCGGCCAGGCAGTCGAAATGCGGCGCCAGCAAGGCTTGTAACTGCTCACGCGAAATGCCAAATGGCGGCCCCTTGGCATTGTCATCAAAGAAAAAGTAACCGGCCAGCATGGCGCCTGGCGCCAGCAGCTGCGCCCAGCGGGCCGCCACTTGCGGCCACATGGCGCGCGGCATGGCGCACAGGAAGGCCCGCTCATAGATCAGGTCCAGCGGCGCTTCGGGCTGCCAGGCGAAGAAATCGGCTTCCACCACCTGCCGTGCCCGCGCACCGACGACAGCACGCGCGGCCGCCACGGCAGCCGGCGAAAAGTCGATGGCCGTGGCATGCCAGCCGTGATCGAGCATGAAAACCAGCTCATACGCGGAGCCGCAGCCGGGAATCAGGCAGCGCAGCGGGGCCGGGCTGCCGGCAACGAAGCTGCGCAAACGCGACGGCACGCCGCCATGGTCCCAGGGCGTAAATTGCTTCTCGAAACGCTCGTCCCAGAAGGCGGGCGAGAGCGGATCGCGGGTTTGAAAGTCAGCCATCACTTACGTCCTCAGCCAGTTAAAACGGCAATTGATGCCAGCGCATGAACACTTGCAAGCCCAGCGCGCCGAGCGCGAAGGCGCCCACGAAGTACACGATAAAGCTCAGCAATCGATTCGTCTGGCGTTGCTCTGCCAGCAAGGTTTTCATCAATTCCACGTCGTTTTCACGCGGTTCGCCATGCACCGTCAAGGCTTGGTGCAGCAAGCGCGGCAGTTGCGGGAAGATGTGCGCATAACGGGGCGCCTCGGCGCGCAGGCGCTCCATAAAGCCTTGCGGCCCCACCTGGTTGCTCATCCATTTTTCCAGATAAGGCTTGGCCGTTTGCCACAAGTCCAGCTCCGGGTCCAGCTGGCGGCCCAGGCCCTCGATATTGAGCAGGGTCTTTTGCAACAGCACCAGTTGCGGCTGCACTTCCACATTGAAGCGGCGCGAAGTCTGGAACAGCCGCAGCAAAACCTGCCCAAAAGAAATATCTTTCAACGGGCGGTCGAAGATCGGCTCGCAGCAGGCGCGCACGGCCGCTTCCAGTTCATCGACGCGCGTGTCTTTCGGCGCCCAGCCCGATTCGATGTGCGCTTCGGCCACGCGCTTGTAATCGCGGCGGAAGAAGGCGAGGAAGTTTTGCGACAGATAATCCTTGTCATAGTCATTCAAGGTGCCGACGATGCCGAAGTCCAGCGCGATATAGCGGCCGAACGATTCAGGCGCGATGGAGACGAGAATATTCCCGGGGTGCATGTCCGCATGGAAAAAGCCGTCGCGGAACACTTGTGTGAAGAAAATCTCCACGCCATCGCTGGAAAGTTTACGCAAATCCACGCCGGCCGCCACCAGGCGCTCGGTCTGCGACACGGGAATCCCAACCATGCGTTCCATCACGATGACGCTGCTGGAACAGTAATCCCAGTGCATTTCCGGCACCAGCAGCAAGTTCGAGTTGGCGAAGTTACGGCGCAACTGGCTGGCGTTGGCCGCCTCGCGCATCAGATCCAGTTCGTCGTGCAAGTACTTGTCGAACTCGCCCACCACTTCCTTGGGCTTCAGGCGCTTGCTGTCGGCCCACAGGCGGCTGGTCCAGTCGGCGGCGATGTGCATCAGGGCCACGTCTTCGTCGATCAGCTTTTTCATGCCGGGACGCAAGACTTTCACGGCCACTTCGCGGCCGTCTTTCAGGGTGGCGAAGTGCACCTGGGCAATCGAGGCGGAGGCCACCGGCTCGCGCTCGAAGCTGGCAAACAGTTGATCCGGATGCGCGCCCAGGGACTTGGTGATTTGCGCGATGGCCAGGTCGGAGTCGAAAGGCGGCACGCGGTCTTGCAGGCGCGCCAGTTCTTCGGCGATGTCGGGCGGCATCAGGTCGCGCCGGGTCGACAGCACCTGGCCGAATTTCACGAAGATAGGACCCAGCTCTTCCAGCGCCAGGCGCAGGCGCAAGCCCCGTGGCGACGACAGGTCGCGCCAGAAAATCAGGGTGTCGATCAATTTGGCGGTGCGGGGAACTTGCAGACCAGAAATCGCTATCTCATCCAGACCGTACTTGATGGAAACACGGATGATTTTAAACAGGCGCAGGAATTTCAATATCATGTAGACAAATCCGGTGAGGAGGACTGCGGCTGGAGGGCGGCGGCCGCCTTTTCCAGCCGGGCAAGGCGCTTGGCCAGGCGTTCGACGTCATCGCGCACGCGCGTCACGCCAGCGGAATACTCTTGCAAGGCAGAAGGACGAATCAGCATGGGCTGTTCGTCAAGAAAATATTCGGCCACGTTTTCCGCCAGCTTTTTCTGGCCCGCGCGCACAAAGGCGGCGGCATCCTTCGCACCGGAAACGAGGCGCGTGGCCAGCATGGGACCCACTACCTTTTCCAGGTCGTGCTCCGCTTCCCAGCGCAAGCCCTTGCTCAACTGCGAAATCGCATTGGCAAACTCGGCATCGCCTTCGATCTTGACGTAGGAAAACGCTCGCTCGCGGTTTTGCAGGATCAGCGGTACATCGGACAATTTCACGCGGATGGTGACATTGGCCGGCATGTCGGCCGGCGCCGCTTCCAGCATGCCTGCGCTGTCGACGCGCAGGCGCAGGGCCACGGCGCCCGTGTCGATGCAGGCCAGCTTGCCGGCGTGCACGGCCAGCTGCTGGCGCGCCCACGGCTCCTGCGCCAGCAAATGGTTGATTGTCGCGATGACGGGCGTCATCAGGGAGAGATCGGAAAGTGGTGCCATCATGTGCTTGCGCGCCAAACGCGCCCCTAAAAATAAAAAACCGCCCGTAAAACAACGTGGGCGGTTTCGATCTTACCAGTTCAGCAGGAAATATCTGTCAAGCATCATGCATTGCGCATGGACTTAAGCGATTATTCAGCAAGTTTTGACAATTAATTCAGTTGCTGGATGCCTGCCAAGACCCAGCCGCTATTGCCGCTGACGGGTTTCGACATATTCCACACTTCCGCGTACGGTTCCGCTGCCGCGCCAGGGGCCGAACGGATCAAGCCCGTAAATTTCACGCTGGCCAGGTAATCGTTGACGCTCGTCTCGATCCCCAGCAATTCGGCATCGATGGTGACGACATCGGTAAAATCCGGCTGCGCGCCCCGTTCCTGGATTTGCATGCGCAGTTCCGCATACACTTCCGGCGACGTGAATTCGCGGATATCGTTGACATCAGCCTTGTCCCAGGCCGCTTGCAGGCGAATGAAATTGCTTTTCGCGTGGCGCAGGAAGGCTTCCTTGTCGAAGTCGCTTGGCACGCCCCATGGCGCGGCAGCCGGTGCCGGCTTGTCCAGGCCTACGCCCGACGAAACGGGCTGCAGCGGCGGCAGCGGTGGGATGCGCGAACCGATGTCGGGCACATTGCCGGCAGGTGCCGGCTGGTTGCCGCCAAAACCCGCGAACGGCGCATTCCCGCTGGCATTGCTGTCACGCTTGCCGCGCACCATGCGATAGATGAAGAAGGCCACGCCGGCCAGCAAGGCCACCATCAGCAGGGTGCTGATCATGCTGGCCAGGGCGCCGCCCAGGCCGAAATGCGACAGCAGCGCGCCCAGGCCCAGGCCCAGCAAGGCGCCGCCCAGCAAGCCCTTCCAGCGGCTCGGTGCCTTGGCGGCAGGGGCCGGTGCCGGGGCTGGCGCAGGTTGCGCCTGGCGTGGCGCGGCAGCCGGTGCCGGGGTCGGCGCCGGTGCGGGAGCCTGGCGGCCCACGTTTTGCGACTGGCGGCCAAACGAACGGCCACCGCCCATGGGACGGGCCAGCGCCTCGCCCAGCATGGATACCGTGGTCGCGGCCAGCATCATGCCGACCATAAATTTCTTCAATTTCATTCCATCTCCTAAAATCACCAACGTTGATGCATTACATCTTGATGCCGGTATGCAAAGCGGCAATGCCTGCCGTCAAATTGTAGTACTGCACACGCTCCAGGCCCGCCGTTTCCATCATGGTCTTCAGCGTTTCCTGGTCCGGGTGCATGCGGATCGATTCTGCCAGGTAACGATAGCTTTCCGCGTCGCCGGCGATTTTCTGTCCGAACCACGGCAAGACCGAGAACGAATACAGGTCGTATGGCTTTTGCAGCGGTGCGGCCACCTTGGAAAACTCCAGCACCAGCAGCTTGCCGCCCGGTTTCAGCACGCGGCGCATTTCCGCCAGCGCCACATCCTTGTGCGTCATGTTGCGCAGGCCAAAGGCCACGCTGACACGGTCAAAATAATTATCGGGGAATGGCAGTTTTTCCGCGTCACACAACAAGGTGGGGGTGAGCAAGCCGCGATTCAAGAGGCGGTCGCGGCCTACGCGCAACATCGACTCATTGATATCGGTCAACCAGACTTCGCCGGTAGGGCCCGCCTGCTTGGCGAATGCCTTCGACAGGTCGCCCGTGCCGCCGGCGATGTCGAGCACCTTGAAGCCGGGGCGCACGCCCGCGTTGGCAATGGTGAACGTCTTCCACAGACGGTGCAGCCCGCCCGACATCAAGTCGTTCATCACGTCGTATTTGGCAGCGACGGAATGGAACACCTTGGCGACTTCGCGCACTTTGTCGTCTTCTGCAACTGTTTTGTATCCGAAATGGGTCGTATTGGTCATGGTAGGCAGTCTGTTTGAACTTGGGAGCATTATACAAGCGGCAGGCGCATTTCCCCGTGACGCCGGAGAAGGTATTGCCTTTCGACGGCATTCGAAGCCAGCATTGCCGCCTGAGCATACGCCGCCAGCGCCCCCGGCCGGTCGCCTTGGCGGCGCAACAAGTCGGCTCGGGCCGCGTGCAGATAATGCGAATTGGCAAGGCTGGGCATGGCTTCCAGGCGATCAAGCCACTCCAGGCCGTGTTCGGCGCCATGCGCCATGGCGCAGGCGATCACGGCATTGAGCAATACCAGCGGTTCCGGCTTGTGCCGCAGCAAGGCGCCATACAGAGCGCTGATCTGGCGCCAGTCCGTCTGGCTGGCCGCAGCCGCCCTGGCGTGCAAGGCGGCAATGGCCGCCTGCAGCTGGTACGGTCCTGGCGCGCGCGCAGGCAAGGCCCGCTCCAGCATGGCCAGTCCCTCGGCAATCAAGTCACTCTGCCACAGACGCCGATCCTGCTCTTCCAGTGTCAACAAATTGCCTTCTGGCGACAAACGGGCCGGGCCGCGCGACGCCTGCAGCAGCATCAGGGCCAATAAACCCTGCACTTCCGGCTGACCGGGCAGCAAGGCGTCGAGCAGCCGTCCCAGCCGCAGCGCCTCCGCGCACAAGTCCGTTCGCAGCAGGGTGTCGCCCCCGCTGGCGCAATAGCCTTCGCTGAAGACCAGGTAAATCACGTGCAGCACTTGCGCCAGCCGTTGTGGCCAGTCTTGCGCTGGCGGCAACTCGAAGGGCATGCGTGCTTCGGCGATCTTGCGTTTGGCGCGCAATAACCGCTGCGACAGGGCCGCTTCCGCCAGGCCGAAGGCGCGCGCGATCTCGGCCGTGGACAGGCCACACAGGGTGCGCAGGGCCAGCGCCACCTGCGCCTCGGGCGCCAGCGCGGGATGGCAACAGATGAACAGCAGGCGCAAACGGTCGTCCTCGATGGCGTGCGTTTCTTCAATCATGGAAGCAGGCAGACTCGACAGCACAGCCTCGGCATCGATAATGCTCTTGCCCGCCCGACGCAGCTGATCGAGGCCCGCATTGCGTGCCACTGAACTGAGCCAGGCGGCGGGATTATCGGGTATGCCCGTGCGCGGCCACAGTTCCAGCGCCTTGCGGCACGCTTCCTGCAGCACATCTTCCGCCAGGCCCAGGTCGCCGAAACGCCGCATCAGGCCGGCCAGCACCCTGCCCCGCTCCTGGCGAAAGACGTGCTCGACGGCCGACAGGGCGTCGCCGGCCATCGTCAGGCCGTGACGGGCCGCACTTCGATGGTGCCCAGAGAGGCTACCGGACAACGCGCAGCCCAGGCCAGCGCCTCGTCCAGGTGGGCGCAGGCTAGCAGATAGTAGCCGCCCAGCTGCTCCTTGGTTTCCGCGAACGGCCCATCCGTGATGACAGGTTTGCCATTTTGCACACGCACGCTGGTGGCGCTGCCCACGGGCGCCAGCTCGGCGCCGCCGCGCAGCACGCCGGCCGCTTCCAGGGCTTGCGTATAGCTGGCAAAGTCGGCCATCAGGCTGGCCATCTGCCCTTCTGCCATGGTTTCATAACGGGATTCATCGGCGTAAATCAGGATCAGGTATTCCATAGTCTCTTCTCCAAAAGAAAAATGCCCGCAAGCGCGGGCATTCATACGACGAACGGGGCGGCGGTTACCCGACAGATTACCGCATTATTTTTTTAGCTTAATGTTTATGCCCGCAGCTTGGCCCATGCACGTGGCCGGAGGATTGCTTGACCGTCATGTCGGCCTTGGCGTCGCGGCCGCTGTCACCGGGGTAGCCGGCCGCCGTCAGCAGGTCCAGGTAGGCTTGCCATAAGGTAGCTTGTTGGGCGCCCAGCTTGTACAGATAAGCCCAGGTGTACAGGCCGGAATTGTGGCCATCGCTGAAGGTGGGTTGCACGGCATAGTTGCCGACAGGCTCCAGACCCGTGATGCCCACCAGGCGCTTTCCTAATTGCAAGGTTTCCTGCCCCTTGCCATGGCCCTGCACTTCGGCCGACGGCGAGTACACGCGCAGGTATTCGAACGGCAGCGCAAATGTGCTGCCATCGTCGAAAGCCACGTCGAGCACGCGCGACTGGTTGTGCACGGTCAAGCCGGTGGGTTGGGGTGTTGCTACTTTTTCAGTCATGACAATACTTTATGCGGATAAACGTTGAATGATGGCGTCACGCAAGGCCGGCAACAAGGCGCGGCGCGCGGCCAGCACCTCGGGTGCCGTCTCGCGCTGGATCGCCGCCCAGCTGGGATGCGGGAAATGCGCATCGTCGCGGTAGCGGGGAATCACGTGCCAGTGCACATGCGGCGTCATGTTGCCGAAACTGGCCACATTGACCTTTTCCGGCTGCATGATTTCACGCACTGCCAGCTCGACTTGCCACACGACTTCCATGACATAGTTACGCTCGCCGGGCGTGAGATCCGTCATTTCCTTCACGTGCTTGTTCCAGATCACGCGGCAAAAGCCGGGGTAGCTTGGATCGTCAACAGCCACGACGGACAGGCGCTCGCTATGCCACAGCAAGGTCTCCAGACCTTGCTTGTTGGCGTAGCCATCCAGCAAGGTGCACAGATCGCAACTCGTGGACATCACACAAGCACCCGTTCGATGCCGCCGTCATTGGCGCGTTTCACGTAATCCGGCATCCAGTTCTCTCCCAGCAAGTGTTTGGCGATCTCGACGACGATGTAATCGGCAGTCGTGCCCGAATCATCATTGTAGCGCGACAAGCCTTGCAGGCACGACGGGCAGCTGGTGAGGATTTTCACCTCGCCCGTAAACCCGTCGCCGCGCAGCTTGTCGGCGCCCTTGACCATCTCTTCTTCCTTGCGGAAACGCACTTGCGTGGAAATGTCGGGGCGCGTGACGGCCAGGGAACCCGATTCACCGCAGCAACGGTCATTCTTCTCGATCTTCACGTTATCCACCGTGCTGATCAGGGAATTGATGGTCTTGCCCGATTCTTGCAGCTTCATCGGATTGTGGCATGGCTCGTGGTACATATAGCGCGTACCGTTGACACCCTCCAGCTTGACGTTTTTCTCCAGCAAATACTCATGGATATCCATGATGCGGCAGCCGGGGAAAATCTTCTCGAACTGATACGTGGCCAGCTGGTCATAACAGGTGCCGCACGAGACGAGCACCGTCTTGATATCCAGGTAATTGAGCGTGTTGGCCATGCGGTGGAACAAGACGCGGTTATCCGTCATCATCTTCTCGGCCTTGTCGAACTCGCCCGCGCCCCGCTGCGGATAACCGCAGCACAGGTAGCCTGGCGGCAAGACCGTCTGCACACCCACTTCCCACAGCATCGCTTGCGTCGCCAGGCCCACTTGCGAGAACAAACGCTCCGAACCGCAACCGGGGAAGTAGAACACGGCTTCCGTATCGGCCGTGGTCGTCTTCGGATTGCGGATGATCGGGATGACCTTGTCGTCTTCGATGTCGAGCAGCGCGCGCGCCGTTTTCTTCGGCAAGTTGCCCGGCATCTTTTTATTGATGAAGTGGATCACCTGCGCCTTGACCGGTGGCTTGCCCGTCGACGGCGGCGGCGCCTTGGTCTGCTTCTTGGCAAATTTCTTCAACAAATCGTGGCCCAGGCGCTGCGCCTTGTAGCCCCAGCCGATCATGACCTTGCGCGTGGCGTTGATGGTCACGGGATCGGTGGCGTTGAGGAACAACATCGTCGCCTTGGTGCCCGGATTAAAACTTTTCTTGTCCATCTTGCGCAGCAAGTTGCGCATGTTCATCGACACGTCGCCGAAGTCGATGTTGACGGGGCAAGGCGTGACGCATTTATGACACACCGTGCAGTGGTCGGCCACGTCCTCGAACTCCTCCCAGTGCTTGATGGAAATACCGCGGCGCGTCTGCTCTTCGTACAGGAAGGCTTCGATCAGGGACGAGGTCGCCAAGATCTTGTCGCGTGGCGAGTACAGCAAATTGGCGCGCGGCACGTGGGTCGAGCATACGGGTTTGCACTTGCCGCAACGCAAGCAATCCTTGACGCTGTCGGCGATGGCGCCGATATCGCTTTGCTGCATGATCAGCGATTCGTGCCCCATCAGGCCGAACGATGGCGTGTAGGCATTGCGCAAGTCGGCGCCCATGCCTGGCAGGTTCAGCAACTTGCCTTTATTAAAACGGCCTTCCGGGTCGATGCGCTGCTTGTAGCTGCGGAATTCGCCGATTTCTTCTTCTGTCAAAAATTCCAGCTTGGTAATGCCGATACCATGCTCGCCGGAAATGACGCCATTCAGCGAGCGGGCCAGTAGCATGATGCGGCCCACGGCTTGGTGGGCATCTTGCAGCATTTCGTAATTGTCCGAGTTGACGGGCAAGTTCGTGTGCACGTTGCCGTCGCCCGCATGCATGTGCAGAGCCACAAACACGCGGCTACGCAAGATGCGCGCATGGATGGCGGTCGCCTCGTCGAGGATCAGCTTGAAGGCGGCGCCGTTGAAGATCTGGCGCAGCTGGGCGCGAATCTCTTGCTTCCAGGTAATGCGCACGGTACGGTCCTGCACCACGTCAAACAGGGTGGCATCCGGCTGCGTTTCCAGGCGTGCATCGAACACGGGCAGCAAGCGCTCCATGCCCAGTTCAGCCAGCTCGCCCTTCACGTCCGCCAACGGACGGTCCAGCTGGGCCAACAGATAGGTCCAGCGTGCCGTGACCTGCGCCAGCAACTGCTGCGCCTGCTCGGCGCGATCGCCCAGCATTTCCGCGTCGTCGACCCGGTCGTCCGACGCATCGTCGCTCTTGCCAATTGGCAAGTTACCCTTGGCAAAGAACGCGCTCAGGGCATAGGCCAGTTGCAGCTTGTTCTTGATCGACAGTTCGATATTGATGCGCTCGATACCATCAGTGTATTCGCCCATGCGATTCAGGGGGATCACCACGTCTTCATTAATTTTAAAGGCGTTGGTGTGCTTGGCAATGGCCGCCGTGCGGGCGCGATCGAGCCAGAATTTCTTGCGTGCTTCCGGGCTAACGGCCACAAAGCCTTCGCCCACGCGGGTGTTGGCAATGCGCACCACTTCCGACGCCGCTTGCGCGACGGCATTTTCATCGTCGCCGACGATGTCGCCAAACAGGGCCATCTTCGGCAGCACGCCCCGCTTCGACTTGGTGGCGTAGCCGACGGCGCGCAGATAGCGCTCATCCAGGTGTTCCAGGCCCGCCAGGCGGATGCTCGTGTATTGCTCGCCCTTGGCCGGCAAGCCATCGAGGTAATCCTTGATTTCCACGATCGATGGAATCGCATCGCGCGCCTGGCCAAAGAATTCCAGGCAGACGGTACGGGCGAATTTCGGCATCTTGTGCAAGATCCAGCGCGCCGACGTGATGAGACCGTCGCAGCCCTCTTTCTGGATGCCCGGCAAGCCGGCGAGGAATTTGTCCGTCACGTCCTTGCCCAGGCCCTCTTTACGGAACTTGCGGCCAGGAATTTCCAGGATTTCCGTCTTGAATGGTGCATTCGGTTTCGTCGCGTCGCGCGTGCTCGGGTGACGCCATTCCAGCTGGAAACGTGCCAGTGCAATATCGTGGATCTTGCCCAGGTTATGGTCGAGACGCGTGACATCGAGCCAGTCGCCATTCGGGTCGACCATGCGCCACGAAGCCAGGTTATCCAGCGCCGTGCCCCACAGCACGGCTTTCTTGCCGCCCGCATTCATGGCGACGTTGCCGCCGATGCAAGAGGCGTGCGCCGAGGTCGGGTCGACGGCGAACACGAAGCCGGCCTTTTCCGCCGCTTCCGATACCTTGTTCGTGATCACGCCTGCGCCCGAATTGATCGTCGCGTATTCGTGCGTGAGGCCCGGCAAGACCGTCATTTCCACGGCGCCCAGGGTAATCAGTTTTTCCGTGTTGATGACGGCCGACATCGGCGTCAAGGGAATCGCGCCGCCCGTGTAGCCGGTGCCGCCGCCGCGCGGGATGATGGTCAGCCCCAGCTCGATACAGCCCTTCACCAGGCCGGCCATTTCTTCTTCCGTGTCGGGCGTCAGGACGACGAACGGGTATTCGACGCGCCAGTCGGTGGCATCCGTCACGTGCGACACGCGCGTCATGCCGTCGAAGCGCACGTTGTGCTTTTCCGTGTAGCGGCCCAGCACCTTGACCGTGCGCTTGCGCAAGTCATAGGTCTTGCGGAATTCGTCGCCGAAATCGGCCACGGCCTTGCTGGCCGCTTTCAGCAGCAGTTCCACGTTGGCGCTGCGCGCCTTGGCCACTTCGGGCGCTTCGCCACTGGCCGCGACATCGCCGCCGGCCGCATCGATGCCCAAGCGGCGCTTGTCGACTTCAGCCAGGCGGTGATGCAGGGCATCGATCAAGCCCTGGCGGCGCTTCGGATTGTCGAGCAAGTCATCCTGCAGGTAGGGATTGCGGCGCACCACCCAGATGTCGCCCAGCACCTCGTACAGCATGCGGGCCGAACGGCCCGTCTGGCGGGCGCCGCGCAGCTCGTCGAGCAGGCGCCAGGAGTCCTCCCCCAACAGGCGTATGACGATCTCGCGATCGGAAAACGACGTGTAGTTATACGGGATTTCGCGCAGGCGGCTTGCTGCGGGACCATTCGGCGTTTCTGCCAGTAAAGCTTGGAGTTGTGCGGGAGCGTTCATGGAGTGTGGTGACGATGTGGACTGGACCCTAAAGGCCCATTTTATCTTATTGCGCCGCACCATGCGGGAACAGCCTTAGCCCGCCCAAGGTTTAAGCACCTCATCCACCACCATAGCAAATACGGAAAAGCCTTCTTTTGCATGAATAAAAAACCAGCTTCCCTGATTTTTTTACGTGAAAATGCCAAGAATCGGACTCAGCCACAAACTATCAAGCTGCCCAAAAATAGGGCAAACAGGCGTTGCAATACGCACCATCGCCATCACGCCAGCATTTGCCCGATCCGGTGCCATACGCCATCGGGCACGTACAGCAGCAAGCCAGTCATGGTCAGGTAGCGCGCGCACTTGCCGACGGCCATGTAGGCCACGCTGGGCCAGAACGGCAGCTTGAGCCAGCCCGCCAGCGTGCACAGGGGGTCGCCCACGAGGGGCAGCCAGGCCAGCAGCATGGTCTTGGCGCCATAGCGAGCGAGCCAGCGGAACCAGCGCGTATCGCGCTCCTTGGCGAACGCCTGCTTGGCACGGTAGCCCATCCAGTAGTCGACGATGCCGCCCAAGGTATTGCCCAGGGTGGCGACGCCGATGGCGGCCCAGAACAGCGCGGGATTGGCCTTGATGACGGCAAACACGGCTGGCTCCGAGCCGAGCGGCAGCAAGGTGGCGGAAATAAAGCTGATCAGAAAGACCGAGGTCAGCCCGACTTCCGGCGCTGCGATCAGCTGCAGCAGCCAGGCGATTGCGGATTCGATCATGGAACACTTCGCGATGCAGTAAGGCTCTCCATTATAATGAAGAGCAGCCTGGGCGCCGCACACATCGCGCCGGCCGGCAAAGGCATACCCGCCCGCAGTTCTACAGAGCATTATTGTCGCCAGGCTATCCGCCGCCGCGCCGCCGCTATCGACAGACACGCTCCAGACCCTTTCTGGCCCAGAATCACTTGCTTGCAGACTATGAACATCGACTACCTCAAGAAAATCCTGACCGCCCGCGTCTATGACGTCGCCACCGAAACGCCGCTGGAACTGGCCCCTGCCCTGTCGCAGCGCCTGAACAACCAGATTTACTTCAAGCGCGAAGACATGCAAAGCGTGTTCAGCTTCAAGATTCGCGGCGCCTACAACAAGATGGCCCAGCTCAGCGATGCGGAACGCAAGCGCGGCGTCATTTGCGCCTCGGCCGGCAACCATGCCCAGGGCGTGGCCCTGTCGGCCGCGCGCATGGGCTGCCGCGCCGTCATCGTCATGCCCACCACCACGCCCCCCGTCAAGATCGACGCCGTCAAGGCGCGCGGTGGCGTGCATGTGGAAATCGTGCTGCACGGCGAGTCCTACACGGATGCCTATAACCACGCGCTGACCCTGGAAAAAGAACAGAAGCTGACCTTCGTGCACCCGTTCGACGATCCGGACGTGATCGCCGGCCAGGGCACGATCGGCATGGAAATCCTGCGCCAGCATTCCGGCCCCATCCACGCCATCTTCGTGGCCATCGGCGGCGGCGGCCTGATCGCCGGCGTGGCTGCGTACGTGAAACAGATTCGCCCCGACATCAAGATCATCGGCGTGCAAACGGTCGATTCGGACGCCATGGCGCGCTCGCTGAAAGCGGGCGAACGCGTCACCCTGCCCGACGTGGGGCTGTTTTCGGACGGCACGGCCGTGCGCCTGGTGGGCGAGGAAACCTTCCGTTTGGCGCAGCAATATGTCGATGAAGTCATCATCGTCGACACGGACGCCATCTGCGCCGCCATCAAGGATGTGTTTACGGATACGCGCTCCATCCTGGAACCGGCCGGCGCACTGGCCATCGCGGGCGCCAAGGCCTATGTGGAGCGGGCCAGCCTGAGCAAGCACCCCATCGTCAACCAGACGCTGGTCACCATCGCCTGCGGCGCCAACATGAATTTCGACCGCTTGCGCTTCGTCGCCGAGCGTGCCGAGCTGGGCGAGTTCCGCGAGGCCGTGTTTGCCGTCACCATGCGCGAACAGCGAGGCAGCTTCAAGCGCTTCTGCTCGCTCATCGGCGCGCGCAACGTGACGGAATTTAATTACCGCATCAGCGATGAAAAAGCCGCGCACGTGTTCGTCGGCATTCAAATTGCCGACAGGCATGAATCGGGCGTGCTGGCGAAGACTTTCGAGGAACACGAATTCAAAACGCTCGACCTGACGCACGATGAGCTGGCCAAGTCGCACATCCGCCATCTGGTCGGTGGCAAGAGCCGCCTGGCGCAGGATGAGCTGCTGTACCGCTTTGAATTCCCCGAGCGCCCCGGTGCGCTGATGCGCTTCCTCGACAGCATGGCGCCGAACTGGAATATTTCCCTGTGTCATTACCGCAGCCAGGGCGGCGACGTGGGCCGCATCCTCATCGGCCTGCAAGTGCCGCCCGATGAGATGGGAGAATTCGCCCGCTTCCTCGACACCCTGGGCTACCGTTACTGGGATGAAAGCAGCAATCCTGTGTATAAGCTGTTTTTAGGTTAAGCATCACCTCCCAACGGCGGCTACTCGCCGTTGGGAGAATTAGGCTACCATGCGTGCTTGACTGAATTCACGCCACACGACCATGACCGCCACCAACGACCTCGCCGAACAATCTCCCCTGGGCAAAAGCGCCGCCTACCGCAGCGATTACGCGCCGGAATTGCTGTTTCCGATTCCCCGCCAGGGCAAGCGCGATGAGCTGGAGCTGCACGGCACACTGCCGTTCTTTGGCCTCGATATCTGGAATGCCTACGAACTGTCTTGGCTGAACCAGCGCGGCAAGCCACAGGTGGCCATTGCCAAGGTCAGCGCGCCGGCCGATTCGCCCAACATCATCGAATCGAAATCGTTCAAGCTGTACCTGAACTCCTTCAACCAGACCAGACTGGACAGCCCGGAAGCCCTGTTGACCTTGCTCAAGCAGGATTTATCGACGGGTTTCGGTGCGCCCGTGCAAGTGGAACTGACCTTGCAGGAAGATTTCGGCAAGCTCAAAATGGGCGAGTTCGACGGCGTGCTGCTGGACCGCCTGGACCTGGAAATCACGCAATACACGCCTTCGCCGCAACTCTTGAAGGCGGCGCTGGACGAAGCACCGGTGGAAGAAAAGCTCGTCTCGCACTTGCTCAAATCGAATTGCCTGGTGACGGGCCAGCCCGATTGGGGCAGCGTGCAGATCACGTATGCAGGACCACAGATCGACCAGGAAAGCCTGCTGCGCTATCTGATTGGCTTCCGCGAACACAATGAATTCCACGAGCAATGCGTGGAGCGCATCTTTGTCGATATCTTGCGCCAGTGCAAGCCGCAAAAACTGTCCGTGTATGCACGCTATACGCGCCGCGGTGGACTCGATATCAATCCGTGGCGCAGCAACTACAGCACAGGCGCGATGCCGGGCAATCTGCGTAATGCGCGCCAGTAACACCGCGCAAGACCTTGAAATCATGCCAACAGGAATGTTGGCTGTGTTTTAAAACAACGTTGCAGTAGTGCCCCAGTGCATGTCAAAGACGCTGATAAATCGGAAAATCGGCATTCGGCGGCGGAAAAACCGGCGCGCCGCGTGTTTTTAATCAAGAAATAGCCGATACACCCCGGCGTTGGTTTTTTGCTAAAATGATGGCGACATGGGCTGCAGCGCGCACTGTGCCCGCAGCGGGCGTATACTGTTGAGAATTGGCGTTACAGGCCGCCGAAACAGGCCTATAATTCGGCTCGCAAGCCCTCTGCGCATTGCACCATTTCATTGAGTGTCATGACTAATCTTAGCAAAATACTATCCCTCGAAAACGTCCTGCTGGACCTGGAAGTCTCCAGTAAAAAGCGCGCCTTCGAGCAAGCCGGCCTGATCTTCGAAAACAACTACGGCATCGCCCGCTCTACCGTTTCGGACAATCTGTTTGCCCGCGAACGCCTGGGCTCGACAGGCCTGGGCCATGGCGTGGCCGTGCCGCATGGCAGGGTCAAGGGCAGCAAGACCCTGAAAGCGCCGCTGGGCGCCTTCGTGCGCCTGGCCGAGCCGATTCCCTTCGAGTCGCCCGATGGCAAGCCCGTCAATCTGCTGTTTTTCCTGCTGATTCCCGATCATGTCACCCAGCAACATCTGGAAATTTTGTCGGAAATCGCCGAAATGTTTTCCGACGATGCCTTCCGCACGGCGCTGGCCACGGATCCGGAGCCGAAATCCGTGCATTCGCGCATCGTCAATTGGCAACCCAGTCTGCAAGCGGCGGGTTAAACTTCAGGTATTCCTCCACTCCTGAAGAAGACTGCCATGTTGCAAACGCCGCTGACGATACAACGCCTGTACGACGATAATCGTGAAAGTCTGCAACTGGGCTGGTTCGCCGGCTTCCCCGGCGGCGAACGCCTGATCTCGGGCGATGTCTCGTCGGCCGCCGATCAGGTGGGCCACTTGAACCTGATCCATCCGGGCCGCATCCAGGTCTTCGGCCACCAGGAAATCAATTACTACCAGCGCCTGAAGGTCAATACGCGCACCCACGTGATTGGCGAACTGATCGCCGGCGGCCCGCCCGCGCTGATCATCGCGCAAGGGCTGGAAACCCCGCCCGACATCCTCGCCATCTGCGACGAGCAAAACATTCCCCTGTTTTCCACCCCGCTGCCAGCCGCGCAAGTGATCGACTTCCTGCGCGTCTACCTGTCGAAAAAGCTGGCGCAGCGCATCATCATGCATGGCGTGTTCATGGACGTGCTGGGCGTCGGCGTGCTGATCACGGGCGACTCTGGCCTGGGCAAGAGCGAGCTGGGCCTGGAACTGATTTCGCGCAGCCACGGCCTGGTGGCCGATGACGCCGTGGAATTCTCGCGCATCGCGCCCAATATGATCGAAGGCCGCTGCCCGCCCCTGCTGCAAAACCTGCTGGAAGTGCGGGGCCTGGGCTTGCTCGACATCAAGGCCATCTTTGGCGAAACGGCCGTGCGCCGCAAGATGCGCTTGAAACTGATCGTGCACCTGGTGCGCCGCAACGCGCTGGAAGAAGAAGTTGAGCGCCTGCCTTTCCTGTTCCCCACGGAAGACGTGCTCGGCTTGCCCGTGCGCAAGGTCGTCATCCCCGTCGCCGCCGGCCGCAACATCGCCGTGCTGCTGGAAGCGGCCGTGCGCAACACGATTCTGCAACTGCGCGGCATCGACACCTTGCAGGAGTTCATGGAGCGGCAGAGATTGGCAATGAGTGGTGACTAATTACCGGGGTCCGACCCGACGGGTCTGACCCCACATTGACGCCAATGGCAACAATTAAATACAAGCAATGCTCAAACAATAATTGCAATAATTTGTAAAGACAATTGCCTCGGAAGCAGAACGCCGATCTTTATTGTATGATCGGCGTATGCATATAGTCCTTATCACCGGAATATCCGGCTCCGGTAAATCCGTCGCGCTCAATGTGCTGGAAGATACCGGCTATTATTGTGTCGACAACCTGCCACCGGCCTTGCTGCCCAGCCTGGTGCAAACCTTGCTCGACGAAGGGACGCCGCAACTGGCCGTCGCCGTCGATGCGCGCAGCGCCGAGTCGCTGACCAGCCTGCCACACAATGTGGCGCTGCTGCGCGACCAGGGGCACGACGTCAAAGTCATGTTTTTGACGGCGACCACGCATTCGCTGGTGGCGCGTTTTTCGGAAACGCGGCGCAGCCATCCCCTGTCGCACGAATTGCGCCCGAACCAGAACCCGGCCAGCCGCCGCACCCTGATCGAATGCATCTCGGAAGAACGGGAACGCCTGTCAGCGATCGAGCAATTGGGCCATGTGATCGATACCTCGGAACTGAGCGCCAACAAATTGCGCGCCTGGATCAAGGATATCGTCGCCTCCGAACGCGCGCCGCTGACCTTGTTCTTCGAATCGTTCGCCTTCAAGCTGGGCGTGCCGCTGGACGCCGATTTCGTCTTCGATGTGCGGGCCTTGCCCAATCCCTATTACGACCTGGCGCTGCGCCCGCTCGACGGACGCGATGCGCCCGTGATCGCCTTCCTCGACGCGCAGCCGAGCGCGCTGGAACTGCTGGCCGACATCCGCGCCTTCATCGAGAAGTGGTTGCCGTCATTCAAATCCGACAACCGCAGCTATCTGACCGTGGCGCTCGGTTGCACGGGCGGCCAGCACCGCTCCGTGTACATGGCGGAACGGCTGGCGCAATACTTCAGCCCGAATGAACGGGTCGTGCTGCGTCACCGCGAGCGCTCCTAGTTAATCCAGGTGGCGTAGCGGATGCGCTGGCGCCGGCCAGACGGGGGCAAAGAAGCGCGCCACCATGGCCGCGTCGACCTCGTCCAGGCTGGCAGGGTTCCAGCGCGGCGCATTGTCCTTGTCGACCACCAGCGCGCGCACGCCTTCGAGCACTTCGCCATGTTCGAAGTTATGGCGCACCACGCTGCGCTCCATGCGCAGGCAATCGGCCACGCCCAGGCGGGCGCCCCGCTGCAGCAATTCCAGGGTCACCGACATCATCAGCGGCGAACGCAGGCGCATGGCCGCCAGGGCCTTGCCGGCGAACGCGCTGTCGTCCTGCGTCAGCGACGCCATGATGGCGGCCACCGAACCGGCGCCGAAATGGCGGTCCAGCGCCGCGCGCGCCGTGGCCAGGGGAGAAGCCCCCGCCTCGGCCTGGAACGGTGCTGCCAGCGCCTTGATGGCCACCGGCAAGGCCTCGCCCGGCGTCGATTCGAACAGGGCCAGCAGCGCCCCCATCTGCGCCTCGGGCAGGTACACATCGGCCAGGCCCGTGTACAGGGCATCGGCCGCGTTGATCGTCAAGCCTGTCAATCCCAGGTACAGGCCCAGTTGGCCCGCCAAGCGGGAAAGGAAATAACTGCCGCCCACGTCCGGGAACAAGCCAATATTGACTTCCGGCATGGCCATGCGCGTGCGGCCCGTGACGATGCGCAGGCGGTTGCCAGGCCCGGCTTGCGCCACGCCCATGCCGCCGCCCATCACCACGCCATCCAGCACGGCAATATACGGTTTCGGATAGAAATGAATCAAATGATTTAAAGCGTATTCTTCCGTAAAGAAATCTTCCAGCTGGGCACTGCCGCCTTGCGGCGTGGCCAGGCCCGCATCGTAAAAGAAGCGGATGTCGCCACCGGCGCACAAGGCTTTCTCGCTGCTGGAGCGGATGACCACGGCGTCCACCTGCGGATCGGCGCGCCAGGCCAGCAGGGCCGTGCTCAGGGCACGCACCATCTCCAGCGACAGGGAATTCAAGGCTTTCGGGCGGTCGAGAACGATGTGGCCCGTACGGTTGCGGATGGAGGTCTGGACGAAGTCGCTCATGGCAAAATGAAAAGAAGTGAGAGTGGCCACATTCTAGCGCCTGCGAGGGAACATTGCGTTCGACAGGTTCGGGCGCAAAAAAGGGCGCAAGGTGCGCCCCTAGTTGATCACAACCGGTTCAAAGTCGCAGGCCGTGGAACACGTGGAAAAACCGTAGCGAGCGGATGTGAGTTGTGGCTGAGAAGCGGAGCTGTGCGTATGCACAGTGAGCATCGGAGGCCGCAAATCGCGACGCGCAGCAGGTTTTTTGGTGTTCTTAGGCGGCGGCGAATTCTTCGTCCGAGTTGTCTGGCAGATGCTTGATCGCCTCTTTACCGTGCCCTTGCACTTTGGTTTTGTATTTCATCACTTGCCTGTCCAGCTTGTCGATCAGGGTATCGATCGCGGCATACAAGTCTTGCGCCAGGCTTTCCACGTAGACAGTTTTACCACTCAGACGCAGGTTGACTTCGGCCTTTTGACGTTTTTCTTTCTCTTTGAGGTTATCCACGGTCAGAATCACGGCAATATCGATGACTTGATCGAAATGACGTTTCACGCGCTCCAGCTTCGTTTGTACATATTCACGGATGGCTGGTGTGACTTCGAGATGATGTCCGCTGATGGTGAGATTCATACACACTCCTAAAGATGATCGGGTTCGTGCGGTCCATCCTATCCGGCCCGCAGAGGAACCGAAAAAAACTTACAAACACTTACGCAGGCTCACTGGCGGAATTTTCAACGCTTCCCGGTATTTGGCAACAGTACGTCGCGCAATCACCATGCCTTGTTCCCCCAGCATGTCCGCAATCTTACTGTCGGATAAAGGATTTTTAGGGTCTTCTGCTCCTGTCAGTTGCACGATCAATGCCCGTATCGCCGTCGATGACGCTTCGCCCCCCGCTTCGGTGGCGACGTGGCTACCAAAGAAATATTTCAACTCAAACATGCCATGCGGGGTCAGCATGTACTTTTGGGTTGTTACCCGCGAGATAGTACTCTCGTGTAAACCCAGTGTATCAGCTATTTCACGGAGCACAAGGGGGCGCATGGCAACGGCCCCATGCGAGAAAAAGTTCTTTTGTCTTTCTACTATCGCCTGCGCCACGCGCAAGATCGTGTCAAAGCGCTGGCGCATATTCTTGATCAGCCACTTGGCTTCCTGCAACTGTGCGCCCATGGCGCCCTCGCCCTTGCCCTGCTTGAGCAAGTTGGCGTACATGGCGTTCACGCGCAGGCGCGGCATGACGTCGTTGTTCAGGGTGACTTGCCAGCCATTGCGCGCGCGCTTGACGACGACGTCGGGCACCACGTAATCGGACACATCCGAGGCGAAGACGGCACCCGGATGCGGATTGCACTGGCGAATCACCGTCTGCGCTTCGCGCAAGTCCTCATCGTCGCAATCGAGGGCTTTTTTCAGCTTGTTGAAATCGCGCTGGGCAAACCAGGCCAGGTGCTTTTCCACGATGACGAGGGCCATGCGCCGCGTCACCATGGCGATGTGCGGCAAACGCTTGATTTGCAGCGCCAGGCATTCGGACGCATTGCGCGCGCCCACGCCGGGCGGATCGAAACTTTGCAGCAGCGACAAGGCCGTGCGCATCTCGTCGGCGTCGATTTCCAGCTCTTGCGGCAGGCGTGCCAGGATGTCGTCGAGCGACTCTTCCAGGTAGCCGTTGTCATCGAGTGCGTCGATGATCAGCTCGACCAGCGCGCGGTCGCGCAATTCGAGCACCGTCACGCGCATCTGCTCCATCAAGTGTTCGCGCAGGGTGCAGTGATGGGCTTCGAGTTGCGGGCGGGAATCTTCGTCGTCGGGCGCCTTGCCCCGGCTCGCCTCGCTCCAGTCGCTGTCGCCGCCCTCCGCTGCAGCCGGGCTGTCGCCGGCGGCCTCTCCGTCAAAGGTTTCCGCTTCGGCCGGCGCTGCAGGCGCCTCCTGGCCTGGCGGCTGGGGCGGTGCTTCGGCCGGCGCAGCCGTGGAACTCAAGGCGCCATCGGACAGCAGGCGCAGCGAACGGTCGAGCGGATCGTCGAGGCGTTCGAGCAAGGGATTGTCCGTCAGCAATTGCTCTAGCTCCTGGTGCAATTCCAGGGTAGACAATTGCAACAGGCGTATCGATTGCTGCAACTGCGGCGTCAGTGCCAGGTGCTGCGAAGTGCGCAGCTGCAATGATTGTTTCATTGGCTCACATGCGGAAGTGTTCGCCCAGATAGACCCGGCGTACCGACTCGTTCGCGATGATGTCGTCGGGGCGTCCCGACGCCAGCACCGAGCCCTGGTTGATGATGTAGGCACGGTCGCAGATACCCAGCGTCTCGCGCACATTATGATCGGTGATCAGGACACCGATATTGCGCTCCTTCAAGAAGCGCACGATGCGCTGGATCTCGATCACGGCGATGGGGTCGACACCGGCGAATGGCTCGTCGAGCAGCACGAAACGCGGGTCGGTGGCCAGCGCGCGGGCGATCTCCACGCGGCGGCGCTCGCCGCCCGACAGGGACAGCGCCTGGTTCTCGCGCAACTTTTCAATCTGCAAGTCGGCCAGCAATTTATCCAGGCGCTCCTCGATCTCGGCCTTCTTCAGGGGACGGCCTTCGACGGTCTGGATTTCCAGCACGGCGCGGATATTGTCTTCCACCGTCAGCTTGCGAAACACGGACGCTTCCTGCGGCAGATACGACAGGCCCATCTGCGCGCGGCGGTGGATCGGCAGGCGGGAAATGTCCACGCCGCTGATATCGATGCTGCCGCCGTCGGACGGCACCAGGCCGACGATCATGTAGAACGAGGTGGTCTTGCCGGCGCCGTTCGGACCCAATAGCCCGACCACTTCGCCGCATTCGACTTGCAGCGAGACATCATGCACGACTTGCCGCTTGCCATAGGTTTTTTGCAGCCCGCGAACGATCAGGGTGCTGCCGCAACGTGTATTGTCCATTATTTCTTTCCTGGCGCGGGCGTGGCCGGCGCTTTCTCCGCCGCCGGTGCCTTGGGCTTCGGCTGGATCACCATGCGCACGCTGCCGCCATCCGGGGTGCTGGTGCCGCTATTCGAATTTTCCATCGCAAATTCTTCCTTGCGGCTGTCATACGAGATGAAGGCGCCATTGGCCACGTCAGTCACTTTTGTGCCTTCCAGGCGCGTCAGCTTGGCCCTGGAAAACAGTTTCACCACTTCCGTCTTGTTGTCGTATTCCACGCGCTCCGCTTCGCCTTCGACCCACAGGTCGCCCGCGCCATCGCGCTTCTGGCGGAAGGTGGCCAGTTTGCCGGGATCGGCCCAGAAGGTAATGAACTGGTAGCCTTGCGGGTCTTCCGTGATCAGGGCCCGGCCCGCCTTCATGGTCAAGGTACCCTTGACCAGCACGACGTCGCCCGTCAGGGTACGCACCTGCTTGATGTCGTCGACATGGCCGCTACGTGCCGTGATGACAGCTTCCTTCTCGGAATCGGCCTTCTCGGCATGCGCCACGCCCATCATGGCCAGAGAAAATACGGTCAACAGCAAGATGTTCTTCATAGTATGGTTTCCTTGTTTCATTCTGTCATTTTGCCGCCGCGGCCGGGCGCGGTTTCGGCGGGAGGACCATGCGCAGCGCATTCTGCACTTCCACCACGCCGGTAGCGTTATTCGCCTTCATGCCGATGCCATTGATGCGCGAGGCGCCCGTCAGGATATCGACAGGCACGTCCGTTTCCATTCTTTCCTCATCCGGAAACACCGTCAGCGCTTCCGTCTTGACTGTCAGGTTCTGCGCCTTCGGACTGGCCACCCGGTCGATCACGACCTTGCGGCGCAGTTGCAGCCGGGTATTGTCCTGATCGATATGCGCCAGCTCCGCATTCATGTTCATCGGCGGCATGCCGGGCGTGAGCTTGCGCACGAAAGGCTGGTCGATATCGGATGAATCATCCAGCGGATAATGCGTGAGCTTGGTGCCCGACACGATATAGCTGGGCTTGCCCGTCAAGTCCATGCGCACCAGGCTGAAATTGGTGATGAAATAGTCTGGCTCATCCAGATGCTTGCTGGCCGTGATGTCCTGGGCATTCTTGTTCATCACTTCCAGCAGCCAAAAACTGCCCAGCGCAAAGACGACGGCCCCCAGCACGGTAAAAATCATGCGCCAGCGATGGGCGCCTCCTGGCTTACGCATAGGGTTTCACTCTTTCAAATGTCACTGGCGGCGAGGCAATGCGCCTCACTCCAGGAACGGCGCCATGACGCGCGCATAGTTATCCTGGGCGCGCAGCAGGAATTCACAGATCTCGCGCACCGCGCCACGGCCGCCGCCGGCCTGCGTCACATGGTGCGCCAGTCCTTGCGCTTCCGGACGCCCGCCCGGCACGCTGACGGCAAAGCCCACGCGGCGCAGGATGGGCGCATCGATGACATCGTCGCCGATATAGCCGCATTGCTCTTCCGTCAAACCCGTCAGCGCCAGCAGTTCGCGAAACGGCGTCAACTTGTCGTGACCGCCCTGGTGCACATGGGTAATGCCCAGGTCTTGCGCGCGGCGCGCCGTGATGGCCGAGCGGCGCGCGCTGATGATGGCCGTCTGCACGCCCGATTCCTGCAGCAGCTTGATGCCCAGGCCATCATACACATTAAACGTTTTCATCATCTCGCCATCGGGGCCGAAATGCAGGCTGCCGTCGGTGAGCACGCCATCGACGTCAAAGATCATCAGTTTGACCTTGGCCGCGCGCGCCAGGTTGTCCGCTACGCTGTCCATCAGATCACCTTCGCTTGCGTCAGATCATGGATATGCAGGGCGCCCACCAGCTTGCCGTCGGCATCGACGACCAGCATCTGGTTGATGCGGAACTGCTCCATCACGGCCACGGCGTCGACGGCCAGGCGCTCGGGCGCGATGCTGCGCGGCTGCGCATGCATGACGTCGCGGATCGCCACTTGCGTGAAATCCTGCACGCGCTCGAACATGCGGCGCAAGTCGCCATCGGTAAACACGCCCACGGGGCGGTCATCCGCATCGACGACGGCCGTCATGCCCATGCCCTTCTTCGTCATTTCTTCCAGCGCCTGCAGCAAGGACGCCTGCACGGGCACCTTGGGCACCCGTTCGCCGCTGCGCATGACGTCATGCACGTGCGTGAGCAGGCGGCGGCCCAGGGCGCCGCCCGGGTGCGAGCGGGCGAAATCTTCTTCCTTGAAGCCGCGCAAGTCGAGCAAGGCCACGGCGATCGCGTCGCCCAGGGCCAGGGTCACGGTGGTGCTGGCCGTCGGCGCCAGGTTCAGCGGACAGGCTTCTTTCTCAACAGAAATATCCAGGTGCACGTCGGCCAACTGGGCCAGGCTGGAGTTCGGCTTGCCCGTCATGGAAATGAGCACGCCACCCATGCGCTTGACGACGGGCATGATGGCCATCAGTTCCGACGATTCGCCTGAGTACGATATGGCAATAAAAGCATCTTCCGAGGTGACCATGCCCAGGTCGCCATGGGCCGCTTCGGCCGGATGCACGAACAGGGCCGGGGTGCCGGTGGAAGCGAGGGTGGCGGCAATCTTGCGCGCGATATGGCCGGACTTGCCGATGCCCGAGACGACGACACGCCCCTTACATTGCAGCAACATCGCCACGGCGCGCCCCACGCTGTCGTCCGTGGCCAGGCGCGCGTGCAGCGCAACGATGGCGTCGGACTCGATCTGCAAGGTGGTGCGGGCCAGCGCGACGGCGCGCTCGGTCGTCGCTTGCATGTCAATTCGATCAAAAGCTTTCAGCATTGTTTTTTCATGGGTTACACTCATGCCCAAAGTATAAACGAATTAGGAAAGCAAAAAACTTGCCAGTCACAACAAACAACGATTTCCATTGACCGTACCGGGCAACCCATGTTTTCCTCGCTTGAACTGACCCTGATGTTACTCGGCAGCGCCGTGCTGGGCGTGGTCGCTTTCAGAATGTTGCATTTGCCGCCCATGTTGGGCTACCTGGCCGTCGGTATCGTCATCGGCCCCCACGCGCTGGGCCTGGCAGCGGAAAACGAGGCCAGCCACACCCTGGCCGAGTTCGGCGTCGTCTTCCTGATGTTTTCCATCGGACTCGAATTCTCGCTTCCCAGGTTCCTCGCCATGCGGCGCATCGTCTTCGGCCTGGGCATGGCGCAGGTGGTCACCACCATCGTCGCCACCGTCGTCTTCGGCTGGTTCGTCGGGCGCTACCTGTCCGCCTACATCCACCTGAGCTGGCAAGCCGCCTTTGCCCTGGGTGGCGCGCTGGCCATGTCGTCGACGGCCATCGTCTCGAAAATGCTCACGGAACGGCTGGAGCTGGAAAGCGAACACGGCCGTAAGATCATCGGCATCCTGCTGTTCCAGGACTTGGCCGTGGTGCCCCTGCTGATCCTGATTCCCGCCCTCACGCGCGATTCGGACAACCTGGCCGAAACCCTGGCCTGGGCGGGCGGCAAGGCCCTGGTCGTACTGATCTTGCTGCTATTCATCGGCCAGAAGCTGGTGCGGGGTTGGCTCACCATCGTCGCCAAGCGCCGCTCGCAAGAATTGTTCATGCTCAACCTGCTGCTGATCACGCTGGGCGCGGCCTGGATCACGGAACGGGCCGGGCTGTCGCTGGCCCTGGGGGCTTTTGTTGCCGGCATGCTCATTTCCGAGACGGAATTCAAGCACCAGGTGGAAGAGGATATCAAACCGTTCCGCGACGTGCTGCTGGGCCTGTTCTTCATCACTGTCGGCATGCTGCTCAATATCCGCGTGGTGCTCGACAACTGGTGGCTGGTCTTGCTGCTGCTGTGCGGCCCCGTGCTGCTGAAATTCGCCCTGATCGCGGGCCTGGCCCGGCTGTTCGGTTCGAGCAACGGCGTGGCCCTGCGCACGGGGCTGGGACTGGCGCAGGCGGGCGAGTTCGGCTTCGTGCTGCTGAACCTGGCGGGCGGCATCAAGTTGATGGATCCGTTCGTCGTGCAGGTGGTGCTGGCCTCGATGGTGCTGTCGATGCTGGCGGCGCCCTTCCTCATCGCCAAGTCCGACGCCATCGTCATGAAACTGGCGGCGAATGACTGGATGATGCAGTCGCTGGCCCTGACAAAGATCGCCACGCGCACCATGGCGTCGCAGAAACACGTGCTGATCGCCGGCTTCGGGCGCAGCGGGCAAAGCCTGGCCACCCTGCTGGCAGAAGAAAAGATCGAATACCACGCGCTGGACCTGGACCCGGAACGGGTGCAGGAAGCGCAGCTGGCCGGCGCCCACGTCTCGTATGGCGACGCGGGCCGGCGCGAAAGCCTGGTCGCGGCCGGCATCTACCGGGCCAGCGCCGTGGTGATTACCTACGCCAACACGCCCTCGGCACTGAAGTTATTGCATCTACTTAAAGAAATGGCGCCGACTTTACCCGTTATCGTGCGCAGCCACGACGACACCGACCTCGACCTGCTGAAAAGCGCGGGCGCGGCCGAAGTGGTGCCGGAATTGATGGAAGGCAGCCTGATGCTCGCTTCGCACGCGCTGATCATGATGGGCGTACCCCTGCGCCGCGTGGTGCATCGGGTGCAGGCGGCGCGCGAAGAGCGCTACGCCTCCTTGCGCGGCTATTTCCACGGTTCCAGCGACGCGGGCGACGATGCCGAGCTGGAACGCCTGCATACGGTCACCGTCAACGAGGGCGCGCACTGCGTGGGTTTACCGTTGAGCGCGATCGACGTGGCTGGCTGCGGCGCGTTTGTTACGGCCATCCGCCGCGGCCGCGACAGCCTTGATGTTACCCCCGAGACACAGCTGGCCAGCGGCGACGTGGTGGTGCTGCGCGGCACGGCCGATGCCGTGGCCAAAGCCGAAACCTTGCTGTTGAAATAATTATTCGACCTGCGCCTGCCAGCTGACGACCTTGTTGCGGCCATCCGCCTTGGCCTGGTACAGGGCCTGGTCGGCGTGCGCCACCAGTTGCTGCGCCACCGTTTCGATCGGTAGCAGGGCCGCGCCCGCTTCCAGGCTGGCCACGCCGATCGATACGCTGACCCACGCCTGCGCGCTGCCCGGCAAGTCAAACATGGTGCCGGCGATGCTGGCGCGGATGCGTTCGGCAACAAACGTCGCACTGTCGAGGTCGGCGTCGATCAGCAGCACGACGAATTCCTCGCCGCCGAAGCGGCCCAACGCATCGGAGCGGCGCAACTCCGTGCGAATGCGCGTGGCCACTTCGCGCAGCACTTCATCGCCGCCCTGGTGGCCATAGGTGTCATTGACCAGCTTGAAATGGTCGATATCGATATACATGCATGAAATGCAATAATTCTGGCGCCGCGCGCGGGCGATTTCTTCCAGCAGCCGGCGGTCGATATAGCGCCGGTTGTAGACGCCCGTCAAGGAATCGGTCAAGCCGATGTATTTCAGCATTTCATTGCTGATCACGTTTTCCAGGCAAATGGCGATGATGGAAGCCATGTGCTTGATGAAATCCGTGCCCAGCGCAGGCGTAAAGCGCGTCGCGTCGCTACTGGCCAGGTTCAGGCTGCCAATCAGGCGCTTGTTGCGCAGCAAGGGTACCAGCGCCACGCTGCGCAGAGCGTCGATCTGCGGAAAACGCGGGCCATGCACGGCAGCATCGAAGGCACCCAGCAGCGGCAACGGCGGCAAGGCCGCTTCGCCCTCGGCCACGAGTGCCGGCGCGGCAAAACCCAGCTCCGCCACGGCATGCACGAACAGCAACTGCGGAAAGGCGCTGAAATCGACGCCCAGCTTTTCCATCACCAGCACGATATCGTCATCCTCGTCGAGCAGGCTCAGGGTGACGCCGTCGAGGTCGGAAATCACGGGCAGGGTGCGGAAGATGGTGCCGATCAGTTCGGGAAACGTGGACGCGCCGACGATTTCCAGGTCGAACGCCTGGTGGCGGCACATGATGTCGTGGTTGCGCTCGACCTGTTCCAGCAGGAAAGCCATGCGCGCGCGCAAGGCCTGGTTTTCGGCTTCGAGGCTGGCAATGCGCGGGTCCGGCGGTATTGCTTGATTCATAGAAACCTTAAACCCTTCTGTACGGGCACCATGCTTAAAATGCCAGTTCGAAACCGATATCCTGCCCCACCACGATACGCTCATCGCCGCCTTCGGTGACGATGGCATTCATGCCAAAGCAGATGGCGCCGTCGAGCTCTGGCTTCGCGCGATAGCCATGCATGACGTCGAGCGGGTCCGGTCCGGGCACGCCCGTGGCCTGGTCCACCGACGGGATCGGGCAGCGCGAGCACGGCTTGACGGGTTTTAACACGGTGGCGCCAAATTGCAGGAACGCGGCGTAGTCTTCCTCGAAGGCGCCGATGTCGCCGATAACGAGGTTGGGCCGGAAACGGTTCATCGGCAGCGCCTCGCGACCGGCGGCGCGCAACTTGTCATTGACATCGGCTAGCGAGGCACTACCGGCGATCAGCACCGGGTAGCCATCGGCAAACATGGTCGCGGCGGCAATTCCATTCGCCCATTCTGTGCTGGTGGTGCGCACCACGTCCGGGTGAAAGCGCACCAGGCGGCACGGCACGCCGATGGCGTTGGAAAACCAGGTGGCCGTGACGTCGTCGCAATCGTAGGCGCGCACGGTATCGTCCCACACCTGCACTTCCAGCATGGGCGCCAATTGTGGATGCGGCAAGCCCAGTGCGATTTCCAGGCGCAGCATGCCCGGCGCACGTAACTCCAGCGTGGTGGCCTTGATGCGCGGCACGATCAGCGCCATACGCGGATGTTCGCGCTGGGTCAGGAAGCGGCCTTGCTCGTCCACCACCATCCATTCGCGGTCGAATACATGCTCGCTCATCAGCCCGGAATGCGTGAGCACTGCCTCCTGCAAGTGGATGCCGGCGCACGATTTGATCGGATACAGGATGATGTCGGACAGGATAGCCATGGACAAGGGACAAGGGACAAGGAACAGTGTTGCTGCTTCTGCCAGGAGTTATTCAGAAACGAAGTATGGCAGCAAAGCGGGCAAGCGTAAATCAGCCAGACTCAGCCAATAAGGCTGGCCTGGCGCGACAAGGATCAATACGTATAGAAAATACGCTGGATTTCTTGCGTACTATTGGTCTTGGTCAAGGCCAGCATCAGCAGGATGCGGGCTTTTTGCGGGTTCAGGGTGTCGGACACGACACTGTCGAGTTCATCGTCGTTGGCTTCGCCATTGCGCGCCACGATGCCCTGGCCGACGCGGCTCGAACGCACGATCAGCACGCCCTTCTGGCGCGCTTCCACCAGGGCCGGCTTCATTTGCGCGGCCACGCTGCCATCGCCCACGCCCGCGTGGATGATGCCCTTGGCGCCAGCGGCAATGAAGGCGTCCATACCGACACGGTGCATATTGGCGTAGCCATACACGATATCGACTTGCGGCAGGGAATCGAGCTTACTGATGTCAAATTCCGATTCCAAGGTGTGCTTGCGCGTCGACTGGCGGTAAAAGAAGGCCTTGCTGCCCTGGATGTAGCCGAGCATGCCCAGTTCCGGCGACTTGAAGGTGTCGGTCGTCGAGGTGTTGGTTTTGGTCACTTCGCGCGCGGCGTTGATCTGGTCGTTCAAGGCCACCAATACGCCCTTGCCCACGGCTTCCTTGCTGCCGGCCAGCATCACGGCGTTGTACAGGTTGATGGGGCCGTCAGCCGAGATGGCGGTCGACGGACGCATGGCGCCCACCACCACCACCGGTTTATGGCTCTTCACGGTCAGATTCAGGAAATATGCCGTTTCCTCGATGGTGTCGGTGCCGTGCGTGACGACCACGCCATCGACATCGTTCGAGGCCAGCAGCACGTTGATGCGCTTGGCCAGGGCCAGCCAGTGGCTATTGCCCATGCTTTCGCTGGCGATCTGAAACACTTGCTCGCCTTTCACATTCGCCACTTTTTTCAGTTCCGGCACGGCCGCAATCAAGCGCTCGACGCCCACGGTGGCCGAGGTGTAGCCGACGGTGGTGGTGCTGTCGGCGCCGCTGCCGGCGATCGTGCCGCCCGTGGCCAGAATCACCACATTCGGCAATTTGACGGCCGCTTGCTGCGCGCGCGCGGGGGAAGCGGCGATAAAGCCCATCAGCAAAGTAGCCAGCATCAGCTGTGCACAAGAATGGAATTTGCGTGAAAACATGGTGCTCCCGTGAGGTGTACTGTCAAAAATAACAAAGTCGTGTGCAAATTATATGTCATCCGTGCGCGGGTAAATCCCGAATTCATGCGTAGCGCGCAAACGTGCGCGCCCGCCCTTGCGCTACAGTGGCGCCATGTCCACATTGCTCCCCTTCCGCTCTTGCCTCATCGCGCCGCTGGTCGTGATGGCGCTTAACGCCTGTTCCACGCAGATAGAACTGCGCACGGCGGCGCAGCAGGAACAGTTCGCGCGGGAGGCAGCCAGCCAGGGCGACTGGGCGCAAGCCATGCGCAGCTACGCGGCCGCGGCCGACAATGCCGAACTGGGCCGAGGCGATCTCGCTTGGCAGGCGCGGCTGCATCACCAGGCGGGACGGGCCGCCAGCGGGGCCTGCCGCTACGATGCGGCCGAATTTCATTTCCGCCAAGCCATCGCGCTGGCAAGGAAGACCGAACGGTCGGGCGCCCTCAGCTACAAGGCGCTGATCGACCAATATGAACGCCAGGGCAAGACGACGCAAGCCTTGGCCGTGCGCAATGAACTGGGCTTTCATCAAGCGTGGGCGCTGGGCGCCTTTGCCGACCTGGAATCGCTGCCAGTCGGCAAACCTTGCGGAGTCCCTCGATGAACACCGTACGCACCTTTCTGGCCGCCTCCGCCCTCTTCGCCGCCATGGCACCGGCGCGCGCCGTCGAACCACCGCTGCCATTATGGGAAGCAGGCGTCTTCGGCGGCACGGCCGTCACGCCCGCCTATCCCGGCGCCAGCGAGCGCTCGACGCGCAGCCTGGCCCTGCCCTATCTGATTTATCGCGGGAAAGTATTGCGCGCCGACCGCTCCGGCGTGGGCGCACGCCTGCTCGATACGGAGCGGGTGGAATTTGACGTGGGTTTTGCCCTGTCCTTGCCGGCCAGGTCCAGCGACGTGCCGGCCCGGCGCGGCATGCCGGACCTGGGCACCCTGGTGGAGTTTGGCCCGCGCCTGAAAATCAAGCTGGCCGAACCGACCCGCAACAGCCGCCTGGGCCTGGAACTGCCCCTGCGCGCCGTCATCGAAGCGCGCGACGGCCTGCGCCGCCAGGGCGCCACGTTCGAGCCGCGCTTCGTGTATGCGCTGCAAGGCGAGCAGCAGGCATGGCATCTCGATGCCAGCCTGGGCGCCGTGCTGGGCAATGCCGCCATCAACGATTACTTTTATGGCGTGAGCCCCGCGTTTGCCACCGATCAGCGCCCGGCGTATGCGGCAAAAAGCGGGCTGATGCTCACGCGGCTGGGCCTGGGCGGTTCGTACCGGCTGCACCAGGACTGGCGCGCTTTTGCCTTTGTACGCTACGACACTTACTCAGGCGCCGCCAACCGCGCCAGCCCCCTGTTGCGCCAGAACAGCGGCACCTCGGCCGGCGTCGGCCTGCTATGGACGTGGCAACGCTCGGACAGCCTGGCACGGGGCCCGGATGACTAGCCGGCTTAAAACTCCGTCGTGGCCGACAGCATGAAGGTGCGCGGGGCGCCTAGCCCCAGGCTGGTCCATTGCGGCAACGCCCAATACGCCTTGTTGCTCACGTTGCTCACGCTGGCGCGCAGGGTCAACGGCCGGCCGGCGGCGCGGGTGGCGTAGCGCGCGCCCAGGTCAAATACGCTGCGGCCCGGTACCGACATGGAATTGTCTTCATTGATGTATTGCTTCGATGCCGCCGTCGCATTCGCCGTCAGGGTCACGCCCGGCACTTGCGGCGCATCCCACTCCACGCCCAGCTTGGCCTGCAGCTTGGGCACGCCGGCCGCCTGCTTGCCCTGGTTAATGCCGTTATTCGTCCTGGCCAGGGTCGGGTCCACATAGGCGATACCGCCCATCAGGCGAACGTCGCGCACGGGCGAGCCGAAGAAGCCCCAGTCGATGCCGCGGTTGCGCTGTTCGCCGCCAAAGGAAAAGACGTTGCTGACCGGATCAACATAGCTGCTGGGGCGCTTGATTTCGTACACACTGAGCGTATGGGCGAATTCACCCAGGTCGACCTTCACGCCGGCCTCCATCTGCTTGGACTTGTACGGGGCAAACACTTCCCCCGCGTTGGCCGCCGTCATGGGGGCCGTCGCACCCTGGCTCAAGCCCTCGATGTAGTTGGCGTACAGCGAAACGTTCCTGGCGGCTTTGACCAGCAGGGCGACGGCCGGCGTCGTGGCAGCGGCGTCATAGCGGGAGCTTCGCGCGCCCGTCTTCACGTTGAAGCTGTCGTTGAGCACTTCCTGGCGCCGCACGCCCACCGTCAGTTGTACTTGATCCTGCGCAAACGACAGGGTATCGACCAGGCCGACACTGGCCAGGCGCAGTTCCGTCTTCGAAATTTGCGGTGCGTCAAAGCGCGTGGCCGGTCCCCATACGGGGCGGTAGATATTCGTGATCCAGTCCTTGTCCAGCACATTGCGGCGGCCGAACTGCTGGTCCGTGTGGCGGTAATACGTGGCGTTGGCCGCCCATTGATGGCTGATGCTCGCTGTACGGAACTTGCCTTTCACGCCCACTTCCGCCGATTGTTTTTCCAGTTTAAAACCCAGGTCAGCCAGATTGGTGCGGTAGTCGCCGGCCGTATTGAATACCTGGATCAGGTAAGCGCCCGTCGACTGGTAATCGGCCTTGCTGGCACCGATGGCGGCATACGCCATCAGTTGTTCGTTGACGTCATATTCGCCACGCAGCATGGCACCCTTGTCCTTCGTGTCATAGAAGGCCCAGCTTGGATTGAGCAAGGTCTCCGCCTTCGGCGGGCGCGGCACGGGCAGGCCGGCGACCAGGTTGACGCCCCGGTTCAAGCCCCGCGCGCGGTCTTCGCTGCTGTACAGGTCGGCGGACAGGCGCGCGCCAACGCCACGCCAGTCGAGGCCCACGGAGACGAGCCGGGTCTTCTTTTTCTGGTGGTCAATGGCGCCTTCGCCGTCGCGGTAGACGCCGTTGATGCGGATGCCGAATTGTTTATTCTCGCCAAAACGCTGGCCCAGGTCCACATGGCCGCCCCATTGCGCATCCGACATATACGACGCCGTCACGCGCGCCAGCGGCGCATCGCCCGCGCGCTTGGGTACCAGGTTGATGCTGCCGCCCACCGAACCACCCGGCGGCATGCCGTTGAGCAAGGCCGACGGGCCTTTCAGCACTTCGATGCGCTCGAACATCTCGGGCGAGGTGCGGTACACGGGCGAAACGCCGAACAGCCCGCCAAACGCGACGTCGCTGGTGCCGGAACTGAAACCGCGTATCGAGTAGTTTTCGCCGATGATGCCCGTCATGCCGCTGCTGAAGACGGTGGGATCGGTGGCCGAGATCACATCGGTGATATCGCGCGCTTGCCGGTCTTCGATGAATTTATCCGTATAGCTGATGGTGTTGAACGGGGTTTCCATGAAATCCTTGTCGCCCAGGAAGCCCACGCGGCCGCCGGAAGCCACTTGCCCGCCGGCATAGGCATCGGTGACAGTGTTGCCTTTGCCCCAGACCGTCACGGCTGGCATGGTTGCGGCGGCTTCTGCCGCGGTGCTGCGTGCCGGTTCGCGGCGCAGCGTGTAGCTGCCATTGCCCTCGCGCACGGCTTGCAAGCCGTGTCCGCGCAACAATTCGTAAAAGCCTTCGGGCACGCTGTAGCTGCCGGACAGGCCGGCGCTGTTCTTGCCTTGCAGCAGGCTAGCCTCGACCGTCAATTCGATGCCCGCCTCGGCAGCAAAGGCGTTGAGCGCCAGGCCCAGTGTACCGCCCGGCACGCTGAACGCTTGCCGTGCCTGCGCCGCTTGCGCAAAGGCCGGCGTGGCCGCCACGCCCAGCGCCCCCACGGTCAAGCCCGTGATCAGCGCCAGCTGCACGGCGGTGGCGAGGCGGTTCAGGTTCAAAACGGGAAGGTGGCGCGTTGCCATGCGTTTGCTCATACGGTAAATCCTTTCAGATGGATGATTGCTTGTTCTCACCCTATCTCCCGAACGAAAAGACAGAATCCTCAATCTAAATACGAATCATTACTAAAATACTTATCACTGATAACCCTTGAGCACGTCATCGATCACCAATTTCAGCGACGTCACGCTGGCCGCCGTGATGTACCAGGCATCGGCATCGACAAAGACCACGCGGCCGTTCTTCCAGGCATTGGTCTGGCGTAACAGCGGATTGGCCATCTGTTCGGCCGTCATGACGGGACGGTGTTCCATCACGGCCGTGCGGTCCACAACATAAATAATGTCGGGATTGGCTTGCTGGATGAACTCGCTGGAAATCGGCTGGCCATGCAAGCCCGCCTCGATGGCCGAACTGGCCGGTTTCACGCCCAGCGCGTCGAAGACAAAACCGTAGCGCGATTGCACGCCGAAGGAACTGAAGGCGCCGTTATTGTGCAGCACGATCAGCGCCTTCTCGGGACGGTCTTGCGTCACCTTGCGCGCGTCCGCCACTTTGGCGTCAAGTCCCAGCGCTTTCAGGCGGGCGATGTCTTCCTTGCCGAAGATGCGTCCCAAGGTCAGCAAGTGCTGCTTGACCACCTCGATGTGCTTGCTCTCGCTGTTCTGGTAATCCACGTCGAAGTGCACCGTGGGCGCGATCTGGCTCAGTTCCTTGTAATGATTGGCCTGGATCGACGTCATCAGCACCAGGTCGGGCTTGAGCGCATGGAGGTGTTCGAGATTAGGCTGCACGATGGCGCCCAGGTCGCGGATGCCCTGGTCATCCTTGTAGCGCGTGAGGAAATGCGGCACGTAATCCTTCACCATGCCGGCCACGGGCACGCCCAGCTGGTCGAGGAAATCGACTTCGTTCATGTCGAGCACAGCCACCCTCTGCGGACGCTGTTCGATCACCGTCGTGCCCAGTTTATGCACGATGGTGATGGGAGAAAATGCCTGCGGTGGCGCAGAGGCGGCAGGCGCTGGCGGCGCCATGGCCGCCTTGTCGGTGCAGCCTTGCAGGGCGGCCATGGCGGCGAGCAGCACGACCAGCGCGCAGCGGGATTTGTTCCAGATCATCTCAAGCTCCTGTAGGGGTAAAGTAATTGCAGACACAGCCACGCTCGTTGCGCACGATGTAAAAATCGATGTCGTACAGCGCGCGCAAGCGCGCCTCCGTGACGACCTCGTGCGCGGGGCCAGAAAAGCGCACGGCGCCGCCCTGCATGGCGACGATGTGGTCCGAGTAATTGGCGGCGAAATTGATGTCGTGAATCACCAGGATCACGGTGCGCCCCTGCTCGTCGCACAGGCGACGCAGCGCGCGCATGATCTGCACGGCGTGCCTCATGTCGAGGTTGTTGAGCGGTTCGTCGAGCAGCAAAATATCTGTCTGTTGGGCAATCGTCATGGCCAGGAACGCCATCTGGCGCTGGCCGCCGCTCAGTTCATCGACATACGCCAGGCGCAGCGATTCCAACGACAAAAAGGCGATGGCGTCATCGATGGCTTGCCGGTCCTGCGCCGTCAGCGTGCCACGGCTGTAGGGGAAGCGGCCGAAGGCGACCAGCTCTTCCACCGTCAGGCGCAGGTTGAAATCGGGCGACTGGCGCAGGGTGGCCACTTGCTTCGCGTACTCCTGCACGCTGATATCGGCGATGCGGCGCCCAGCAATTGCAATCTCGCCGCCGTTCGGTTCCTGCAGACGCGCAATGAGCATCAGCAAGGTGGTCTTGCCGGCCCCATTCGGGCCAATCAGCGACGTCACTTGCCCCTTGGGAAACTGCGCGCTGACGTTGGCCAGCACGCGCTTTGCGCCATAGCTTTTCTCGATATGGTTGACGTGAATCATGCTGTGCCTCGGGTACGGACCATGAGCGCGAGGAAATACGCGCCACACACCAGGTTGACGAGGATGCCAACGGTGGTCCGGTAGTTGAAAACGTGCTCGACCAGCAGCTGGGCGACCAGAAAGATGGCGATGGCGATGGCGCAGCCCAGCGGCAAGGTGGCGCGATGGCGCGCCGTGCGTGCCAGTGCATACGTTGTGTTCGCCACAAAGATGCCCATGAAGGCCGTGGGACCCAGCAGGCTCGTCGACACCGCCACCAGCACGGCGATCAGCGCCAGCTGCAGCTGCACCATGCGCCGGTAATCGATACCGAGCGAGATGGCTTGCTCGCATCCCAGCGCCAGCACATCGAGCGCCGGCATGGCCTTGACGATGGCCAGGCAGGCGGCGCCCACCAGCAGCGCCGAGGTCAGCAACTGCGCGGGCTGCGCCTTGTTGAACGATGCCTGGCTGAATCCTTGCAAAATGGCAAACTCTCCGGGACTGATGCGCAGCTGGATGAACTGGGTCAATGTGCCGATCACCATCGTCAGCACGAATCCCAGCAGCAAGAGGAAGTACACGTTGTTCTTGCCATCACGAAACAGCCAGTAATGGATGGCCCAGGAGTAGGCCAGCATCAGCGCAATCGACACGACAAAATTGCCGTTCTGTCCCAGCAGCACCACGCTATGCATGCCCATCGCGAGGATCAGCAGCGACTGCAGCAGCAGGTACACGGCTTCGTAGCCCATGACGGCCGGCGTCAATATCCGGTTGCCGGCGATGGTCTGGAAAATAATGGAGGACACTGCCACGCAGACGCCGCCGATGACGATGGCAGCCAGGCGCGCCAGGCGCTTGGGGAGGATGTAATCGAAATCCAGATTTGCGCCGACGAAGAGAAAGGCCATCGCCAGGGCAAACACGGCCAGCCACAGTGTCCGCTGCTTCAATATGCGCCTCATCGCCGCCCCCGGACGATCAGCGCGAGAAACAGCAGGCCGCCCACGCCGCCCGCCGTCAGGCCGATCGGCACCTCGAACGGGTAGATCAGCAATCGCCCGGCGATATCGCAGGCCAGCAGCAGCGAGGCGCCGCACAGGGCCACGATGGGCAAGGTGCGGCCCAGGTTGTCGCCATGGCGCAAGGCCACCAGGTTGGGGATGGCCAGCCCGACAAACGGGATGGCGCCCACCGTGATCACCGTGGCCGCCACCGTGACGGCCACCAGCATCAGACCCAGCGCCACCGTGACCCCATAATTCAGGCCCAGGCTGGTAGCCATGCCCTCGCCCAAGCCCAGTAACGTGAAACGCTGCGCGTACAGATACGTGAGGGCAACGATGGGCAGGATCAGATAAATGATTTCATAGTTGCCCTGGACGATTTTCGAGAAATCGCCGAGCAGCCAGCCCTGCATGCTTTGCAACATATTGTTGCGGTAGGCATAGAACTCGGCCACGGCACTGAGCACGCCGCCATACACGAGGCCGATGACGGGCACCAGGATCGTGTTCTTGAAGCGGATGCGGCGGATCAAGCCCACATACAGCAAGCTGGCGGCGAAGCAGAAGGCCAGCGCGAACGCCATCTTGCAGGCCGTGCCCGCTGCGGGCGCCACGCTCAGCGCGACGAGGATGCCCAGCTTGGCCGCGTCGAGGCCGCCCGAGGTGGCCGGCTCAACGAATTTGTTGCGCACGATGTGTTGCAGGATGACGCCGCAGACGGACAGGCCCACGCCCGTCAGCACCAGCGCTGCCAGGCGCGGCAGCCGGCTGGCCGTGAGGGTCAGCCATGCATCAGCGGACAGCGCGTCGGACAGCGCAAACAGCTGCGTCCAGGCGATGTGCCTGGCACCGACCAACAGCGAGGCGCAACACAGGATCAAGAACAGGAAAAACAGACGCGCATGTATCAAATCGTCATCCCGTTCATGGCGGCGGCGCTGCGGCGGCGATACGCCAGCCCTTGGCCGCCTGGCGCTGGGCCAGGAAGTGGGTATACAAGCCATCCTGCTCGCGCAAGGTGCTGGGTGCGCCCTGCTCGCGCAGCACACCACCATCGAGCACGACGATCTGGTCGGCCATCGCCACCGTCGACAGCTGGTGGGCGATGACGATCACCGTGCGCTTGCCGCGCAGCCGCGCCAGCGATTCGGCGATGGCGGCCTGGTTTTCCGCGTCGAGCGCAGCCGTCGCTTCGTCGACCAGCAGGATAGTCGCATCCTTGATCAGTGCGCGGGCGATGGCGATGCGCTGGCGCTCGCCGCCGGACAGGCGCGCGCCGCCCTCGCCCACCAAAGCATCGAATCCTTGCGGCAAGCGGGCGATGATCTCGGCCACGCCCGCCTGGCGCGCCGCTTCCAGCACCTCGGCATCGGTCGCATCCGGCTTGCCGATGCGGATGTTGTCGGCGATGCTGCCCTGGAACAGATAACTGTCCTGGAAGATCTGGCCGATCTGCCCTGCCAGTTGTTCGCTGGACATGTTCCGCACATCGACGCCGCCCACCAGCACCGTGCCTGCACTGGCGTCAAAGAAGCGCGCGATCAGGCGCACCAGGGTTGTCTTGCCGGAGCCGGAAGCGCCGATCAGCGCCGTCATGCTGCCCGGCGCAATGCGCAGATTGATGTCCGTCAATACGTCGGGCTGGTCCTGTGCATAGCGAAAGCCCACGCCACGCAGCTCAACGGAAGCATCGCGCGGCGCCTGCGGCGTGTGTGCTTCCGGCAAGGGCTGCACGGCGAAAATATCGCGCGCCGCATCGAGCGGGCCCCGCGCGCCGCGCAGCACTTCGCCATAACTGGCCACTTCCTGCAGCGGATCGACAAAGCGCACCACCAGCAACAGCGCCACGATGACAGAAATAGCGTCGCTCGCAGCGGATGCCGCACCCAGCAGGCTCTGCAGCCACAGCGCGGCAGCGGCCAGCAAGGCGGCAAAGATGGCTTGCACGGCCCAGGCGTTGAGCACCGATGACAAAGCCGACAGATAGATCAGCCGTGAGCCGGCGTGGCGCTGCTCATTGATGGCTTGCTGCAGGAAACGCGTGCCGCCACCACCGCCGTTGCCATTGAAAGCGCGCAAGACGGATTGCGCTTGCGCAAACTCCACCAGGCGCTGGCTGGTCTGGGCAAAATGCCGGTGATAGGCGTCATCGGCGCGCTGGCCCAGATGCGCGGTGAGCCGCAAGGTTCCGGCCAGGATGGGCAGCGCCAGCAGCGCAATGAGACCCAGTGGCCAGTGCAGCACGAACAGCGCGGCCACGAGCACCAAAGGCGTGACGGCACCGCAGATCACGGGCGTGAGCACGTGAGCTGGCAGCTGGGCCACATTCATCATGCCTTGCGTGATGACGTGGCCCAGTTTCGCCGTGTTCTCCGGCGTGAACCAGCCGACGGGCAGGCGTGCCACGTGCTCGCCCAGGCGTTGGCGCGCCCCTTGCAGCACCGTCACGCCCACGCGCACGCCGGCCTTTTCCACCTGGCGCCGCCAGCCCCAGCAGGCCACCAGCCCGGTCAGCAGCACCAGCAGCCACAGGGCCGCGCCGCCCGTATCGCCGGCCAGCAAGCGGCCCAGGGCCAACACCAGCGCGGTCATCGTCAGCCCGCTGAGCACGCCATACGCGACGGCCATGGCACAGTAGCGGCAAAACACGGGCGCATCATCACCCAGCAATTGCATGAAAGTCTTCAGCATGACGGGGTCGCCCCTTCCTGGGTATCCTGATAGCCGCCCAGCGCCCACAGTTGCGCATAGCGGCCCTTGCCTGCGAGCAAGCCGGCATGGCTGCCCTGCTCGACGATGGCGCCGTTCTCGACGACGACGATGTGGTCGGCGTGCATGATGGTGTCGAGCCGGTGCGCGATCACCAGCAGGGTGCGGCCCCTGGCAAAGCGCGACAGCGCATCCTGGATCGCCACTTCGTTTTCCGCATCGGCGGCCGCCGTGGCTTCATCGAGCACCAGCACGGGTGGGTCGAGCAGCACAGCGCGGGCGATGCTCACGCGCTGCAGCTCGCCGCCGGACAGCTGCGCATCCTCGCCGATCACGGCATCGTAGCCGCGTGGCAAGGCCAGGATGCGTTCGTGGATGTTCGCCAGGCGCGCCGCCTCTTCGACCTCTTGCGCGCTGGCCGATGGCCGCCCCAGCGCGATGTTTTCGCGCACGCTGGCGTGGATCAGCCGCACTTCCTGCAGCACGAAGCCGATGCGCCGGTACAGCTCTGGCGTGGCGATGTGCCGCAGGTCGACGCCGCCCAGGGTGATGCGCCCTTCGGTCGGGTCGAAAAAACGCAGCAACAGCCGCGCCAGGGTCGATTTGCCGGAACCGGAGGCGCCGACGATGGCCGTGACCGTACCAGGACGCAAGGTCAGGCAGATGTCCGACAGCACCTTGTTGTGTCCATCGTAGGCATAGCCCACGCCGTCCATGCGGATCTCCGTACCATCTGGCAACTGCTGCTGGTCGGGCGCCAGCTGTGCCAGCACGGGCGTATCGAGCAAGGCTTGCACGCGCTGGGCCGCGCCGGTGGCGTTATTAAGGTCGTGCGTGAGGTAATGCAGCAGCAGCATCGGCGCGGAAATACCGGGCGCCACCAGGGCGAACGGCAGAATTTCCACGGGCGCCATCCAGCCCAGGGCCACGAACACGGTGCCGGCAATCACCACCACGCCCAGCACGGCGACTGGCGCAATCAGCGCATTGGCATTCGCCATCGAACCGACCAGCGGGCGCGTGAATGCGGCAAACGCCTCGGCAAAGGCGTCAACGGCAGTGCGGTAGCTGCCGTGCGCGCGGCCCGTGGCGCCGAAGGCCTTGACCACGGGAATGCCGTTGACGAACTCCACCACGGCATTGTTGATGCGCCCCATGCCAGCGACAAATTGCTGCATATTGCTCCCGCTGGCCTTCATGGCCCGGCCGAAAAACAGGAAAAAGCCGGGAAATGGCAGGATCGCCACGATGGCCAGGCGCCAGTCCATGGCGAACAGATAAATCACCGAGATAGCGATAGCGCCCACGGCGCGTCCCGTCGTCGTGTAAAAGTGCGCGGTGAGACTGTGCAGGGTGTTGATGTCGTCCTGCATCGCCTGCTTGACCTCGCCCGAGGCCCGGCTGGTGAACCAGCCCAGCGGCACTTGTCCCAGGCGCTGCATGGCTTGCAGGCGCAACTGGTGGGTGAGGCGGTTGTCGGCCAGGTGGGCGGCCAGCTCGCCCAGCGACATCAGCGCCATACCGAAGCACAGACAAGCAACGCTGGCGATAATGGTGGGCCAGACATCGCCTTGCGCTAGCGCAGGGTCCAGGGCAATTTGCGCGATGTGCGCGATGCCCGCCAGCGGTGCCAGCGTGAGCATGGAACCGGTGCAGGCGAGCATGGCGGCGACGATCAAGCGTCCGCGGATGGGCTGCAGTATCCGGCTGATCGGACCGACTCGGCTTTGGCTACTCATGGAGAAAACGGGGAAAAACGTGCATAAGTTCAATGGATAAGGGTGGCTCTTACCCTATATCCCGAACGAAAATGCAAAACCCTCAATCGCGCGTGCGAAATTGTCAGGCAGCAGCCTGGGGCATGGCTTGAACGGTGACCCAGTAACGCGTGCGCGCAAGGATCTGCACCGGCAAGGCCAGCGCCAGGTTATGCAGCGCGCGGTCCGTATCGCGCAAGGAAAACACGCCGTTGACGGTCAGGCTGGCCACGGCCGGGTCGCAGCGCAGCAGGCCCGGACGGTAGCGGGCCAGTTCGGCAAGCAGGTCATCGAGGCGCATGTTGTCGGCCACCAGCACGCCTTTCGTCCAGGCCGAGGCGCTGGGCGGCACGGGGGCTGCCGATTGCACGATATCGGTCGAGAAAATGGCACTATAACCCGTGGCTATACCCACGGCGTAGCCGGGCGCATGCGCGAGGCGCACCTCGACGGCACCCTCGAAGACGGCCACGCGCGACGTGTATTCATCTTGCCGTAAAGTAAAACGCGTGCCCAGGGCCAGCACCGTGCCGTGGCGACCTTGCACGCGGAAAGGCCGCTGCATCGGATCGGGATCGTGCGCCGTGGTAACGAGGATTTCGCCAGTGCGCAGGATCAGCAAGCGTTCGCTGGCGTCGAAGCGCACATCGATGGCGGAAGCGGAAGCGAGCATCACGCGCGTGCCATCAGGCAACATGATTTCGCGAATTTCCCCTGTCTCCGTGCCGTGGCCAGCCGTGGCCACTTGCCAGGCATCCGTACCGCGCAGCATGTACGCCATGCCACCCACAGGCAGCAGCACGGCCAGCAGTTTCAGGGCACGGCGGCGGTTCAGGTAAGCGGCTGGCGCCGGTTCGCGCAGCGCGTGGCGGGCCGCGTCGCGCGGTACGCTGTGCAACTTGCCCTCGAACGCTTGCAAACGCTGCCAGGCGATGGCGTGGTGCGGATGGGCGGCGCACCAGCGGGCACAGGCAGCCCGGTCCTCGTCGCTGGCGTCATCGGACCACAGGCGCGCCATCCACTGGGCCGCCTGCTGCACGATGGCCGGCGCAATCACCACATCCATGGCTCAGGCGTCCGGCGCGTGCATGGCCTGGTAGCAGGCCAGCAAGCCGGCGGCGATATATTTTTCGACGGACGAAACAGAGACTTGCAATTCGGCGGCGATGTCGCGGTAGCTCATGCCATCGAGTTTGCACAACAGCAAGGCCTTGCGCGCCTTGGCGGGCAGCCGGTGCAGCACGGCGTCGATTTCCGTCAGCGCCTCGATCACCAGCGCGCGCTCTTCCTCGGACGGGGCCAGCGCTTCGGGCACCAAGGCCAGCACTTCCAGGTAGGCCGCCTCGATCTGGCGGCGGCGGTACAGATCGATGACCATGCCGTTGGCAATCTGCGTCAGGTGGCGGCGCGACTCGCCAGCCGGCGGCACGCGGCCCGTCTTCATCAGGTGCAGGTACACATCGTGCGCCAGGTCGGCCGCATCGAAGGCATTGCCCAGCTTGCGGCGCAATACCCCGCGCAGCCAGCCGTGGTGGTCGGTGTACAGACTGCTGACTTGCTGCTGAAGCGCTAACTCGGCGGTGCTCACGATACCCTTCCTGTCGCCAACGGCCAGCGGTCAAGACGGCACATTGAAATATAAATGAGAATTATTCTCATTATATAGGGAAAAGCAAGCCAAGCGCAACCGGCCTGGCCGGAACGCGTGGCATGGCAAGGCGATGGATCAGTCATGCGGGCAATAAAAAAACCTGCAAATCAATCACTTGCAGGGTTCGTTGTCGCACCGTATGGGGCCAGGTCGGAAGTTAGACGTTGAACAGGAATTTAAAGCATATCGCATTGATTTTATTGACTAATATACTAAAAATTCTATTTTGTACTCACCAACATACCCACTTTTATCAAGACTGTACAAAAACCGCATGAACAACACCGTTTTTTGGAAATAAGTGCCACATAAACAATATTATACTCAGGTTTGAGACTGCGGAAAATGAAGGCTTTTCGAAGTGCCAGCGGATTGTGAGTCCCGTCAATGGCAACTCCCCGACTTCATGTAATCTCAGTACGTGGCGTCAATACACAAGGGACATAGGTACAAAATTATACCTGGCCACCGACAACGACTGGATGACATCGTCGCTGGCCGGGACGACCGGCCAAAACGCTCCTACATGCCACCATGAGGCAAAAAGGGTTCCGCTTCGCTCCAGCCCTCGCGGGCCTCAAATCGCCCTTTTTCAGGTACGCTAGCACCAAAGCTGGCAAGCAATACACGCCCCACCTATTCTCTTAACCGCTCTCTACCGACCGGCACCATGTCTAGCCACGCACGATCCTCTTCATTGAAGCAATAACGGGAAAGTTTACCTTCTTTAGCTTCAGCAAGGCCACGAAGGGTATCCACCACAAACTGAGTCCTAGACTTTCGGCGCATAACAAGTTGCCTTTTTCGGGCACGATTTTTCATACTAAAGCCTTTCAAAGCTAAATTATCCATGTTTACACACAGGCCTTTACAGCTTGGCTAAAAGCACGCGTTAACCTATAAATTTCGCTAGCGAAAACAGGGCATGTAGCCTCCTCATAAGCGCAGGCAGTAAGCCAAAGCATCAACTCATACCGGCCTCCAACTTGTTGCCATGCGGAATCAATGGCATGATCCAAGTGTCAACGATTACTTTTTGGAAAATCATGCGAAATTATATAGTTGGAATGCTCGTTGCCAGCGTGTCGGCTCCGATCCTGGCCCAGAATATGGGCGACGCAATGCAGCAGGCTGAGAAATCCAACACTGACGCGGCATCCGGGACGCCAAATACAGTATCTAGTTTCTTCGGGCGTATGTTAAAAAAAGACGGTGCAGCCAGTGCCGCAAACGGAGGGAAACGGATACAGGACACTCCAATTTATAAAATTTTCGAAAAGTACCCGGTCACGGATTCCCACAATCCGCCAGACTATCCTAAAACGGCTATCAGCATCAGCTACCCTAACTGGCTAAATGAAGGCGACGCCACCATCGGTCGATTCAAACCAAACCAATGCCTGACGTACTCAGTAACATACTGGGCCAATAAAGACGCGCCGCAGATTTATGACAATCTCGTCGTTTGTGCTTCCGACCTGAGCAAGGTTTCTCACTCAAGTTTACGTACAGTTTGGCCATTCTTCGGGCTGTCCGGAACCAACACTGGACAAGTACGAACCACGGGTCCGATACCGCCAGCCACACCGTTTCCGACCGACGCTGCAAGTCGAACCTTCATCGAACGTGGCGGCGTCTTTTTCTTAGGTGCGATCATGACCGCCATGGGCTACGATTGGAATTTTTCGGCTGATTCCCGACGCGTCTGGGTCGTAAAAGTAGGCGAACCAGCATCGATGGCCGATAAGCAAAATCGCAGCACTGGCGAGCAAATGCCTTCCAGTGCTCAAAACCAAGCTGTCCTCAGCAAATGCCGACCCGAAAATTTCAACCAAGACAGATACAACCGAATCACAGTAGGTATGACGCTTGATGCAGTCAAACAGACAATCGGATGCGAACCTGATTCGGATTTCACACAACGCTCCGCAATGAACGTTATGTATAAGTGGGCAGTGACGATCAATAACCTTGTTGCCGCGAAATCTATAGATGTATTTTTTGATCCGACCGGCAAGAAAGTAAAGGGACTTGGCCAACAGTTCAAATTTGCGAGTGGATTCTAATTTACCACTTAGGTAGTGATCGCGACTTGATCTGACAGTTACCCGGTTTGAAGCCTGCGACTGTCAGGTCAAGTGAGCGACTACACCTCAGTTGAGCAGCCATTCACCGCTGTTTTCGATTGCTGCATACATCGCATTTAAGGCCAAATCCAGCTCACCAAGCCAGGTCACTACGCCGTCCACGATCTGCACTTTCTGGAATTCTGAAAGGTTGCTCAAGTGCGTGAACACGCCACGAAAAAAACTCGGCAAGAACCTCACTGCACCTTCCAGCCCATTCTGAAATCGCACTGCCAGCGCAAAGTCTCCAGCAACCTTAACTTCTATAACATCCCATTTCATGGTTCCCTCCAAAAGGGAAATTAGTTTCGTACTCTGCATGTCCTGACACAGCAATTCAGCTTAATGCAACTTGGCCCAGTCGAGCACCTGACCCAACGCTCGGCGCGGCATTTTTTCTCGTCGGCATGGCACCGCTCCCGACCATCTCAATGGCCCCCCCCGCTCGTACCTGGCATAGCCTTACGTACATCATAAAGTTGAGCCTTGAAGAAGTTTTTTGAGATCACCAACGGTCTTACTTTCAGAAAGCCCTGTAGCACCATCGGTCTGAACCAATTTGCTTAACTCTAGGTTCCTCCATCCAGAAGGTTGATCATCAACAGCGATCCAATTATGAACCTTGGCTCGATCAGCCCAGCGCCTGATTTGCTCATAGCGGCTAACATCATCCCACCAGGTTGAGGATTTTTTAAATCCATCGGCATTCCGTCCCATGGCTGAGTGCCAAGTAGCACCAACAACCCGGCGTTGAAGTTCCACGGGTAAATAAGCGCGAGCGCGCGAAAAGCCCAGATCACGCACCCAGCTTGTGGAAAGGACAATCTCCACGTCGGGATAGTCTGCCAGCAAAGCAATCAGACGGTCAGCCCACATGAACAGATGGCCATCGGCACGCAAGATGGGACGGCCGCGTACAAGATAGGTGGCGTCTGGATGCAAAACACCATCAAAATCCAAAAACAAAACCAATTTCTTTTCCATGCTTACAACGTCCTAAATAGACCACGATTTGGCAAAAAAATCGTTCAAGATGACAGATGTGGCCGAGACTGTTCACGCATAAACGCTCAGAATGCAACGAATAAACAATCAGATATCTTGTGCCGCTAGCTAGGCCACTTATCCTGGTTCAGGCAACTGGAGGTGGACGACCAGCCCAGCGACCTTCAATCCATGCCTCCCAATCCCAAACATACGCCAACGCTCCTTCACCTTCCAGCACCGGACACGCTGAACCACGTAACGCCATCGTAAAGTGATCGCGCCAAGGATCAGGAATATCCTGAATCCGAATAAAGTATCGTCGGCCAGCATGCATATAAACTGGCACGGCATGAGCTAACTCTTGCAAATTCATCCTCAAACGCTCCTGGCTTTAGGTCACTCTTCGATGGAAATCGCGGCTCCTAACAGGCGATCTCTTGTTAGGTCCTAAGAAGCAGTTGGCGGTATATCCTCGCCGATGAAACGGCGCATGATGTTCAACGCTCCATTGACTGACGTACCGAGGAATTTTCACGCATAAACACTCAGATCGCTAGAGCCGCTCGGGTTTGACCTTGAAGGGCAACTCGACTTCAGCGCCAACATCCAAGAATATAATCATGCGCGCAACCCAAGGCGGCGCAACTCAAATTTCAAGGCGACCTGCTGGCCTGACATCAAAACATGCTCTCCTTCGCGCCAATCGCTGCAAGACACATCGTCAGCAGTTACACCAGCGGCGTGTAGCTCATGAGCCAAGTCAAGCAAATCGAAGCGCTCGAAGCAACGCCCATCTTCCATCTTGGCCATGAAACCAACATCGGTCAGGTGAACATATGTTTTCATTTATTTTCCTTGAGTCATTGAGCCAGATCAACTATTTTTCAGTAGTCTGAGTCGCTTCGTCGTCAGCGCCGACGGTTAGGTCTTAGATGCTTTTCCCGCCATATCCTCGTCGATAAAACCTCCTAAGATATTCAACGCGCCCTTGACTGATGTACCGAAATATATTCACGCATAAACACTCAGAAGCCGAGAGCCCGTCGAGTTTGAGCTGTGTTGCCATCCTCACTTAGTTGAGCCATTACCCCGTTCAACCATCCCATGATAATCCCGGAATCGCAACAACATACGGCGATGAAACGTTCGCTCATCAGCCTGTTGCAACTGTTGCAAATAGCAATACAATTTACCCTAGTCCTCTAAGACCTTTGCAGATACCACGAGCACTAGATCGGTCTGAGTCTTGCTGTCCGACCCAGCAGACCATGATGCAGGCAGGAAACTCAATCCGGATTTCGATTCGGACGACTGGGTATCCTGCAAACCGCCCAACAGCATTACATCACCGTCTTTGAGTCCTACAGTGGTGGTCAACTGGCGTAGGATCAGTGTAGGAGACCCGATAAGCCCGCTAGTATTCGCCTTAAAGCTACTGATCTGCGCGTCCACGTCCAGGCTAATTTCTCCGCTACCCAATACGCGGGGCAAAGCGTCAATGATGACACCAGACGGCGTATACACGATGTTTTGAACCCGATTGCCTGCATTGTCGTTACCACTGCTAGAAACAGTGGCCGTCTTGTCACCTACGGTCAATTTAAGCTTGGTCCTGTCGTAGCCAACAAGACGGCTGTTCGTAACCTGTTTGAAACGGGCATCGCTGTTCAGCGCATCGATGACCAGCTCAAAGCGTGTGTTCTTTAGACTGATAACAGAACCGGAATTAATCGTACCGAGCGAGGCTCCCAACTTGGCACCAAGAAAGGATGCCGCCAATGAAATACCACGACCAGAGCCGCTGCTGTTAGTGACCTCAATCCACGATGCAGAGACGTCGACCATCTTGGCGTGTGTATCAAGACTGCGGCACAACGAAAGCATCTTGGAAACAGCTGCTTTAGAGCCAGTGAGCACCACCAATTCGCCAGCGACGGTGGCCGCCTTAGCACCGAAACCAGCGGCGACGACTACGGCCACAAACTCGCTGGTCCGGTGAATGGGCGCAAAAAGTTCCGATTCCTCGTCTTCCTTCCGGGTTTGAAAACCTGCGGAATCTGGCAGCACGGGACCATCGATGCCAATGGGCGCGATTTGCGGGCCAGTGAGGCTCAATGTCTGACTAGCCGAGTGCGCAGGTAGCGACTGGCTCGCAATGACATCCTGTGGGCCGCTCTCACGGTTCAGCGACAGGTAGTAGATGCCACCCTTGAGCGTCGTAACAATCCCCTCGCGCAACAACAGGTCCTCAACGAAGCGTGGCAGCTCGGCGGCGTCGATGTTCTTTACGTTAATCGTGATTCGTTTGTCGATTCCGATAACGTCGGGCGATACCACGAAGTCCCGGTGCATGATCGCCTTAAACATGGCTTCGCCGAACGCCATCAGCGGCGTGGCATTGAAGCTCAGTGAAACAGGAGCCGGGGCCGGTGCAGCAATCGCCAAGACAGGGGCCAGGATCAGGGCCGACAGAAAGCGCCTCATTGCGCACCTCCTCTGACCCACAGTCCCGTTTCGATTTCGGCCTCCCAGCCGCTGGCACCAGACTTGAAGCGCAGCGGCGATACAACACGGCCATCGGAGAGAACCACGCTCACCGAACCGGAGTTGGTAAGAAACCCTTTACCGGTAACGGTCTCGGAGAACTTGACCGGCTTGGCCGCATCGGCCACGGCGGCAGAGGGGGTGAAAAACATCGGCCCAAGTACATGGGAGCCTACGCCCCCGAGTACGAGGCCAAACATTAGAGCGATTGCGAGAAACTTGGTCATGTGCTTGTGCGGTGGTTTGGGAGGACTCGGGCGGTCTGTGAGCAATTCGTAGTCCTGGGGAATACGTACAGGGCCAATGAAGCCAGGACGGATGCCCGTGCGGGACTGCAAGTGCCAGCTAGGCAGCAAACAGTGGATAGCGTGGGGATAGCTGTCGGAGAACACCTGCGTAGTGTTGTACGCCCGATTCAGGTCATCGCCCCTGAAGTGCCAGCGGTCGGCGACTACACCTTCCGGAGAGCAGCCGAGGCGCACCACGCCGATATGCATGCGAGGCAGTGAGCCATCGCTGAAACCAGCGGTGACAAGCTTGAAGGCGGCTGAAACGAACGGCACTTTCATCCGATCAAGGCGGCTCATGCGCACCACGTACTCGAACAGGCTATCGCGCAACTGCTTGTCAATCTGGCTGATGTTCTGGCAGATGAAGTACACATCCCATCCGTACTTACGCGCATGGATAGCCCATTCCAGCAGCTCCTTACGTCCGCCAGCTTGGAAGTCCCGCGTATTCAACCAGGACGCGCATTCGTCGAGGAACAACGCCCCGTTGTGCGACTCATCGAAACCGGGAAGAAGCTGCGGCGCAGGCGGCGTGTACTCGAATCCCTTAACGGTGTGCTTGACCACCGGCTCGAAGTCGATGAAGCGGTTGCCTGAACCGATGGCGTACAAATCCGCCGACGTGGGCTTGTCGGGAACCCGTATGACGGTTTGCTTAGACTGACCCGGCATCATGTGTTCCATGAACACGTCGCAGTTTGTCGCAACGCGTTTGCCAGCGCGCAGGTAGTCGCGCAACAACTTCATTGCGCCTTTGCCCTTTCCGCTTCCAAGCTTGCCGGTGATTGCGTAGACGGCCATGTCACGGCCTCCCAAAATGTTCAGTCGAGAACAGAGCGAAAACAATACCGCGAAAAATTATCATGATTAAACCAACTTATCCAAAGTACGTTTCTTGTAAATGTAGAGCTGGCACGCCGTATAGACGGACATGTAACAACTCGCCAGCCCATAGGTGGTCGAATTGAACCCAAGCGATAGGCCCACGGCGAACGAAGGGTGCGACGTGCTGATCGCCTGAATAGCGGGACCGCACACGTACTGCGCGCAGCCCTGGCCTGCGGCCCACAGAACACTGACCATCAGCGCGAGCGTGGTGACGGCCCACACCTTCATGCCGATGTTGGAGGTGGCGTTAAAGCCGATGAACGCTAAAATTGACTGGAACATGGAACTTCCTTTTTATGCGGCCAGAGCGCCGCGAATTTGTTGGACACAGCCAAGTAGGCAGAAGAACGCCAGCACGCCGTTGATGAACGTCATAAACACATTAAATGGTCCGCATACATCCATTTCCACCGAGGCCGTGCCCAATGGGTTGTCGAGCCTCGGATTAACGCAAACGGCGGTCGGGATATTCGGGATGAAAGACCACTGGAAACTCATGCCGGTATTAATGAACGACTTCGAGTAGTCGTCCCATGAGGTACGGTTGTCCTTGTACGCCTTTTCGGTCGCGGTCATGGAGCTGTCGGCGGCCATGTTCACCTCACAGCGTGGTTGCGAACTGCCACCGCAAGCAGTGGGCACGGTTTGCGCCGACGCCGACAGGGCTGCCAGCGCGATGACGAGGAAAATGAGAAAACGGGGCATGGTCATGTCTTAATAGCGCTCTGTACCTGTCTGACGCATCCATACACACAGGCAATAGCCAGCACGGCGTTAAGAAAGAACGTAAACTTATTAAAGCCTCCACAGATGTTCATTTCGACAGGGCCTCCGGTGACAGGGTTACGGAGGGAGGGATTGACGCAGGCGGTGGTTGGAATCTGTGGGATGAACGACCACCGGAATTTGTTCGGGTCGATGTTGTCCATCTTCCCTTTTAAGCCCGTGTTGGCCTGATCGATGCTGGCGCGTGAAGCAGCATCCTTTTCCTGCATGTCGGCGTTAGTGTTAGCGACCATCGAGCAAACGCCCTGACCCGGTCCGCCACAGCCTAAGCCGTTGTTCGGATCAGGTGGAGGCGTGACAGTGGTATGGACAATGACGTATCCCCCGGTGCCTGGATCGTAGATGCCGGTGTCAAAACAAGTCTTGCCACCATTCGCCTTATTAATACAGACATCGAATCCGTTACCGGCGTTGGCCTTGACGTCGATGCTCGACTTGCCATCAGAACCAGGCACGCTCAGGTTAGAAGTGGACTCCATGCCAGCACAGGCGGGATTGGCCGAATCGGTCATGATCTGCTTGGTAGCAGGATCAAACAGCATCTCGCAGGGGGTATCCATCGGCTTCTTAACCTTGGTAGCATCAGTAAGACTGCACCGGTAATTGCCGCTGGCGTCTTTCCCGCCGTCCACATAACCAGGATCACAAGCCAAAGTCACATTGGTGGCTTGATCGAACAAATAAACGACGCTGACATAACGATAGACATTGCCCGTACAGCACTCAATACCATGTATGGTGGCAGACTTACCACCTGTTAGATGCCAAAGATAACTCTCCGTATCCCGAGTAGGACCTAAACAATCTGGATATTGTTCATTCTCCTTAGTCACACACGTAGTATGCAAAGCAACAAAGGGAATGGCTAATGGCGATGCCGGTAGTTTTTGAGGAACCACCAAAATCCCGGTTACAACACCGCCAGCGGAATAAGAGCCATTGTATTGAGAGCGCTGTACCCCGGCGTCCGTACCAGCTACTCCGACATTTGCCTGCGTGAGCACTCCAATATCAGATGGTCCAACAGGAACGCCAGGAATTTCCTGCGCACTGGCTGGAGGTCCTTTGCCGGAAGCAGCAATGACCGGCTTAGGCGTCACGTCCCGCTTACCTGGTGCCGGGTCGTTGAACTTAGCCGGGTTAGGATTCTCGCGCTTAGCGTCTGGTTGAAGGTTAACCGTGAGAGCAGGTTTGGGCAATTGCGCGGCGGGAATGGGCGTCTTGGTCGTACATGGCGCGCTGAGTGCGAACTTATTGCAGTCCCACCAGAACAGCGCGGCAAAAATACCGACCTGTCCAACAACCAGATCGGTAACGAGCAAATTGGAACCAACCAGCAGCCAAGGAATAATCAGCGGCACGATGGCGCGGGCGCTGCGAATCGGCACGACAATTAGGGAGGCCGATATGAACGAGACGGCGAGGATTTTTTTAAACGATGCCATTTTGCACTTGCCATAAAAAACGGCCAGAGTCGCTAAACGCTGGCCGAAAAAGTCTATCGGAGCGAGACCGTTTAACCGGCTTTACTGAACGCCTTTTTCATCATCTTGATGCCCCAGAAGCCGCCAGCAACCAACACAGCGACCGCGAAGGCGGCAGTGATGTAGGTAGTTGCCTGAGCCGACAGCGCAGTGATCGCATCGACGCCAGGATCGGCGGCTTGAGCGAACGAGGTGGCGGAAGCAGCGAAAGCACCGACAGCTACCAGACCTTTTTTGATATTTGCGTTCATGTGAAAATCTCTTTCAGGAGAGCCGTTAATGAAACCCCGGTTTGGCAACGCCGAGGAGTGCTACAAAATATTTAATGTGACAAGTCCATAGAGTTAATCAAGCGACTCTATTGCCTGACGTGCAATCCGCCGAATAGACCCACCTGCAAAGCCGAGGCCGAAGGCGGTAAGGCAGTAGCCAACGATTTGGTAGACGGTCATTTGTGGTCGAACCAGCGGTGAACGATGTACTTGAAAAGATAAACCCCGCCGACGAAAAGTACGGTCAATAGCAGAATCGGCCAAAGGGATTTAAGGAGAATGCTCATTCGTCCCCCTCTCGGCATCGCAACCAAACGCCAATTTTCCAACGTGACAAAAAAACAAACCGTGCAAATTTATAAAAAATTATGCCAATAAATCCTGCAAGCCAAGAAAATATAATCTGGAAAGCAAAAGCGCTTTTAAACCACTCAATATCAGCAGTCATCATCGTCATCCCAGAAACCCTATCAATTAAAATCACAAAGAGGATGGAAACGACAGCAATCCCCAAGAAAAATATTGGCGAATTAACTTCGTAATTTTTCTTGTCATAGATTTCTTGCGCCAATTTTCTTTCTGGCATTGGAAGAGAATCAATACGCATAAATTGAGACATCGATTTTTCATAACGAAAAAAAAATGTACAAACAAATCCAGCAAAACCGGAACAAAATATATTGATACCCATTAATACATACATGGCTTCAAATTCGACGGGGCTTATCGTCATCGTTGCCCCCCGGCAATCCAGCCCAAGGAGAAGATGACGACTACGGCAATAGCCAAAACAAATTCCGGCGTCATTGCGTCCATTCAAATACCTCCTCTTTTCCTGTCTCCAATAGCGACGGCTACTCTTCGATGAGATCGAGCGTATGCTCAACCGGCACTACCTTCACAACCTCACCGGTTTGCTTATCCTTCGTTTCATACGGCTTGCGCTGAAAACCGCCCAACACACATGGAACTGAGATTTCCTCGCCCTTATCTCCCAGACGGGCTTTGCTACGAATCTCAACCATCTGCGGCCGCGAATAGACATCGGCCGCAGGCGTGATCACCTGTGTGTAGCGCTTTCCTTCATAGGTTTTGGAACCCTCGATACGACCGCTCACCATCACCTGCATTGCCTTGCTGGCCTGATGACTCTTCTTGTCGTCCATCTTCATCATTACGTTCGATTCCGCCATTTTTTATTCCCCTAAACTATCTGCATAATTTCCGGCTTGCGTGCTACTTCTCACGATTGCGCGCCGGTACAAAACACAATCGCTTTATAAAAACTTGAATCCATTTTTAGTGGCTAGGCCGCTTGCGCGAACGCATGACAGCAGCCTCCTGACGGGTTCCGATATTTTTCGCGCAGGTACGTTAAGTGCGCACTTGGCGCGCCTGGTGGGCGTTTCTTGTGGCGCATGTACAGCCCAGCGTGGTCAACCTTGATGCAAGGCTTGCCAGTGTCCGGGTGAAAGCTCCGGCTCTCATCAAAGGACGGAGAGGGAATTTTATTTTTTGGCTGATACGCTGGCGCGACTTCTACCGGCTGCGTATACTTATTTACACTAGTCCAAGTAGAGGCAGAAGCGGCCGCGATTCGAGTCCAGGGCGGAGATGAGCACGCCCCGACGCTATGACGGGCAAAGGACGATCCGACGCTCTCGCTTGGCCCTGTGATCGTCCATTGGTAACGCACGGACTCATAAACGACTTGTGGCTGGCGCGCCAAGTACACGCCTACAGGCTTTTCCACTTCCTCAGTCTCATACCGGCCAGCGATCATCACCTCTCTCGAAGCCAACCGTATCTCTGTATCGCGGCCACATTGAGGTCCGCCCATAGCCCAAATGAATCGCGCGAAATCCGCCCGCTGTACAACCGTCGGATCATCCGATTCAACCTTTTGCGTCGCTTGGTACGCGTCACGAATTAGCTCATCCGCGTGCAGCAAAGCACCTTCATCTAAACGGCTTAGCTCGCGCCATACCGAGATTTGCGGCCCGCCAATTGGTTGGAACTGACGAATATCCCAAACTTGCGCCCAATACGTCACACGCTGAGACGCCGTCAATTCAACATCACCGAATCTGTCCACAGCAATGACGTAGGTCTCCCCACTTTCGAAAGTCTTATGATCGCCTACGCCCGTCCCATCGATATTCTTGCTTACGTACTTGGCGATGTAACCCGCTGCAGTACCCTTCCCTGCCTCGATTTTGACCAATTTGACTCGGTTTTTCTGGGCACCGTCCTCGTCTCCATCCATTTGCAGCGCGTACTTACGGATTACACGCTCCATGATCTCAACTTCGTGCGGAGCTAAGAAAAGCAACATATGCCAGTGCGGACAGCCGTCTGTATGAGGCTCTGCAATACGGAAACCATAAGGCCTGATGCCACGACGATGGAGTGCTGAACGAATCAAAGCCCAAACGCCAACCAGATACTTTTGCGCGTCGGATGGCGTAAAGTCTTTGTAACCATCGTTCGTACCACCTACGCTATGGAATTTACTGGGACAAGTAATCGTCCAAAACAAACCGACATGACCCAGCACGCTCGCCACCTCTTCAAATCCTCGAATACGTAGCATCAGTTCACCACGACGAATCGCCTTATTCGCAGTCCCCAACGTAGCCAGCTTGGCTAAGCTGTACACATCACCGTACTCATTAGTAGCGATACATAATTCCAACAATTTTTGGTTCTCATTGTTTTGCGCCGCCTGCGCTATCGCTATTTCACGGCTGATGTAAGGATCAGCACGCAAGTGTGTCAGGCCAAGCTGTATCGACGTATGTTCAAACCGGCGCACAAGCTCCTTGCGCAACCTCCGTCGCCACCATCCCTTATCAACAGCACGCGCGATATACCCGCCCAGGGTTCTGGCCACGGGTTCTGAAACGCCTCGGCGCGCGCACACTTCGGCAATACCTGCCTGAATAGCGTCAGCTGTCTGGACGCGATCACAAACTAAATAACACTCCCGTGCCGCTTGTTCCGCAGCCACAGAAATAGCAATAGGTCCCGTCATAACACCGTATTGATCTACCAGCGGTAGACGCAAATCGTCAGCCAATAAGGCATCAATTACGCGCTGTCGACGCATGTTCAATCCACCAAACAAACGATGCACGGCATTTGCCATACGTAACGGTATCCCCATGTTCTGCATCAGTGCACCTTGCTGGCAGGATTGTTCGTGGGCGTGTCACACATGCATTTCTGTATCACGATCAGCTCACACAACAAACTTTGAAGTGCACTCCAAACGATATCTCGCTCTCGCGTATCAAAAGATATAAGGCTGCTAGTGGCGCGCTCCGCAGGAAAATTTGCAGCCATAACAGCGACAGTACGGGCTGAAATTGAGGCGCGCGTCCAAAAAATTCCACGGACAGCTTCTGCATCAACGGCACGAATAGCCGGGTTGAAACCAGTGATTTGCATGGACCTCTTCATGCCGCAAGTTCCCTTGAAATCAAAGTACTCTGACAAACAGGTCCGCCCATGGCGGACGCACGGCAAAATTCGCCCGCACCCGCTACCGCGTGCACGTTCGAGCTTTGCCGTGAAGCAGTCCCAGGAGCGTCAACAACCATGAAACTCGGCGAGGCTGAACCGCGACGAGACTCAACAAGTTGCCCTATATTTTTCCGAATCGGACAGCCAAACTCAGTTCCAGGCGCAGGCGCAGCGAGAGCGGCTTCAGCAGCAGCAAGGTCTGCAGATGGGACACGTGCGCCATGAGGATAAATAACCTCAACGCGCAAAACACTTTCCCCAAGCTTCGAAAGGAATTCGTTTTTCATCTGCTGAGCGGTCAATACGCAAAGTAAGAAATCGTCGAAAGCAGCTTGCGAAAGCATGGTTGCACCACTGAAAATCCGATACGTAAATACTGGCCGCGCGCAAGGAAAGGTACGGCCGACGGATGTTATTTTTGCAATGGAATTTTGATTCATGAACGACGATTCCCGGCTATCCATGCATCAAGTTCGCTCTGGACAAAACCCAGCTTGCGCTTACCCAAACAAACTGGACGTGGGAAATTTGAATCGTCGTCACGCAGCCAACGCCACAACGTCACTCGACTTATGCCGAGAATCTCTAGAACATCTGAATATGAACGTATGTGCGTATTCCGGTCAACGTGACCGCTGATTCCGGTCTATCGTGACCGCTGCGCATTCAATGATGTTACGCGGCTAAATTGTAGTCGGTGCGGTCACGATGGATCGATATTTTTCTCC
>NZ_JBNYXM010000024.1:0-86089 GCF_051380665.1 Janthinobacterium lyxosi
TTCAGCTAGCACTTCCCCTTGCCCGGTGTGCAGAGGACTTTCACCTCCAAGTCACTCAACTAACCACCACAGTCAGTCGAGCCGCGCTCCCGCGCGTCGCGCCATGCCTGGCGCACCCAAAAAAAAAAGCGCGCCTTGCGAGGGCGCGCCGTCCAGCCTTCCTGGCGACAGCCCGGATTACTTAAGGGTCGAGAATTTCTGTTCCAGCGTTTTCGCATCGACTGCGCCCGGAATGCGGCTGCCGTCGGCAAAGAAGATGGCCGGCGTGCCCGAAACACGCAACTGCTGGCCCAGGGCCAGGATTTTTTCATGCGGGTTGGCGCAAGTGGCCGCCACCGTGGCCGGTGCCTTGCCATTCAACATCCAGTCATCCCAGGCCTTGTTGCGGTCCGGTGCGCACCAGACATTGCGCGACTTGACGATGGAATCGGGCGACAGGATGTTGTACATGAAGGTGTAGACAGTGACGTTATCGATCTCCTTCAGCGCGTTCTGGCGGAAGCGCTTGCAATAACCGCAGTTCGGATCTTCGAACACGGCGATCACGCGCTTGCCATTGCCCTTGACGGTTTTCATGGCCGAATCGAGCGGCAGGTCGGAGAACTTGATGCGATTGACTTCGTCCAGGCGCACCTTGGTCAGGTCTTGCGACGTCTTGGCGTCGAAGACGTGGCCGACGAACAGGTATTGCGCGGCTTTGTCGGTGTACAGGATATCGCCACCCGTGCGCACTTCGTACAGGCCGCCATACGGGGTTTCCTTGACCGAGTCGACCTTGGCGCCTTCGCCCAGGCGCGGTTCGATCAGCTTTTTGATGCTCGCTTCCGTCGGCGTTTCCGCGCCAGCGCACGACATCATCAGGCCCGAGGCCAGCACCAATGCGATTCTGCTCATTTTTATCACTATCACTTCTCCACTTGAAACGCCTGGCGGAACCGGCATCTGGCCCGGCGACATTATATTTTTAACAAAACGATCGCCGCAGACCAGCTGCGGCGACCTTGAATTTCACTACTGCCATTATCCAGCGATATCTTAAGATTCGCTGATATCCCAACGCTTAAGACTTACTGATGTCCCAATGCGTGTGAAATCATTTTTCGCTTCAGGGCCGGTAATTTATCCAGCAAGTTTAATCCCAAATTGCGAACCACGCGCAGCGGTTCCAGATCGGCGCCAAATAATCGCGCCAGGCCATCGGTGGCCAGTTGCATCAGCAGCACGTCTTCCTTGCGCGCGCGCGCATAGCGGGCCAGCACGCGCTCGTCGCCGATGCCGCGGTGCGCCTCGCGCTCGGTAATCGTCTTGACCAGCTGCGCCACGTCGGCAAAACCCAGGTTCATGCCGTGGCCGGCCATCGGGTGCACCACGTGGGCGGCGTCGCCCACCAGGGCCACGCGCGGCGCTACCATGGCGTGCGGTCGCATCAGGGTCAGCGGAAATGCGCGCACCAGCTCCGGCTGCAGCGGCGTGAGCTTGCCCAGTTTGTCGTGGCAATATGCGGCCAGGCGCGCAGCCAGGGCATCCGCCGATTCGGACATCAAGGTGTCGGCCAGCGCATCGGGCGCCGACCAGACCAGCGAAACGCGCTCGCCCGGCAGCGGCAGCAGCGCGACGATGCCTTCGCTGCCCGTAAACCATTGGTGGGCCGCGCCATGGTGCGGCTTTTCGCAAACGAAGTTGCTGACCACACCGCGCTGGCCATACGAGCGGTAATCGAGGCCGATGTCGCACTGGCCGCGCACCCACGATTGGGCGCCGTCTGCGCCCACCACCAGCGCGCAGGTGATGGTGTCGCCGCCATCGAGGTGGACGATGGCCGAGTCATTCGTCCATTCCAGGCGGCTGGCGCGGCCCTGCAGCACGTTGACGTTCGGTGCGAATTTCAGGGCCGCATCCAGCGCCTGGCCCAGGTTGCGGTCTTCGACGATCCACGCCAGGGTGCCCACATGGGCGCCGTAGGCGTCGAAACCGAGTCCGCCCGCCTGCGCGCCGTCGCCGTTGACCAGCATGGCGTCGACGGGCGCCACCCTGTCGGCCTGCAGCGCGCCCCATACCTTCAGCGACGACAGCAGCTGGTGCGCCGTGTGATTGAGCGCATACACGCGCACATCCCAGCTCGGCTCGACCGGCTTGACGGCCGAAGTGGATGTGGATGCGGGTGGGCTCACCGGGGATAACAGGGTGACGCTTTGTCCTGCCTGGGCAAACGCCAGCGCCGTGGTTTTCGCGATGGCGCCATTGCCGACGATGCAAACGTCGCTGTGGCTGTGCATGAAGCGCCGCATGGTAGGGGGAGTGGGACTGTTCATGCGGCCATTATAGCGTTTGCCGTCCCCGTTTCAACATGCGCGCCTGCTAGCGAAAACGGGGAAAAGCAAAGATTTGAACTATTCTTGATCCTGGCGCAGAAATGCCTGCGCTCGCTCCAGCACTTCATCGCGCCCCGCGCGCAAGCCGGCCACGCTGGGCGCGACAGTGATATCGGGCTGCACGCCCACTCTTTGCAACTGGCGCCCGTCGGCATGGCGCACTTCCGCCCCCGAGTACCAAACATGGACTTTTCCAGGAAGCACCACCTCACGCAACTCACCATCCGCGCCCGCGCTGGGCGTGCCGATGAAGGTGACGGGCGTGGCCGCCTCGACCGCCAGCGCCAGATGCTCGGCCTGGCTTTGCGTGTGTTCGTTGATCAGCATGACGACCTGGCCCCGGTACAGGGGCGCCAGAGTTGGGTACAGGAAGTCGGGATACGCCAGTTGCACGCCGTAGCTGGTCTCATGAGCCGTCACCAGTTGCTGGTAGTGCATGGCGAAGACGCTGGCGTCATTGACATTGAGGCGCGCCGCGATGGCGCGGCCCGTGCCATGCGGATAGCCGCGCATATCGAGTATCAGGGCGCGGCTGCCTTTTATCATGTCGAACATGGCGATCATCGGGCGCGCGTGGCGCGGCGCCAGCGCATCGTCCAGCGGCGTCGGCTGCAACACCACCTCGCGCCGCTTGCCATCGCTGCCGTCGACCTGCAAGGTTACGCCGGCCCCGGGCAAAAAAGTCAGCATCTCGGCCATGGCCTTGCGCCAGCGTCCCGCTTCGTTCGAGGCGGCAGTCGCGGCGCGCAACCGCGCCAGGCGCGCGCCTACGTACTCGCCATCGATTTGCACGATATCGTCGCCCACCTTCAGCAGGCCCGAACGCAGCAAGGCGGGGTCCGTCACGTTGGCCACAAAGATGCCCTCATCGATGGCGGCCAGCACCACGCCGATGCCGTGCGTGCGGCTATTCCCGCCCAGCGCCCGGCTGCCCACGCCAACATGGCTGTCATCCAGACTGCTCGCCATCTCCTGCAGGATCACGCCATACTCGCGCGCATCCTGCACATGGGCCATCTTGTACAGGCAGCGCTGCAAGGCGTCATCCCAGGAGCTGCTCATCAGGCGCTTGGCCGGAAAATAATTGTCCAGCGTGGCCCACAGCTTGATGGCAGCCAGCATGCGCCACTCGCGCTCGGGCAAGCGCATGTCTCGATAAGGTTCGTCGTCGTGCCGCACCGGATACAGCGGAGCGGATGCCGGCGGCGATATCAGCGGCGTCGATGGCTGCGCCAGCAGCGCCAGCGCCGCCTTGACGGGCGTGCTGGCCGGCCCGGTGGCGCGATCCATGCGCAAAGTGCGGTCGGCAGCCAGCACGGTGGCGCTGCCGTCCGGCCAGGCCAGCTGGCCGGACGCGAATTGCACGCGCAAGCCATCGCCTATCGACAACGTTTGCACGGGGCCGGCGCGGCTGCGCCAGGCGCCCTCCTCGGCCACGATGCGCGCGCGACCAGTGCGCTGCAGCGCCAGCACGGCATGCGGCACCATCTGCGTGTCATTGACGATGAAGACCATCGGCAGCGCCCGCGCCCCGGGCGCCGGCTGCAGCCGTTGTGCCTCCAGTTGCATGAAACCGGCCGTCATGCCTTCCCAGCGCCCGGGATTATTCGGGCGCGGGCCGGTGGAAAAGCGATAGCGCTCGGCCGGCAGCAGCAAGGGTTCGGCGATCAACTGCGCCAGCACGGCATGCAGCATGGCTGACGACGGCGCGCGGGCAAACTCCCTGAGCGGACGCAAATCAAGTATGACTTGCCTGGCCCCGGCCGGCAGCAGCAGCGGCCGGCTGTCAGCCCGCATGCCCGGATGCAGGTGCAGCAGCGCCGTGTCGCCAGGTAGCCATTCCAGCACAACGCCATCGGCCGGCCAGCGCACGTACGCCGGCGCCTCTGCCCCGATGCGCAAGGCCTCATCGCGCAGCGGCGCCATCAGGGTCGCGATGGCAAGCCGCAAACTGGGTTCATCGTATTCGTCCCGCAGTTGGGGCAAGGCCGCCACCAGCGCGCGGTCCCAGTCGACGCGGTCGTCGGCCAGCGCGGGATGCGTGGCGCGGGCCGCGCTCCACAAGCGCGCCAGCGATACGATATTCCCATCGCCCGCCTGTGCCGGCGCTGCGGCGCAAACCAGCACCATCAGCCCCCCCCAGCAAGCCCGCCAACGCGCGCCGCGCGTGCCCACTTTCTACCGCCATCCATTGCATCGCCATCCCGGTTTCCCTGTTACGCCCTTGAAGCCAACCCCTGCGCACCATAAAAAAACCGTCTGGCGCCGGTGCTTACATCGTGATGCGGGTTGACTGATTTGATAAGGAATTAATTATCAGGCAATAGCACTATGCGAGCAAGAACCTTCGCCTGCAGCGCTCCCCTCCATGGCTAGACGGTTACATCCCTACCTAAAAAGGCAGATGCATCCAGAAAATCAAGGAAAAGTCGCAGCCGGCTCTTGCATTCCCGTTTTGGTCTGCTATAATTCTCCACCTTGGCCTGGTAGCTCAGTCGGTAGAGCAGAGGATTGAAAATCCTTGTGTCGGTGGTTCGATTCCGCCCCGGGCCACCAAGAATTCGTTTCACGTTCAAAAACGCCACCTTCGGGTGGCGTTTTTGTTTGCACAATCAGAAATGCTCGCATATCCCGCCACTGGCGGAATCCAGCCCCCGCCTCCCAGCAAGCAGACTATGAGCACGCTCAAACGCTGCCAAGACAGCCGTTCCGGGTAGTAATTCCTTTGGTATATTGCAGTCACGCAAGCCAACATCGCGCGCAGCTTGCATGGGCCGCATACTGCGCCCATCGTCCATACCTGCACTGGCGGTTCGCCGCCCGTCACTACCTGGGACTCCATATGCCACACATCCTGACATCATTGACGGGCAGCCTGAATGCAGCAGAACCAAAATCGCCAAGGGACAGTACAAAAGGACCGATCGGGAAACTTACATTGAATCGCTACGTGCGCAATACCCCACATGGGCTGCCCACCAGACTTTGGACGACATTCCTCGACGTGAGCAATGGATGAGTTCGCAAGAACTCAACGCCCTGCGGGCAAAGCAGCCTACACGCGACGCCGACCCGGTCGAATGGGTCCGGTTTGACCCACCCGCCTCGCAATGACAAGCGCTTGTAGCCTTGCCGTTTACCACATCAAATCATCCGGAATCTGGAACGCTGCATACGGATCGTCCTCGTCCACTTCGGTGCTGGCCTGTTTTACACGTACGACGATGGCAGGGTCGCGTTCGGCGATCTTGTCGGCGATGATGCGCGGCACCAGTTCCACGGCGCCGCCCAGGCAAACGATCACCAGGCGGCCCGCCACCAAGTGCGCCTGCACGGCCGCCGTCACATAGATGCGCTCGATCTTGTTGTTGAACGTGAAGTTATACGGCACGTCGCCGTTGTTGCCCTTGCTCTGGCGGTTCTTTTGCACCATTTGCGCGATCTGCGCCACGATGGCTTTCTGGTTGGCGGCCGCGTCGCGCTGGGCGTTCAGTTCGCGCGCACGTTCCGCGTTCTTGCGCTGCGTCTCGAGCGCGGCCAGACGCACTTCGTCGACACTTTGCGTGCCGCTCTTGCGCTCGTCCTTTTTTTGCTTGCTCTTGTCCTGGTTGGCCAGTTTGACCTTCTTCTTGTCGACCAGGCCGGCCTTTAAAAACTGCTCTTGCAACGAGACCATAACTACTCCGTATTGAGGGTGCGCCGGCCAAGACAGCGGCATCGGCCGGTGGAAAGACGCTAGCATAGCAAAAAACGGCGCGCCCACTGCCGTAACATGGCTGCCCGGGCCGACCGTCGGCGACGTAGCGGCAAGCAATGACGCTCCAGTAACAAAAAGACACACACGAGTGGAAATTTTGTTGATAAATGTCATATAGTTAGTTACGTTCTGCATATCGGCTTCGCCGCCGGTTGCATGCCCCCTTCCACTGACTGCGTCTACAAGGATTTGCCATGAAACAATTAATCGCCCTTTGCATCGCCGCCGCATTTGCCAGCACCGCCTTTGCCGCCGCACCGGAAGCGGCTCCCGTCGCCAAGACGGCGCAACAGTCAAAAATGACCACTTGCAATGCCGATGCTGCCGGCAAGAAAGGCGATGAGCGCAAAACCTTCATGAAGGAATGCCTGAGCGCCAAGCCGGCACCGGCCATGACGCAGCAAAACAAGATGAAGGCGTGCAATGCCGACGCCAAGGACATGAAGGGCGACACGCGCAAGGCGTTCATGAAAGAATGCCTGAGCGCGCCCAAGAAATAAGCGCCGGTTCGAAGCGCCGGTGGGCGCTTCACTCCACAGCGCCAGCCGGAAGGCTGGCTTTTTTTTGTTCCCGATATGGAGCCCCCTCTTGCCCTATCGCCAGTCCCCTTCCTCTGCCAGCAGCCTGCTGGCCACCGCCTGCCTCGCCCCCCCCCCTCTTGGCAGGCTGTCACACGGCCACGCGACAAGGCTTAACGCTGAACGCCGGCAATCATGATGAATGATCAAGATGACATGGAGAAAGATAGCGCGTAGTATTTAATCAACCTACTGCTCAGTACGGTTACACGACATTCTGGAGAAAGGACGGCAGCGTGGCGGCGTCGAACGATCTCGCGCACTGGCGCGGCCAGGTCTTTAACCGCCTGCTGCAGGTGGTGCTGCTGCTTGGCTTCGTGACGGCCATTCCCAGCGCGCTGCTGGCCGCGAGCGAAGCTATCTGGTCGATTGTCGCCCTCGACTTGCTGGCCATCGGCTGGATCGGCGTCATCTGGCATCTGCGCGCCATGCCCTATCGCTGGCGCGTGTGGCAATTCCTCATCGTCGCCTACCTGGTGGGCGTGGGTCTGTTGCTGAAAATCGGCCCCGTCAGCCAGATCTACATGATGCTCATGCCCGTACTGGCGGCCTTGCTGCTTGGAATGCGGCCAGCCCTGTCGACGCTGCTCCTGACTTCGCTGACGCTCTTTTTTCTCGGCCTGCATCCCGACGTCGCCCTGCAACTGCCGGGCACGCCCGATTCTCCCGTGCTGCGCGCGCTGATCGTGGCCCTGAACTTCCTGTTTATCGCCGCCGTGCTGACCCTGTCCTGCGCTTTCCTGCTGCGCCACCTGGAAGACAGCAGCCAGGCCCTGTCGCAACGCAACGCCGAGCTGCGCTTGACCGCCACGGCGCTGGCCCGCCTGAACGATATGGTGATGATCGCCGAAGTGGCCGAAGTGGCTGACGTGGCTGAAGTGGCTGATGCACCACCCGGCCCCGGCGCGGTGCCGGCCACGCACATCATCTTCGTCAACGACGCCTTCGAGCGCAGCAGCGGCTATGCGCGCGCCGAGGTGCTGGGCCGCAGCCTGCTGTTCCAGCACGGCCCCGCCACCGATGCAGACGAACTGGCGCGCATCGCCGCCGCCATGGCTCGCGCCCAACCGGCACGCGCGGAATTACTGAACTACAACAAGAGCGGCAAGGCGTACTGGGTCGAAGCGGAACTGGTGCCGTTCACGGATGCGGACGGCAAGCAGACGCACTGGGTGGCCGTCGAGCGCGAAATCGACGAGCGCAAGAAATCGGAAGCGGACATCCACCGCCTGGCCTTCTACGACGTGCTGACTGGCTTGCCCAACCGGCGCCTGCTGATGGACCGCATCGCCCATTTGCTGGCCGCCGCGCCGCGCGACCATACAATCAGTGCGCTGATGTTCATCGACCTCGACCACTTCAAGCACATCAACGATACGCGCGGCCATGCCACCGGCGACGCGCTGCTGCGCCTGGCGGGCGAACGGCTGGCGCAACTGATGCGCAAGGCCGACACGGTGGCACGACTGGGCGGCGACGAATTCGTCGTGCTGCTGGCGCACCTGGCCGAGGACCTGGACAGCGCCGCCCGCGCGGCGGCCCATGTGGCCGAGAAAATCCGCGCCGCCATCGCACGCGACTTCGATATCGGCGGGCAGTCCTACCATTGTAGCGCCAGCATTGGCGTGACCCTGCTGCCGAAAGCGGGCCAGCAGGCGCACGACCTGCTGCGCGAAGCCGATATCGCCATGTACCGCGCCAAGGCCGAAGGGCGCAACGGCGTCGCCTTCTTTGAAGCGGCCATGCAGGCGGGCGTGGAGCGGCGCCTGACCCTGGAACGGGCGCTGGCGCGCGCCCTCGATGACCATGAATTATGCATGCACGTACAGCCGCAGGTCGACAGCGATGGACGGGTGACGGGAGCCGAAATGCTGATGCGCTGGCCGCAGGCGGACGGCACGCACATCGCGCCGGGCGTCTTCATCCCCATCGCCGAAGAATCGGGTCTGATCGTCAGGCTGGGCCACTGGGCCCTGCGCGAAGCGTGCCGCGCCGCTACGTTGCTGGCGCAGGCCGGATCGCCCATCGCCCTGTCGGTGAACGTCAGCCCGGCCCAGTTCCGCCAGCCCGATTTCGCCTCCCGCGTGCAGGCGGCGCTGGCCGAACACGGCACGCCGGCGACCGCCCTGATCCTGAAATTGACGGAAGGCTTGCTGATCGACCAGCGCGACGCCTCGCTGGCGCGCATGCGCGAACTGGCCGAGCTCGGCATCCGCTTTTCCATCGACGATTTCGGCACCGGGTATTCCAGCCTCGCCTACCTGACCTCAATGCCGCTGTACGAACTCAAAATCGACAAGCGCTTTATCGACGACACGCCGCGCGATGCGCGCGACACGGCCATCGTGCAAGCGATACTGGCCATGGCGCGCCACCTGGGCTTGCGCGTGGTGGCCGAAGGCGTGGAAACGCAGGAGCAGGCCGACTTCCTGATCGCCCACGATTGCGACGGCTTGCAGGGCTATTTGTATGCGCGGCCCATGTCCTTGCCCGACTTCATGACCTGGCTGGCCGAACGGCGTTAGGTTTACGGCATTTCCCCCACGAAACTCCTCCGCTAGAATACCGGCCGCATAGCCTGTACCTTCACCATCCCCTTTTATAATCTTGTCAAATAAAGCGATCCCCGATGCGTCTGGTTCTTCCCCTGTTGGCCCCTTCCCTGCTGCCGCCTCTGCTGACGCCTCTGCTGCTGTCTCTGCTGGCCGCCGCCCTGCCCGCCGCGCATGCGGCCCCATCCACCAGCGCGCCCACGTCGATTACCCTGGATCAGGCCATGGCCGATCCCGACTGGATCGGCACGCCCGTCGAAGCGGCGTGGTGGGGCTGGAATGGCCAGCTGTATTACAAGCAAAAGCGCCTCGGCTCGCCCCTGCGCGACACCTATCAATTGCCAGGCGCGAACGCCAAGCTCAATAGCGGCAAGAAGGTCGACGATGCGCAACTGGCGAATCTCGATGGCCAGCAGATGGTGGTCAACCGGGCCGGCACGCGCGCCATCCTGCTGCGCAACGGGGATTTGTTCGAACGCGACCTGAAAAACGGCGCCTTGATCCAGATCACGCGCGGCGTCCCGGCCATCAGCGACCCGCAATATTCCGCCGACGGCAGCGCGGTACAGTACCGCAGCGGCGCCGACTGGTTCAGCTGGAACCGGGTTGACCGCCTGAGCGCCCCCGTCGCCCTGCTGCGCGCGGCCAAGGATCCGGACGCCAAGCCGGAAGCGGACGCCCTGCGCGACCTGCAACTGCGCCTGATCCTCAACCTGGCGCGCCAGAAGGAAGACCGCGATGCCAGCCGCGAGCGACGCCACGAAGAGCGCCGCCAGGACAGCACGCGCGCGCCGGAACCGATCTACCTGGGCGATAAGGTCACCATTTCCGGCAGCGCCCTGTCGCCGGACGGCCGCTGGCTGCTGTTCGTCACGCAAGACAAGGCCGCCGAAAAGGGCAAGCTGGGCAAACTGGCCCGCTACGTCACGGAAACGGGCTACCCGGAAGCGGACGACGAACGCACGCGCGTGGGCCGCAACATGCCTATCGCGCAAAGCCTGAAACTGGCCGACCTGCGCACGGGCCAGGTGCGCGAGATCGGTTTCGACAGCTTGCCCGGCATCGCCACCGACCCGCTGGCCAGTCTGCGCGCCGAGCAGAAGCTGCCGCCATTGAAGGGCAACCGTGCCGTGCGCGTCGATGCCCAGCGCGACGGCATCACCTGGACCGATGACGGTTCCAATGTGGCCGTGCGCGTGCGCGCCATCGACAACAAGGACCGCTGGATCGCCAACGTCGACCTGGCCAACGCGGCCCTCGTGCCCGTGCACCGCATCAGCGACACGGCCTGGGTCAACCGCCGCGCCGACGAATTCGGCTGGCTGCCCGACAACGCCACCTTGTGGTATTTGTCCGAGGAAAGCGGCTACGCCCACCTGTACGCGAAGACGGGCGCGGCTCCGGCACGCACATTGACGCAAGGCAAGTGGGAAGTGAGCGCCGTCGAGTGGAGCCGCGACGGCAAGCACGCCTATTTTCTATGCAACCGGCAGGCGCCGGGCACGTATGAAGTGTGCGCCAGCACGGCCAGGGAGGGCGGCGCGCGCGAAGTGACGCAATTGAAAGGCGTGGAAAACTTCGGCCTGTCGCCGGATAACGGCAAGCTGCTGCTGCGCTATTCCACCAGCTATATGCCGGCCCAGTTGGCGACCATTTCTGTCTCCGGCGGCAAGGCGAATGTCCTGACGGACACGCGCAGCGACGCCTTCAAGGCGCGCAGCTGGGTCATGCCGCAGTTGGTGCAAGTGCCGTCCACGCATGGCGCGGCGCCCATCTGGGCCAAGCTGTATCGCCCGGCGCAGCTGGAAGCGGGCAAACAGTATCCTGTCGTCATGTTCGCGCACGGCGCCGGCTACCTGCAGAACGTGACACAGCGCTACCCCGTGTACTTCCGCGAACAGATGTTCCACAACCTGCTGGTAGAGCAAGGTTATATCGTGCTCGACGTCGACTACCGCGCCTCGCTCGGCTACGGCAGCGCCTGGCGCACGGCCATCTACCGCCAGATGGGCCACCCGGAACTGGAAGATTTCATCGACGGCGCCAATTGGCTGGCACAGCAGCACCAGGGCGACATCAAGAATGTAGGCATTTATGGCGGCAGCTATGGCGGCTTCATGAGCCTGATGGCCCTGATGCGCGCGCCGGACGTCTTCAAGTCCGGCGCCGCCCTGCGCCCCGTGACGGACTGGACCACCTACAACCACGAGTACACGGCGAATATCCTGAACACGCCGGACATCGATCCGCAAGCGTACAAAATCTCGTCGCCGATCGAGTACGCCGACAAACTGACGGGCAACCTCTTGATTGCCCACGGCATGATCGACGATAACGTGTTTTACCAGGATTCCGTGCGCCTGTCGCAGCGCTTGATCGAGCTCAAAAAGGATAACTGGGAAATGGCCAGCTACCCGATGGAGCGCCACGGCTTCGTGCAGCCGGAAGCGTGGTATGACGAGTACCGCCGTATCTATCAGTTGTTCCAGCGCACGCTGAAGTAAACCTCCCTGCCCGCTTTCACGCGGGCATTTTTTATATGCAGCTCACTCAGTCAAACGGCACCGGCCGCGGCGTCGCGTCGGACGATGGCGGCAGGATCGGCAGCACGATGTGCGGTTGCTTGCCTGTCAAGGTCTTCAGGAAGGCCACCAGCTTGGCATTTTCGTCGGGCGTAAACGTGCGGCCCAGTTGCAAACGGCCCATCACGTCGACGGCTTGCGTCAAGGTCGCCGCTTCGCCATCGTGGAAGTAGGGATAGGTCAGTTCCACGTTGCGCAGGGTGGGCACCTTGAAATTGAAGCGGTCGGCATCCTTGCCCGTCACGGCCGAACGTCCTTGCGCCGTCATCGCCGTTTTATACGGTTCCACCACGCCCATCTTCTGGAAGGTGTTGCCGCCCACGGCGGGACCGTTATGACAGGCGATACAGCCGCTCGACTTGAACAGCTGATAGCCGGCCAGCTCGTCTTTCGTCAGCGCGCTTTTCTTGCCGACCAGCCATTGGTCAAAGCGCGCACCGGGGGTCACCAGCACTTCCTCGAAAGCGGCGATGGCGCGCGTGACTTGCTCGATGGTCAGCTTATCCTGGCCAAACACTTGCCTGAATTGCGCGCGGTAGGCGGGAATCGAGGCCAGCACGTCGATGGCCAGTTCGTGCGTAAAAGCCATCTCGCCGGGATTGGCGATGGGACCGCCCGCCTGCTCCTGCAAGTCCTTGGCGCGGCCGTCCCAGAATTGCGCCACGTTCATGCTGGAATTGAGCACCGTAGGTGAATTGATGGGCCCCCGCTGCCAGTTGTGGCCAATCGAGGTCTTGATATTATCCGTGCCGCCCATGCTCAGGTTATGGCAGCTATTGCAGGAAATGAAGCCCGAACGCGACAGGCGCGGGTCGAAAAACAGCTTTTTACCCAGTTCGACCATCGCCGGATTGGCGACCTTGGCGGCAGTGATCGGCTGGATCGGCTCTTTCTCGGCGGCATGAAGAGCACCGCCGAAAGCCAGGCTGGCGATGAAGACAAAGGGGGATAGGGTGCGACGCATAGTGTAACTCCTGGAAACATTCCCAAATCGGCGGCACGCGCCGGCGCGGGAATGCAGCACGCCGGCCCGGTTGCCACCCGTACATCGCTGATTGGATGTTGATTTATATTAACTTTGGCTGCTTGACAATGAAAATGACGGGGATCAAGGATTGTTCAGCGCGCGAATCGAGCTTGCCATTTGGGCAAGCGTGGCACATGATGAGGACATGCAAACGCCAACCTACCCCACCCTGTTGCCACTGCTGCGCGCCGCGTGCGCCAGCTTCCTGCTGCTGGCCGCCAGCGCCTGCGGCAGCGCCCCCACACACAATGATGCGCCGCCCGCCCCCGGCAATGCTGGCTTGCTGGCGCAAATCCAGGCGGAAGTAGGCGCCGCCGCCTGCGATTCCACCCAGCAATGTCAAACCATCGCCATCGGCGCCAAGGCCTGCGGCGGCCCCGAGCGCTACCTGGCCTGGTCCAGCAAGGAGCATGACGGCAAGAAACTCAAGGCACTGGCCCAGGCGCAAGCCGAGGCGAGCCGCAAACAGCAGCAGGCGGACGGCATGATGTCGACCTGCTCCATCGTCACGGACCCGGGCGCCATCTGCGAGGCGGGGCGCTGCGTACTGCAAAAGAGCGGCCTGGGCGGCAGCTCGGCCATGTAGGCAGGGATAACCACGCCGCTGGCTCAGCGGCTTTGGGGGTTCTGCAACGCGTCAGGACTGCAACTGCAAGGTCTTGACGATCTTGCTGTCCACTTTCTCGCCCGCGCCCGAGGTGGTATTCCTGCTCTCCTTGCGCAATAACAATAAATGGTCAGCGCTGACACCATACTGACGTGTCTCGTCCGTCTTTTGCGTAAAGCTGACGACGACGAAGGCGCGCCCGCTCACGTCAAAGTGGAAATGGCTGGCCAGCGGCGTGCCGTCCGCGGCGATCCATACCTCGATGCCGCCTTCGAACTTCTTCACATACTTGCGGTCCTTCTCAGGCACCTTGTCGAGCGACAAGGTAAAGCTGAGCAGGCGCGCCGGCTTGCCCTTGTAGCTATCGGCCTTTTCGCCGCTGAACACGGCTTCCTCGATTTCGCGCGACAGGGCGTCCGCCGCCGACACCATGGAGCGCAGCTCCGTCGCCTTCATTTCCCCCAGCGCAAAGCCGATCGGCGTCTTGAGCTTCGGATCTTTCACCCTGGCACGCTGCTCGGCTTCCACTTTCGCCAGCAAGTCCTTACCGTAGAGCACTTGCAAGCCCGCCGGCCCGCCTTCGACAACCACCGTGGCTTGGCCGCTATCCTCTTCCGCCGCCTTGCCCTCACCCTCGCGGCGCCAGGTTTTCGATTCGACCTGCGCCTTGATGGGCATCTGCCCCTGCAAGCGCGCCAGCGCTGCATTCAGATCGGCCAGCCCGTCGGCCCTTGCCGTACCGCAAAACAAACTGAACAAGCCCACCACCGCCAAGCCTTGCACTCCACAACGTCGTTGCATCGCCACATCCCTTCGGTTCATACAAGGATGCCAAAACACCATGTTTTAGCCATCTGTTGCATTTGAACACAGCTAGCTCTGGTCAGGTGGAAAGTCTTTCTGCTATAATTCGCCGCCTTGGCCTGGTAGCTCAGTCGGTAGAGCAGAGGATTGAAAATCCTTGTGTCGGTGGTTCGATTCCGCCCCGGGCCACCAAGAATTCAGCAGAAAATATCAAAAAGCCAACCTTCGGGTTGGCTTTTTTGTTTGTCTTTGTACAAAACCTCCCCTCCGCCGCCGCACTGTGTGGGCAAACGTACGGACTGCGGCTGTCCAAGAGCGCATGCTGCAGGCAGACCATATACCCATCCCGCCGCCAGCGCCCTGGGCGACACGGCGGAACGGCCACCTGGCTAGCTCTCCCCACCACACCGCCATGCGAAACTCGCGCCCGACACCGTCGAGCCGTTCCGTACATAACGGCACACCGCCAAAGGATGCATCATGAAAACTACCCTGATATTGCTCGCGCTCGCCTCTACCCTCGCCTTGACCGCTTGCCAGCGCGAAGCCCCCCCAGTCGTGCAAGTCGTCCCTGGCCCAGTCGGCGCGCCTGGGCCTGCCGGCGCTACGGGTGCCACGGGCGCCGAAGCCCCTGCCGGCGCGACCGGTGCGACTGGCGCCATGGGCCAGACCGGCGACAGCGGTGCCGCCGGATATGACGGTGCCAAGGGCGCCACTGGTGCACAAGGCAACGATGGCGCCAAGGGTGCGGACGGTGACAAGGGCAAGACCGGCGACACGGTGATTGTCGTTCCACAACGCTAATACGCCACACACCACAACGCCAACCCATCCGGTTGGCGTTGTGCGTATGCGCTGTACCGCACAGTAACATCTGCCATATCGGCCTACCCTGTACTTATTACACAGGGAGATATCGCATGCTGACGATCATACTGATGGTGGCCCTGCTGGGCCTGCTTGCACTGTTCGCGCCCGGCCCCCTGCGCCGTGCCCTGCTCGCTCCCCGCCTGCTGGCCCTGTTCAAGCGCATCTTGCCAACCATGTCCGGGACGGAACGCGACGCTCTTGAGGCGGGCACCACCTGGTGGGATGCCGAGCTGTTTTCCGGCCGGCCCGACTGGTCCAGGTTGCTTGCTTATGGCCGAGCCTCGCTCACTGCCGAAGAGCGCCATTTTCTTGAACACGACGTCGAGCGGCTGTGCGAACTGGTCAACGACTGGGAAACGCAGCAGGCGCAGGATTTGCCGCGCCAGGCCTGGGACTACATGAAGGCGCAAGGTTTCCTCGGCATGATCATCCCGAAACAATACGGCGGCAAGCAGTTCTCCGCCTACATGCATTCGCAAGTGGTCATGAAATTGTCGAGCCGCTGCTCGGCGCTGGCGGTGACCGTGATGGTGCCCAATTCGCTGGGGCCGGCCGAATTGCTGCTGCACTACGGCACCGAAGAACAAAAAGATTATTACCTGCCGCGATTGGCCGCCGGCACCGAAATTCCCTGCTTTGCGCTGACCAGCCCGTATGCGGGTTCCGACGCGGCTGCCATTCCCGACCTTGGCGTCGTATGCATGGGCAAGCATGAGGGGCGCGCCTCGCTGGGTTTCCGCCTCACCTGGAACAAGCGCTACATCACCCTGGCGCCCGTGGCGACCTTGCTGGGGCTGGCATTCCAGACCAGCGATCCCGAACACTTGCTGTCCGACAACGATGCGCCCGGCATCACCTGCGCCCTGATCCCCGCCAGCCACGACGGCGTGGTGATCGGCCGCCGCCATCACCCTTTGAACGCCGCATTCCAGAATGGCCCGACGTCAGGCAATGATGTGTTCATCCCCATCGACTGGGTCATCGGCGGCCAGGCGCAAGTGGGCAAAGGCTGGCGCATGCTGATGGAATGCCTGGCGGCCGGGCGTGCCATTTCGCTGCCCTCGTCCAGCGTGGGCATGGGCAAGATGGCCGTGCGCGGCACCGGCGCGTATGCAGCCGTACGGCGCCAGTTCAACATGCCTATTGGCAAGTTCGAAGGCGTGCAGGAAGCGCTGGCCCGCATGGGCGCCAACCTGTACCTGATGGACGCGGCCCGCACCCTGGCCGCGCACGCCGTCGACCTGGGCGAGAAGCCGGCCGTCATTTCCGCCATCGTCAAATACCACGTCACGGAGCGGGGACGCGCGCTCGTCAATGATGGCATGGATATTTTGGGCGGCAAGGGCATCTGCATCGGCCCCAACAATTTCCTCGCCAGCGCCTACCAGCAAATCCCCATCGCCATCACGGTCGAAGGGGCCAACATCCTCACGCGCAGCCTGATCATCTTCGGCCAGGGCGCCATCCGCGCGCACCCGTATGTACTCAGGGAAATGGCTGCCGTCAGCGAAAGCGACGGCCGCAAAGCCGTGCGCGATTTCGATGCGGCCTTCTTTGGCCACGTGGGCTTTGTGCTGGGCAACCTGGCCAGGGGATTATGGTACGGACTGGGCGGCGCGCGCCTGGCGGCCGTACCCGACGCCAGCGCGCCCGCACTGGCGCCCTATTACCGCGCCCTGACGCGGCTGTCGACGGCCTTTGCCGTCATGACCGATATGTCGATGTTCGTGCTCGGTGGCGAGCTCAAGCGCCGCGAACGGCTGTCCGCCCGGCTGGGCGACGTGCTGGCGCAGCTGTACCTGGCTTCGTCGGTGCTGAAGCGCTACGAAGACGATGGCCGGCCCGAGGCCGACCAGCCTTATGTGCACTGGTCGCTGCAAGATGCGCTGCTCAAGGCGCAGCAAGGCTTGACGGGCGTACTCGACAACTTCCCCGCGCGCACGCTGGCGGTGCTGCTGCGCACCTTGCTGTTCCCCTTTGGCCTGCCTCATCGCCCACCGTCCGACGAACTGGGCAGCGCGGTGGCGCTGGCCCTGCAAACGCCGGGCGCCGACCGCGAACGCCTGCTGGCCGACGGCCATGTCGCCAGCGACAGTGGCGATCCCGTGGCCTGCGCCGAGCGGGCGCTGACCCTGCTGCCCGAGGTCCTGCAGATCGAAAAACGTCTGAAAGACACGCCCGCAGGGGCGGCCCTCCGGCATCTGCCGCAAAGCCTGTCCGCCATGCAGCAGTGGCTGGCAGCAGCCAAGGCGGCAGGCACCGTCAGCTGCCAGGAGCACAATACCTTGCTGGAATATGCGCGCCTGGTCGACGGCTTGATACAGGTCGACGATTTTTCCCCGGCCACACTACAAGCCAAGCTTGCCTATCCACGCGATGACGCAGGCGTGTTTGATGCGAGTGGCAAGCCCAGCACGAGGGGTACCAAGGCCACGTACACGACGATGGCGGAGAGCCAGATGGCGCCGGGCCAGTGCGCCCTGACGCCAAAATAAATGCTGGAAAACACCAGCGGGCACAACACGGATGCCAGGCTCACGGACGAGGCCAGCACGCCCTGGAACTGGCCTTGCCGGTCGTCGGAAACTTGCCGCGTGGCCAACGACTGCAGGGCCGGCGCGCCGATGCCGCCCAAAGCAAACACGGGCATGATGGCGAAGATCATCCAGCTGCGTGTGGCGAAGGCCATGACGAGCAGCGCCAGGCAGGCGCAGGCGACGCCCGCCAGGATGGCGGCGCGTTCGCCCAGCAGTTTTACGGCCGGCCCGGGCAAAAAGGCCTGGGCCAACGCCTGGCACACGCCAAAGGCGCCCAGCGACAGACCGATCCACAAGCCGTTCCATTCGAACGCATCGTGGCCCCACAGCGCCCAGCACACGCCATACACTTCACCGGCGGCGCTGAAGGTAAAGAAAATGACGGTGATCGGCAGCAAGCGCTTTTCCGACCAGACCCAGCGCAACGAGCGCAGGGGATTCAATGCCGCCAGGTCGATTTTCACGCGCGTGGGCGGGCGCATGGGTGGGCGAGATTCGGGCAGCGTGAACAACGCCAGCAGCAGGTTGCCAGTATTTAATACGGCGGCCGCCATGAACGGCAGGCGCAGGCCGTAATCGCCCAGCGCGCCGCCCAGCACGGGGCCGATGATGAAGCCTGCGCCGAACATGGCGTTGAGCAAGCCGAAACGGCGCGCCCGCGTCGCCTCGGGAGAAATGTCGGTGATGTAAGCAGTGGCCACGGAGACGTTGGCACTCGTCAAGCCCGCGATGGCACGCCCCAACAGCAGCATCCACAAGCTGGGCGCAAAGGCCAGGAACAGGTAATTGACGGCGGCGCCCGCCAGCGACAGCAGCAGCACGGGACGCCGGCCCAGACGGTCGCTCAGCGCTCCCAACACCGGCGCAAAGATGAATTGCATCAGCGCATACAGGGCCGTCATGATGCCGATATACGACGCCACGTTCGCCGCATGCGTGACATCTTGCAGCAGCGCCGGCAGGATGGGGAAAATCAGGCCGATGCCGATGGCATCGAGGACGACAGTGGCGAAGATGACAGGCAGCGCTGTCGCCGGAACGGATACTTTCATATACTCAATCCAAATATGTACTCAGTACACAAATAATACGCCACGCCTTGCTGCGCCATCAAGCGTTATCTGTACTCAGTACACCTGGTGTATGATCGTGGCAACATGACGATTCCTTCCGACCTACGCTCCCGCAAACGCCTTGCCACCCGACAAGCCATCTCGAATGCCGCCACGCGCCTGTTCTTTGTGCGTGGCTTCGAGCAGGTAACGGTGGACGAGATCGCCGCGGCCGCCAGCGTGGGACGCATGACGGTGTTCAACCACTTCCCGCGCAAGGAAGACATGTTCTTCGACCGCGAGGAAGAGGGACGCGAGTTGCTGCGCGAAGCGCTGCGCCGGCGCGATCCCATGGTGCCCCCCATCGAAACCCTGCGCCTGCTGGCGCACCGCCTGGTGGCCGAGGACAGTCCCTACATCACGTTTTCCGCCGCCGGCCAGGGTTTCATTGCCACCATCGAGGCCAGCGACACCTTGAAAGCGCGGGCGCGGGCGATCCGCGACGAACTGGCGCATGTGGTGGCGCAAGCGCTGACCGAGTGCACCGGGCGCGACACGCACGATCCCCTGGCCCAACTGGCGGCCAGCCTGCTGTTGGCCACCTGGAGCACCGCCCTCATCGAAGCGCATCGCGCCTTCGCGCGGCATGGCGACGCGCGGCAGGCCAAGGCCGGCTTTCTCGCCCTGGTGGACCAGGGTCACGCAGGCTTGAACGCCGCCATGGCGGGTACGCCTTACGCGTGACGTTGCCTGGCAGCGACCCGGAATCAGGGTTTCCTTGACCCAAGGCAATGCAATACGGTGCCAACCAGCATAAGATCGCCGGCTTTGCCCCTCCCCCATGCGCCACGCTCCCGAATTACTCCTGCCTGCCGGCTCGCTGGCCAAGATGCATGCCGCCTTCGACTATGGCGCCGACGCCGTCTACGCGGGCCAGCCACGTTACAGCTTGCGCGTGCGCAATAACGATTTTTCGACCTTGCAAGCCTTGCAGGAAGGAATCGATGGCGCGCATGCGCGCGGCAAGCAATTCTTTGTCGCCAGCAATATCTTCGCCCATAACGCCAAGCTGAAGACGTACGTGCGCGACATGGAACCGGTGATCGCCATGCGTCCCGATGCCCTGATCATGGCCGACCCGGGCCTGATCATGATGGTGCGCGACAAGTGGCCCGACATCCCCGTGCACCTGTCGGTGCAGGCGAATGCCGTCAACTGGGCCGACGTGAAGTTCTGGCACCGCATGGGTTTGACGCGCGTGATTTTGTCGCGCGAACTGTCGCTCGACGAAATCGAGGAAATCCGCCAGCGCTGCCCGGAGATGGAACTGGAAGTGTTCGTCCACGGCGCCCTGTGCATCGCCTATTCGGGCCGCTGCCTGCTGTCCGGCTATTTCAACCATCGCGACCCGAACCAGGGCACCTGCACGAATTCCTGCCGCTGGGATTACAAGGTGAAAAATGCCACCGAAGACGCCAGCGGCGACCTGGGCGGCATGCAGGTGGTGCCGCTGGAATTCCACCAGGCGCTGGCCGAGGCTGACAATAACGCGTTTTCCGCCCTGCACCAGCAACCGCGCCACCCGCTGGCCGACCAGCCCTATTTCATTGAAGAAGCGCAGCGCCCGGGCCAACTGATGCCGATACTCGAAGACGAGCACGGCACCTACATCATGAACTCGAAGGACTTGCGCGCCGTCGAGCATATCGAGCGCCTGGTGAAGATCGGCGTCGATTCGCTGAAGGTCGAAGGCCGCACCAAGTCGCTGTACTACGCGGCGCGCACGGCGCAGGTCTACCGCCAGGCCATCGACGACGCCGTGGCGGGCCGTCCTTTCGATATCGGCCTGCTGGGCCAGCTGCAAGGCCTGGCCAACCGTGGCTACACGGACGGCTTTTACCAGCGCCACCACACGCAAACACACCAGAACTACATGCGCGGCGCGTCCGAGGCGGACCGCAGCCAGTACGTGGGCGACGTGCTGGGCGTGACAGACGGCTGGGCCAGGGTCGAAGTGAAAAACCGCTTCGCCGTGGGCGACCGCATCGAGGCCCTGCATCCGGGCGGCAACCGCGATTTCACCATAGCACGCATGCTCAGCGATGACGGCAAGGAGATCCAGGTCGCGCCCGGCAGCGGCCACTTCGTGCGCATCGAACTCGACGGAGCCCTCGACAAGGCCTTGCTGGCGCGCTATTTGTAACCGCCAGTCTGGTAAGCGGGGTGGCGAGCAGTTTCTAAGTGTTTGATTTGACAAGTAAAAATCCGCAAGGCATCGCTTAAACAATTTGTTTAAGCCTCAACATTGCTATACGATACGGCCACCCTGCGCCCGGGGGCCTTATCGGCATTCCGGGCGTTCCTGACACGTTCACCGGAATCCCCGATGCCACCTGCCCTGATCACCAATGACGCCGTCGTCCTCGGCCTGCTCGCCATGACCCTGGGGGCCGTCTTCTGGACCGCCTCCCGCCCGGACGGCTTCTGGAAAAAGTTTTATAGCTATATCCCTTCGCTGCTGATGTGCTACCTGATCCCGGCGCTGCTCAACACCTTCGGCATCATCGACGGCAACACCTCCGGCCTGTATGCCGTGGCACGCGACTATCTGCTGCCCAGCGCGCTGGTCCTGCTGTGCGTGGCCATCGATTTCGGCGGCATCATCCGCCTGGGCCCCAAGGCCATCATCATGTTTCTCACCGGCACTCTGGGCGTGATGCTGGGCGCCCTCGTCTCGTTCGAAGCCTTGCGTCTGATCCACCCGGAAACAGTGGCGGGCGACACCTGGCGCGGCATGACTACCGTGGCCGGCTCGTGGATAGGCGGCGGCGCCAACCAGGCGGCCATGAAAGAAGTGTTTGAAGTGGACGCCACGCTGTTCGGCCAATTCGTCGCCGTCGACGTGCTGGTGGCCAACGTCTGGACGGCCGTGCTGCTGTTCCTGGCCGGCCGCGCGGGCGCCTTCGACCGCTGGACCGGTGCGGATTTATCTGCCATCAATGCGCTCAAGGACAGCATCGAAAGCTACCGTGCCCAGCACGCGCGCATCGCCACCCTGACCGACATCATGATCATCCTCGGCGTGGGCCTGGGCGTGACGGGCCTGTCGCACTTCCTGGCCGGCCCCATCATCAGCTGGATCAACACCCTGCCGGCCGAGTGGCGCCTGCAGGATTACAGCCTGACATCGAACTTCTTCTGGATCGTCGTCCTCGCCACCACCTTCGGCTTGCTACTGAGCTTTACCCGCGCGCGCAGCCTGGAAGGCGCGGGCGCTTCGACCATCGGTTCAGCCATGCTGTACGTACTGGTGGCCACCATCGGCATGCACATGGACTTGAAAGCCCTGTTCGACAAGCCTTTCCTGTTCCTGCTAGGCCTGATCTGGATCGCCGTGCATGGCGGCCTGATGCTGCTCGTCGCCAAGCTGATCCGCGCACCTCTGTTCTTCATGGCCGTGGGATCGCAAGCCAACATCGGCGGCGCCGCCTCGGCCCCCGTCATCGCCAGCGCCTTCCACCCGGCCCTGGCGCCCGTAGGTGTGCTGCTGGCCGTGCTCGGCTATGCGCTGGGCACCTATGGCGCCTACATCACGGGATTGATCTTGCGCAGCATGGCGGGGTGATTCACCCGGCAATGACAACGACGCCAGCCTGCGGGCTGGCGTTGTCGTTTGTAGGCTTGTCACCGGCCTGTTTTTCCGGCCAGGCCAGTTCCCCTCGCATCGACCACAGAGTCCTCAAAAAAATCCCCACAATGTAGCAGAAACCCCTCAAAACAAAATTTCCGCACCATTTTTGTGCGAAATCTGCGATGATAGTTGCCCAAATAACCGATTACCCCCATGGAATTCTGATGAAATACGCATCTGCTCACGAGTATGTCCAGCATGTCGCCGCACGCAATCCAGGTCAACCCGAGTTTCTGCAAGCCGTCACCGAAGTCATGGAGAGCTTGTGGCCGTTCCTGGAACAGCACCCGAAATACGCGGAACAAGGCTTGCTGGAACGCTTGATCGAGCCGGAGCGCGTGGTGATGTTCCGCGTGTCGTGGGTCGATGACCATGGGCAAGTACAAGTCAATCGCGGCTACCGCATCCAGCACAGCATGGCCATCGGGCCATACAAGGGCGGCATCCGCTTCCACCCGTCCGTCACGCTGTCCGTGCTGAAATTCCTCGCCTTTGAGCAAACCTTCAAGAATGCCCTGACGACCTTGCCGATGGGTGGCGGCAAGGGCGGCGCCGATTTCGATCCGAAGGGCAAGAGCCCGGGCGAAGTGATGCGCTTCTGCCAGGCCTTCGTCAGCGAACTGTTCCGTCATGTGGGCTCGGACACGGACGTGCCGGCCGGCGACATCGGCGTGGGCGGGCGTGAAGTGGGCTACATGGCCGGCATGATGAAAAAACTCAGCAACCGTGCCGACTGCGTGTTCACAGGCAAGGGCGCCAGCTTTGGCGGCTCGCTGATGCGTCCGGAAGCGACGGGCTACGGCACCGTGTATTTTGCCGAGGAAATGCTGAAAACGCGGGGCCGCTCGTTCGAAGGCATGCGCGTGTCCGTTTCCGGTTCGGGCAACGTGGCGCAGTACGCGGTGGAAAAAGCCATGGCCATGGGCGCGAAAGTCATCACCGTTTCGGATTCGAGCGGCACCATCATCGATGAAGACGGTTTCACGCCGGAAAAACTGGCCATCCTGATGGAGATCAAGAACCATCTGTATGGCCGCGTCAGCGACTATGCAGAACGCACGGGCGTGCGCTTCGAGGCGGGCGTGTCGCCATGGCATGTGCCGGTCGACATCGCCCTGCCTTGCGCCACGCAAAATGAATTGAACATCGACGACGCGCGTACCTTGATCGCCAATGGCGTGCAGTGCGTGGCCGAAGGCGCCAACATGCCCACCACCATCGAGGCGGCCAAAGCGTTCGAGGCGGCCGGCGTGCTGTACGCGCCGGGCAAGGCCAGCAATGCAGGCGGCGTGGCCACGTCAGGCCTGGAAATGAGCCAGAACGCGGCCCGCATGGCCTGGCCGCGCGAAGAAGTCGATACGCGTTTGCTGCAGATCATGCAAGGCATCCACGCCGCATGCAAGCAATACGGCACGCGCGTCGATGGCACCGTCAGCTATGTGGATGGCGCGAATATCGCCGGTTTCGTGAAAGTGGCCGATGCCATGCTGGCACAGGGCGTCATTTAAAGCATTTGAGGCTTCATCAGGCTCTTGCGGCTGATGGTGCGGCCCGACACCATGAATTCGCCGTTGCCGCGGTAGTGCAAGGTTTCGGGCAGCTTGGGCGAGGTGGCCACATGGGCCTTCACGCATTCGAAAATGAAGAAGCCGCCCTTCGGATTGCCCGCCACCTGGGCCAGCTTGCATTCGAAGTTGGCGTAGCACTCGGCGATCAGGGGCGCGCCCACCTGTTCGGCCGGCTGCGCCGTCAGACCAAAAGCCGTGAACTTGTCCGTGTCTTCGCCGCTGCAATTGCCGATGGCGACCACCTGGTCGACCATGTCGGCCGTGGGCAGGTTGATCACGCACTCCATGCTGCGCTTGATCATTTCATAGCTGTGGTTCGCGTCGGAAATGAAGCAACCCAGCAAGGATGGCGTAAATTCCATCAACATGTGCCAGGCCATGGTCATGACGTCGCTTTCTCCCTGCCAGGTTGAACTGACCAGCACCACCGGCCCCGGTTCGAGGAAACGGCGGATGTCGGCGACGGGATAATCTTCTTTGTGGTAATTTTTCATCTGGTCTCCTGGACGCGGTACGCCATAGCATAGACCAACGGCGCCTTGCCGGGCGCGCGGCTGGCCGCTGGCGGTCATCATCTGCGCCGCGATTTGTGCAGTTCGTCGCAAATTTCTCCCCAATGGAGATGTTGCACAATAGAATACACTGATCAACTACTCAAGGAAACCGCCATGCGCCCTCTGTTCCTGTTGTCCGCCCTGTCCCTGGCTTGCCTCGCTACCCTCGCGCATGCCGACGAGCAAACCCGCACGGTCGGCGCCTTCAACGCCATCGACATCCGCGGCCCCATCAGCATCGAAGTCGAATCGGGCAAGGAGCAAAGCCTGCTGCTGCGCGGCGACCAGAAATTCCTCAGCGGCGTGATCACGGAAGTGGTCGATGGCGAGCTGAAAATTTCCATGAAGGATAAAGATATCAAGAAAACGGAGGGCGACCCGCGGGTCATCATCACCATGCCCACCTTGCGCAAGCTGATCGCTGAAGGCGCGGGCGAGAAGATCTTGACCAAGCTCAATGGTCCACGAGTCGACATCAGCTACAAGGGCGCGGGCCGCCTGGCCGCCGATGGCCAAGTCGACTGGCTGCGCCTGAAGGCGCAAGGCGTGGGTGAAGTCGATACGAAAGCCTTGCTGGCGAAAAACGTCGACGTCAATTTCGAAGGCATCGGTTACGTCAAGGTGTATTCCTCGGGCGAACTGAACGCCGTGGTGCGCGGCATGGGCGAACTGACCTATTACGGCAAGCCGAAGATCGTGCACAAGTCGGTCGCCGGCATCGGCAGCGTGAATGCCGCCAAATAAGATTTCCTAAAACAACAAGGCCATCAGGCCACTGGAGACCGCATGACCGCAACACCCGATACCCAAGATACCCACGCACCGCTGGTGCTGCGCGAGAATGAGGCTGGCCTCGTTACCCTGCGCCTGAACCGCCCGCTGCAATTCAATGCCCTGTCGGTAGCCATGCTGGCGGCGCTGCAGGAAGCGTTCGATGTCATCGCGCAGCAGCCGCACGTGCGCTGCGTGGTGCTGGCCGCCGAAGGCAAGGCCTTTTGCGCGGGCCACGATTTGCGCCAGATGCAAGCCACGCGCCAGCTTGATTATTATCAAACCCTGTTCGCGCAATGCTCGCGCGTGATGCAAGCCATCCAGGCCTTGCCCGTGCCCGTGATTGCCCGCGTGCATGGCATCGCCACGGCGGCCGGCTGCCAGCTGGTGGCCAGCTGCGACCTGGCCGTGGCGGGCGCCTCCGCGCGCTTTGCCGTGTCCGGCATCAACGTGGGCCTGTTCTGCGCCACGCCATCGGTGGCCCTGTCGCGCAACGTCTCGCCCAAGCGGGCCTTCGACATGCTGGTGACGGGCCGCTTCATCGACGCCGACACGGCCGCCGACTGGGGCTTGATCAACGAAACGGTGGCCGACACGGCGCTCGACGAGGCCGTGGCGCGCCTGGCGCAACAGATCATGGCGAAAAGCCCGACAGCCATCCGCTACGGCAAGGCCATGTTCTACCGGCAGCGCCAGCTGCCGCTGGACGACGCGTATGCGTATGCGGGCGACGTGATGGCGCGCAACATGATGGAAGAGGATGCGGATGAAGGCGTGAGCGCCTTTTTAGAGAAACGGCCGCCCAGCTGGGCGCGGCCGTAACTTAATTTAACGTAACTTAACGCTCTTGCTTCATCTGCTGCTGCACGGAAAGACTCAAGGTACCCAGGTCTTCCTTGCCCAGCAGTGGCAATTGCGCCAGCAGCTGCATCAGGGCGGAACTGCCCGTCACGTCCAGCTCGGACGATTGCACCAGCACCGTGCCGGCGCCCGTGAAATCGATCTGCTTTTCCTCGCCCGATAAACTGAAACCGGTGAGCGCGCCGGCGGCCGAGGCCCAGCCCTGCACGTGGGCATAATCGTAGTGGTAGGAAGGGCTGGGGCAATCGGCCCAGCCCAGCACGGCCTGTTCGTCGACGCGGCACGGCAATTCCAGGAAGTGCACGGGGCCGTTCGACGAGGCGATGACTTTACCGGTGCCTATCATGGTCAGATAGCCGGGCAAGGTCGATTCCTGGCAAATCACATCCTTGGTAAACCCCAGCAGGTTTTTCGCGCGGATGGTCATGTTGGCATTGTCCAGGTCGTAGCACGCCAGGTCGTTGCCGTTATCGCCCAAAATCAATTGCCCCTGGCCTTGCGCCACGACAAAGTGGTGGATGTATTTCGGTGCATTGAAGGCATTGCGCACGATCAAATCGAGCACGCTGCTGCCCATGGATTCGAAGCGCAGTTCGCCATAGAAGGCGATCATCTTGCCCTTGCGAATGAAGATCTGTTCCTTGACGTCGATGACATACGAAAAACGGTTCAGGTTATCGTTCTTCGGCAAGGTATCGGGGTTGTAAATCGTCATGGCTTACCTTTCGCTCGCTTGGATGTAGACCGTGCCCTGGCCCGTAAACTTCACCTGGTAGGACTCGCCCGAGGCCTGGCCGACAAAGGTTTTCCAGTTCAAGTCCGTGACGATGGTCGAGCTCAGCTGCCCCGTGTGGCCGATATACGCTTGCGGGTCGACAAACACGGGCACGTCCGGCGTGACGGGCAAGCCGATGGCATTGCCATCCGACAAAATCGCCACGTCGCCCGTGCCTTGCAAGGTGGTGGTAAACAAGCCTTGGCCCGAGGCCATGCCGCGCACCACGCCCTGCACGCCACCCTGGTTGCCCAGGAACATGGTGCCGGCCGTCAGGCGCGCATCGAAGGCCAGCAGGGAATCGCTTTCCACATAGAATGTTTCACCGCGCACGGGGACGATGGTGACGAACAGGCCACCCTGCGCGTAAAACACGCTGCCCGTGCCACGCGCCGACATCATGGCGTAGCCTTCGCTCGTGACGGCGCGCATGGCCAGGCTTTGCACGCCCTGGCCCGCCAGGAAGGAGCGGCTGAACGCCACGTCGCCCTGGTACGACACCATGGCGCCCTTGCGCGCGAACACTTCTTCATTGCCGAGTTTAACCTCAAGCATCTTTTCATTGATCTGCTGATAGACAGGCATCGCGGGTCCTCGCTAACTTAACGTTCGGCGGGCTGGATGAACACCACGCCCTGGCCTGTGAATTTGTGCTGGTACGATTCGCCCGAGCTCTGGCCGATCATGGTGCGCCAGTTGACGTCAAAGACGAATTCCTGGCGGATATCTCCCTTGAAGCCGACGAAGGCGTCCGGGTCCACGCGCAACGGGTGCGCCGGCGTCACTTCCAGCATGATCAGGTTGCCGCGCGAAATGACGGCCAGGTTGCCGTGGCCTTCGACGGTGGTGGAAAACAGGCCCTGGCCCGAGCTGGCGCCGCGCAAGCCGGCAAAGCTGGTGCCCGTCTTCAGGCTGGTGTCGTAGGCCAGCAGGCTGCTGCTTTCGATGGTCAGCTTTTCGCCGGCCAGCGCCATGACGGTGATCTCGGCCGCATTCTGCGCAAAAAACACGGTGCCCGTGCCGGCGGCCTGCATCACCTGCATGCCTTCGTTCGTCACCTTGCGCTTGAGCGCGCCGAAGATGCCCTCGCCACCGAGCAAGGATTTTTCAAATTTGATGCTGCCCGTATAGGCGACCATGGCACCGGCAATCGCCAGCACTTTTTCATCCTGCAGGCGCACTTCCAGCAGGCGGTCGGTATTGGTGCGGAAACTGGTCACGCGCGACTCCCCAAGAATGCCAGGGCACAAAGCCATGGCTATCCGACAAGATACCGGGGGCGCTACCGCCATGCAAGTGCTATTCCTCCCGAACGGGGGTGAACGAAAAAAAGGCGTGCCCGGAGGCACGCCTTGCGTTCACACAGGGAACGGTTTATTCAGCCAGCACCGGCCTGGCGCCGCGCGCGTTCTGCAACAGCGGCACGGGGTCATTGGTATTGACCTCGACCACCGTGACGCCCTGCAACACGCCAGCCACCTGGTAGCCGACGGCGCCCAGGTGGCGCTTGCCTTCGGCCAGGTTGGACCAGCTCAGCGAGACAGATGCGGTGCCGCCCGTGTAGGCCGTGCCCGGCATCAGCGCCTTGAAGCTGCCATTGTTCAAGCCCGGTGCCAGCACCCATGACGACAGCGTGTAGTCGGCCTGGCCGTTTTGCGGCGCGAAACCGATCACGCACACCTTGTACGTGCCGGCGGCGGGCAGACGCAGTTCCACTTGTTCATTGGAACTTTCATTGCCGCTGCTGCCGACCAGCACATTGGCGGCGTTGTAGACCTCCATGTCCATGTCGGTATTTGCGCCGCCCGTCGTTTCCGCGTCGTAGGTGGCAAAACGCGCCGCCAGGGTGCCGGCAGGGACCACCACGTTGTGCACGTTCACACCCGTGGCGCCACCGGCCTTGCAGCTGGCCGAAGCTGTGCTGGTGTTGGCCTGGCCTACCGTGCGCGCTTCACGCGCGGCTTCCACCAGGCCCGACTTGACGCCCACCAGCGCACCCGTGAAGCCCGTGCCCAGGGTCAGCACCTTGCTGCCCGTGGCCGCTTCGCTGCTGACCAGTGGAATGGCAGCCAGTGAGGTGCCGCGCGCCGTCAGCGGGCTGCGCACCGTGTGCGTGCCATCCGTCCAGCTCAGGGCGCCGTAAGTCCAGGTATTGGCTGGCGCCGTGGTGCGCGTCAGCTTGACCTGGTACTGGCCCTTGGCGCCCGGCGCCAGGCTCAGGCTCGTAGGCGTCACCGCCACCGTGTAGCCGGGCAGGCTGGCCGAGACGTTGTAGACGGCGCTGCCGGCGCCCACGTTAGTCACCGTGCGCGTCAAGGTTTGCGTGCCCAGCACGTTGGCCGCCGTCAGCGACGCCAGATTCAGGTTGTAGGCGGCGATGCTGCCGATGGCCTGGCAGGTGGCGGCGTTGTAGACCTTCAGGTTCAGGCCGCACAGGAAGCGCGCATAGTCGATTTCCGACATGTCGTACACGAGGCCGGGATCGGCCGCGCTGTTCGGCGCGATGTGACCGGCGCCCTGGCCCCACGGCAGCTGGCCCGAGTTCTTCGCCGTGGCATCCCACGACACGGAACCGTTCAAGCCATCCGAATAGGTGCTGAAGGCCGTCGTCATCAGCGCCGACTTGATGGCCGCAGGCGACCAGTCCGGATGCTGCTGCTTGAGCAGCGCCGCCACGCCGGCCACGTGCGGGCTGGCCATCGAGGTGCCGGAATAGAAATCCCATTCGGCCGACGGCGCCACGCCACCGGCCGCCACGGCATCGCGCTGCGCCTGCGTCAGGTCGGCCGTCACGCCGGCCAGCACGTTGGTGCCGGGCGCCGACAGGTCGGGCTTGAGGATGTTCGCATTGGCCACGTTCGGCCCGCGCGAGGAACGGTCGCTGACAATCGGCGCCTTCACCGTGGTGTCGGCGATCGTATGCACTTCGCCGAGCGCCGCCGTGCCATCGGGCGTCGCCGCCATGAAGGCCTTCAGCGCGTCGCCCTGCACCTGCGCCAGGTGCACGGTCGACAGCGCGTGCGCCTGGTTGATGATGGTGTTGGCGCCGCCGGCCACGTTGGCGATGATCACGCCCGCCGCGCCCGCCGTCCTGGCATTCGCGCTCTTGTTGACCAGCACATTGCCGCCACGGTCGCACACGAGTATCTTGCCCGCCACTTTCGCCGGGTCCAGATACGCCGAAGTGGCATCGGCCACGCCGAAGCAGCGCAGCAGGTTGACGTCCGTCGGCAACACGCCGGCCAGGCCCGCATCACGGGACCGGATCAACGGCAGCGCCGGCGTTTTCGCATTGCTCGATGCGCCCTCCAGCTTCGTGCCATTGCTGAGAGTGACATTGGCCGCGTACAGGCGGTTGTGGGTGGAATTGGCCACCGTCGCCAGCCATGGGCTGATGTGCGACACGGGCGCCGGCACGTCGGGTGCGGGCGTGGCCGGGCCGGAATTGCCGCCGGACGTGGCGACAAACACGCCCGCTGCCGCCGCGCCGAGGAAGGCGACTTCCGTCGGTTCGTCGAAGGCGCCGCCGCCCGCGTTCGGGCCGATGGAGAAGTTGATGACGTTGACGCCATCCTTGACCGCCTGGTCGATGGCGGCCACGCTGTCGGCCGTGGCGCAGCCGTTGCGGCCCGTCGAAGCGGCCGTCCAGCAGACTTTATAGGCGGAGATGCGGGCGCGCGGCGCCATGCCCGAGGCCTTGCCCAGCGATACGCCGTTCGAGGTGGCCAGGGCGCCATTGTTGCCGCCGGCCGTGGACGCCGTGTGCGTGCCATGGCCGCCGTGCCCCGTCAGGCCGGCGACGGAATCGCGCGGCGACAAGAATTCCGTCCAGTGCAGCGCCGACGTGGCGGCGCGGTAGTAGCGCGCGCCGATCAGCTTGTTGTTGCAATTCTCGGCGGAAAATCCTTCGCCTGTCTGGCACGTGCCCTGCCAGCTGGCCGGTGGCGCGCCGTACACGACGTTGCTGCCGCTGTGGCTGGGCACGCCGTTCTCGTCGAGGCGGTCGGCAAAGGCCGTGTTCTCCGGCCAGATGCCGCTGTCGACGATGCCGATGATGATGTCTTCGCCCGCGTGCGCCTTGCCGCCCAGCTGCTCCCAGATGCCGCCCGGTTTGTCCAGGCCCAGGAAGCTGGGCGTGTAGCTGGTGTCAAGTTGCAGGACGGAATCGGCGCTGATGCTGGCCACGCCGCTGTTCTTCTTCAGGGCCCGCACTTCATCGTCCGTCAGCAAGGCGGAAAAGCCGTTGAAGACGACGCTGTACTGGTGCGTGATTTCAGCCGCGCTGACGGTGCCGGCCACGGCAGCCTGTTTGGTGCCAAGGTAGCTCAGGTAGGCCTGCACATCGGCGGCGCCCACATTGATGCGCCCCCCCGGTGCCGGCTTGGTGGCGGCCAGGCCGTCGACCTGGCCCGTGTAGGTGGCGGCCGGCTTGTCGACCAGCTGCACGATGTAGGAACGGCGTTCCTGCGCCTGCGCCGCTTGCGCCAGGCTGGCGGCCAGCAGGAGGATACCGAGCGAAACGGGACGTAGTTTCATCTCACGCTCCTTGCACGGTGGACATCGCGAACTTGCCCGTGCGGCGGCGCGACAGCATGCCGATGGCGCCCAGGCCGGCCAGCATCAGCATGTAGGTGGACGGTTCCGGCACGGCGCTGATATTGATATTGTCGAGCGCAAACTGGCCCTGGTTAAAGGCGGGGAAATCGAGGGAATTGCTGCACACGCCAGTGTCATTGAAAATGCAGGCGTTGAAGGTCAGGCCCGTGAAGGCGTAGTTGCTGAAGCCGCTCAGCAGGGAAGCGCTCTGGAAATGGTAATTGCCATCGCTGCCCTGGCCGGGAAACGCCAGCGAGGTGCTGATCACCTGGCCGTTGCTGAGGGTGCCGCTCAGCTGCAGCTGGCCCCAATTCATGTTGGGCAAGCCCGACACGGGCGCGATGAAGGAATAGTCGAAACCGGCCAGGGTGAATGCCTGGTGGTCGGCACGCGCGAAATTCACGCCGCCATCGTTGAGGATGGCCAGGTAGTTGCCGGTGGCGCCCTGCGGGCAGGCAGCGATATCGCACGACGAACCCGCGCGGCCATCGAGGATCGCGCCCACGCCGCTGACGCCGCCGCCGGCCGCCGTGGTCGGGTCGGCCAGGAACAGCAGGTTGTAGCTCGACGTATTGAGCGTCTGGCCGCTTGCATACACGTCGGGGCGCAAGTTATCGAAGCTCAGGACACCGGCCATGGCCGGCGCCGAGGCCAGCACGGACACGGTGGCGAATGCGGCAAAGACGGTGGAGCGACCGCGGGTAGCGGGCGGATTGACGGTGGCGGGCGATACCCGCGCATGTGATAAACGATTCATTCTATTCCCTTGATTGTTGTGGATAGATAGGTCGGCAGGTCTGACGCCCGCTTTCAGCTTTTTCACAAAAGTGTCAATAAATATAGCAAATTACATAAAACAAATATCATATCTTTAATGTCATTTATTTATTTTTTATCTAACTTTGCGAAACTTTGTTTTGTTTTATCTATGAAAGTTTAAGGAATCTCAACGTTACATTTGAACAACAATTCATCACACTGCTGGCGCGGGCGCCAGCGTGCCGACCCGACTTCAGATAAGCTCGAAAACCGCGCCTCCGATTACCGCATGCTCGTACCGTCACATCGCGGTACACCTGTTCCATCCTGGAACACTTATCCCCCCTCACCGCCCGGCATGACGCGCCCTGCGCCGATGGCATGAAGCTTGCACAACAAGGGGATCGACCGTGCTCAGGGAGCAGCATCATGGAACACTACCAACTGGCCGGCAGCGGCCGCTCAGGCACGCGACCGGCCTGGCGCAGCATCGTGTGCTGGGCGCTGGCGCCGGCTTTTTTCCTGCTGGCCACCAGGCTGGACCTGGCCGAACGGCTGACGCATGCCCTCTGGCGCCAGGAACACTGGCAACTCGATGAATTGGCCCTGAGCCTGCTGCTGCTGGTGCTGGCACTGGCCGGCTTTGCCGTGCGGCGCGGACGCCAGGTGGCGCTGCTGCTGGCGCAGAACCGCGCCCTCACGCAGCGCCTGCTGCGCGCGCAGGAAGAGGAACGCTGCGCGCTGGCGCGCGAGCTGCACGATGAAGTGGGACAAGACTGCACGGCCATCCGCGCCGCCGCCAGCTATATCCTGCGCGCAAGTGCCGGCGACCCGGCGAATGTGCAGGCGTGCGCCGCCAGCATCGCCCGCTCTGCCGAAGCGCTGCATGCGATGGTGCGCACGATGCTGCGCCGGCTGCGCCCGCCCGTGCTCGACAGCCTGGGCCTGGAAGCGGCCCTGCAGGCGCTGTGCGACAGTTGGGCGCAGCAGCACGGCATCGCCTGCCGTTTCGCCCCGCAGGCCATCCCCGCCGATCTCGACGACAGCACCGCCACGGCCATCTACCGCCTGGTGCAGGAAGGTTTGACGAATGTGGCGCGCCACGCCGGCGCCGACCATGCCACGGTGGAATTGCGCGCCGATGCGCACGGCTTGCTGCACCTGGCCATCGAAGACAATGGCCAGGGTTTGCGCCAGGATCTGCAGCAGGATGCCGGTTTCGGCATGCTGGGCATGCGTGAAAGAGTGGCCGGTCTGCGCGGCCATATCCGCTGGATCAGCGCACTGGGCAACGGCTTGCGCATCGAAGTGGCCATGCCATTGACGGCCAGCGCCGCATGAACATGCGCCCGATCCGCGTGATGCTGGTGGATGACCACCCGGTGGTGCGCACAGGCTACCGGCGCTTGCTGGAACAGGGCGGCGAGATCGCCGTCGTGGCCGAGGCAGGCAATGGCGAAATGGCGTATGGCTTGTACCTGGAGCACGCGCCCGACGTCTGCGTGACGGATTTGTCCATGCCCGGCATCGGCGGCCTGGAATTGCTGCGCAAGTTGCTCGCCCGCGACGCTAGCGCCCGCGTGCTGGTGTTCAGCATGCACGACACGCCACAGCTGATCGCGCGCGCGCTCGACGGCGGCGCCTGCGGCTTCGTCAGCAAGCAAGCCGACCCGGAACACCTGGTCGACGCCGTGCGCGCCGCCCACGCGGGCCGGCGCTACCTGGACCCGCACAGCGCGCCCGGCGTGCTGCAGGGCACGGCCCGCATGGAAGCGGACCGTTTGAACAGCCTGAGCCAGCGAGAATTCGAAATCTTCCGCCTGCTGGCCGAAGGCCACAGCGCCGCCGACTGCGCCCGCCTGCTGCACGTGAGCAGCAAGACGGTGGCCAACCACCAGACCTGCATCAAGGAAAAGCTCGACGTGCCCGGCCCCGCCGCTTTGGTCCATCTTGCGCTGCGCAATGGCGTCATCGAACACATTCAGCCTTAAAACGCGTAGCGCAAGCCCACATTCACGCTGCGCGGCGCACCGGCCGCATAAAACGTTGCATTGACCATCGGATATTCACCGTTCACGGCCGGCAGCGGCCGGGCACTAAAATTACCGTTGGCATCGAAACCCGTGGCCCCCAGCTGGGCCGCCGTCGCATATTTCCGGTCGAACAGGTTGTTCACCTGGGCAAATACGCTCAGACGTGGCGTCAGCTGGTATTTGCCATTCAGTTCTACCACGGCATAACCGCCGCTCTTGCCCGAACCCAGGTACGCTGGCCCGCCCGCCTGGTGCTGCTTGTTTTCATTGCCGCGCGCATAGGCGCTCGACACGGCCGCCAAGGCCAGGCCCACCGTCCACTCGCGTCCGCCCTGATAATCCACGTGCGCTTTCACAATGTGGCTGGGTGTCAGGGGAATGCGCTTGCCCGGCGTGATGACGATATTGCCTTCCAGGCCGGGCGCGTCCGCGTCGCTGCTGCTGTTGGCGCTGCCGTTCACGGTTTCCCGGCTTTGATACGTTGCCTGCAGCCACGTGTAGTTGACGCCGAAGTCCAGCGTGCCCGCCTTGCCATCCGCTGCCAGCTCCACGCCCTGGTGGCGCGTCTTGCCGAAATTCTTGAAATAGCCAAAACCGGCCTGATTGTCGGCCACGAACAGGATATCGTCGTGGTTTTCCGCGCGGAACACGCCCGCGCTCCAGCGGGCCACATTGGCGAGCTTGCCGCGCACGCCCGCTTCCCACGTCTTCGTCACCACCTGTTTCAAGGGCGGGTCGCCCGCCATGGCGTTGGGCAGGCGGCAAGGATTTTCCGGGTCGGCGCAACCGAGTTCGATGGCCGTCGGCGTGCGGCTGCCTTCGTTGTAGCCGAGATACGCGCTCACGCCCGCGGCCGGCGCATAGGCCAGGCCGATGGCGGGATTGAAGCGGCTGAAACGGTGGTCGCCGTCCAACGAGCCACTGCCGCCGCCGGGCGTGATGGCGTCGCGGTTGCGCACCGTGCTGCGGTTGTAGCGGCCGGAAACAGTCAAGGTCAAATCTTGATTGAACGCAATGCTGTCGCTCGCATACACGCTCCAGGTGCGCATGCGTCCGCTCAAGTCGACCCGGTTGTCCACTGGCGTGCCATCGTCGTCGATTTCCGTGCCGTCGGCAAAAAAGTCGACGGGCGTGATGCTGCGGTCCGGATTCAGGTAGCCGAACTGGCTGGTCTGGCGGAAGGTGGCGTGGCTCGTGTCATAGGCGGTGCCGGCCGTGACGGCATGGCGCGCTCCCGCCACATCGGCCAGCACGGTGAACTGGCCGGAGAGCCCATAGTTTTCCTGCTGCGTATGGCTGCGGTTGATCATGCCGTTGCATTTTTCGGCCGGCTCATCGTTCAACAGCACGTTGGCGATGCAGCGCCACTTCGGAAACGGCGTATTGCCTGCATTCGCCCCGCTGGCGGGAAAGCCCGTGTAGCCGGCCGCCGCCAGCGCCGCCCGCTCGGCCGCGCCGGGCTGGTAGACGGACTGGTCGAGCGACTCGTCGTTCAGGTCGCCGTTAAACGTGTGCGTGTCGATCTTGCGGTAGTACACATTGCCGGACAACAGCAAGGCCTCGCCGGCCTGGTGCTTGCCCGTCAGGTTCAGCAGGGTCGACCTGTTCTGCGTCAAGTCGGGCTTGGTGTAGACGCTGCGGTAATCGCGCGCCAGCAGGCGCTGCTCCTGCAAGCCGTTGCCCGTCAGCGCATTGTCCGCGTGGGCCACGGTGGCGGCAATGTCGGTGCGCGCATCGCTCCAGCCCAGCTTGCCAAACACCTGGCGCACGTCGGACGGTGTATCGTCGCGCCAGCCGTCTTCCTTGAAACGGTTGCCCGTCACATACCAGTGCCAGCCTTGCGCATTGCTGCCGCCATGCTCGACTTCGACGGCGCGTCGCTGGTGCGAACCCAGGCGCGCCTCGATGGCGGTGCCGGGGCTGCTCCTGCCATCCTTCGTTTGCAGGGCCAGCGCGCCACCCAGGGTGTTCAAGCCGAACAGCGGATTCGAGCCTGGCATCAGGGTCAGCGAGGCTATCGCCATGCGCGGGATCAAGTCCCAGCTGACGACGTCGCCAAACGGCTGGTTCAAGCGCATGCCGTCGAGGTAGACGGACAGACCCTGCGGCGTGCCCAGCAAGGGCGACGCCGTATAGCCGCGGTAGCTGACGTCGGGCTGGAACGGATTGTTCTGCACTTCGTTCACAACCACGCTGCCCAGGTTGCGGCGCAAAAAAGCCGAGATATCGAGCGCGCCGCTGCGGGCAATCTGCTGCGCGCTGGCCGTCTGCACGGGCGCGGCGAGCGCATCGCGCGGCTGCTCCACGGTGGGCAGCGGCATGCTGCCCGTGATGATGACGGTGGGCAAGTCGCCCGAGGTGACCAGGCTGGTGGCCGGGCTGGCATCGCCGGCAAGGTCGGCGGCCTGCGCCTGGCACAGCGCCATGGCGGCGGCGGCGAATAAAGTCAGTTTCATGCGTATCCCCGTTTTTATAGTGGTTTTTATTGCGTCCAGTATCGGACAGCCACCAGGGATGAACTAGGGAAAAATTCCCGCCGTGCAGGGAAGCGGTAACAAAGTCAGCGCTGCAGCGGCAAGTAGCTCTGCTTCAGCTGGCGCAACACGAAACTGGATTTGCTGTGGCGGATACCGGGAATTTTGTATAAACGCTCGCGCAGCAGGCGTTCATAGTCGCGCGTGTCGCTGACCGCAATGCGCAGGTAATAATCGTAGTCGCCCGAGACGAGAAACGCTTCCAGCACTTCCGGAATCATGGCCAGCGCGTGGCCGAACTCGAACAGGGCCTGGTCGGAATGGTCGTCCAGCGTCACTTGCACGATGACGGTGTCGGCCAGCCCCACCTTGGCCGCGTTGACGTTCACCGTGTAGCCCTCGATAACGCCATCGTCTTCCATGCGCTTGATGCGCGCCCAGCATGGCGACGAGGTCAGGCCTACCTTGGCGCTCAGCTTGTGCAGGCTGATGCGGGCATCCTGCTGCAGGGCCGTCAGGATGGCGAGGTCGAATTTATCCAGCTTCATTCTGTCATATCCTTATTTCACAGCAAATTTTTCTGAATATTGTATTCTATACGAGAAAACCAGCAGCCTTTTCTGCCGGGGCAAGCAGAAAATAGACCCATGAAACCCGATCCCGCCCCCCTCCTCGCTCCCGCCCACGATCTTGCGCCGCGCAACGGCGCCAGCGTCCTCATCGACACCCTGCTGGCGCTGGGCGTCGACACCGTCTTTGGTTATCCGGGCGGCGCCGTGCTGCCCCTGTACGACGCGCTGCACGCGCAGCCCCGATTGCGCCACGTGCTGGTGCGCCACGAACAGGCAGCCGTACACGCGGCCGAAGGGTATGCGCGCAGCACGGGTCGGCCCGGCGTGGTCTTCGTCACCTCAGGCCCCGGCATGAGCAATACCACCACGGGCTTGCTCGACGCCCTATGCGATTCGATTCCCCTCATCTGCATCAGCGGCCAGGTGGCCACCACCAGTATCGGCACGAACGCCTTCCAGGAATGCGACGCGCTGGGCATTTCGCGCCCCGTCACCAAGTGGAACCGGCAAATCCGCACGGCAGAGGAAACGGCGGCCGTGGTGCAGGCAGCGTACGCGCAGGCCACGCAAGGCCGGCCCGGCCCCGTGCTGGTCGATTTCCCCAAAGACTTGCAGCTGGCGCTGGTCAAGGAAACGGCGACGCTTGCCCCCAGTATGCCGGCCAGCGCCCCCCTGCCCGGCAGCGCCGACCTCGAACATGCCGCCAGCCTGATCGCCTCCGCGCGCCAGCCCGTATTCTATGGCGGCGGAGGCCTCATCAATTCCGGCCTGGATGCCTGCGCCGCCTTCCTGCAACTGGTAAAGCTGGCGGCCGCGCCCTGCACCTTGACCCTGCTGGGCCTGGGCGCCTTTCCCGCCTCGCACCCGGCCTTCCTCGGCATGCTCGGCATGCACGGCACCCTGGAAGCGAACCTGGCCATGCACCACGCGGATCTGATCGTCTGCGTCGGCGCCCGCTTCGACGACCGGGTGACGGGGCGGCTGGACGCTTTCTGCCCCGGCGCGAAAATCATCCACATCGATATCGACCCGGCCTCGATCGGCAAGGTGGTGCGCGCCGACGTGGCCCTGCGCGGCGACTGCGCGCCCGTGCTGGCCGCATTGCTAACTACCTTGCTGGCGCAGCTGCGCGGACGATTGCTGGCGGACCGCCAGCCGTGGTGGCGGCGCATCGATGGCTGGCGCGCACAGGACTCGCTGGCGTTTGTCGACACGCCCGACGTCATCGCGCCACAGGCGCTGATGCGCCGGCTGCAGGCGGCGCTGGAGGGACAGGACGCCATCGTGTCCACCGACGTGGGCCAGCACCAGATGTGGGCGGCGCAGCACTTGCGCTTCGAGCAGCCGCGCCGCTGGCTGACCTCGGGCGGCGCCGGCACCATGGGCTATGGCTTGCCGGCCGCCATCGGCGCGCAAATCGCCCATCCTGGCAAGTGCGTGGTGTGCGTCAGCGGCGATGCTTCGATTTTGATGAATATCCAGGAATTGGCGACCGCCACGCAGCACCGTCTGCCCGTCAAAGTGGTGTTGTCGAACAATGGCTACATGGGCATGGTGCGCCAGTGGCAGGAGCTGATACACGACGGGCGCTACAGCCACAGCTACACGGAAGCGCTGCCCGATTTCGTCGCCCTGGCGCGGGCGTTTGGCTGGCAGGCGCACACGGTAAGCCGGCGCGAGGAACTCGATGCGGCGCTGGCAGCCTGCCTGGCATCCGAAGGCCCCTACTTCCTCGACGTGCGCGTGCATGGCGAGGAAAACTGCTTCCCCATGATGGCCCCCGGCGCGGGGCATCATGAAGTCACGTTGGCGAAAGGCGTGGTATTTCAGGAACCCGGTGCATAAAACCGGTAACCCCGCAGCGTCAAGCCCATATTCGGTAAACCCAGTAACTTTCATCATCGCGGCTGGCACGCGCCAGTTCGGTGGGGCTCAAGCCCGTGATGGCGCGCACCTCGCGGCACAGGTGGGCCTGGTCGGCGTAACCGCCCTCTGCGGCGATATCGCTCCATGAAGCATTGCCTTGTAGCATGGCCTCGCGCGCGTCGAGAAACGACTGTTCCGCGCGGCGCATGCGGCGCAGGGTGCGCATGGGCTGGCCGGCCCAGGCCTTGATGCGGCGCTCGATATTACGCACGCCGCTGGCCAGGCCCGTCGATGCCGCCTGCACGCCCAGGCGGCGCACCCAGTCCTGTATGGCGCCGGCCGGATGGTCGCCGCTTTTGCGCGCCACCGCCCAGCGCGGCGCCAGGAACGCTTCCACCAGCGCGATGCGCGCCGCGTCGTCGGATGCGGCCAGCACGGCATCGGACAGCGCCAGCCAGTCGGCGTCGAACAGCGGTTCGAGCGGGCGCACCTGGTCGAACAGGACGGCCATGTCGATGCCCGTCAGCGCATGCAGGGCGGCCGGATACAGCATCACCATGAACGAGTGCACGGGGCCGGGGTTGTAGCTGACCAGCGGATAGCCGCGCGGGCCGCTGAACAGGGCGGGCGGCATGCGCACATGCAGCAGGTCGGGGCCGGGCGCCGCTGCCTCGACCTCGCCCGCGATGGTCCACAGCAGGCAGCACATGGGCGTGGCGGGAAAACGGTTCAGGCGCTGCGCCGGCGGCAACGGCGCGCAGCGCGTGGTGTCGCGCACGAGGAAGGCGCGCACGCAGGAAGCGAGCGCGGTGCGCGGCGCGATCAGGCGGGTCAGGGGCGTAGGGGCGGCAGGCATGGCGACGATTGTACCGGCAATTTCCGGCTGCGCGCGATGTCGTATTCGTTCAAGACGCGGGCGCGCAAGCGCGCTACAGTGATGCCATTGTCGCCATCCACCAGGAGTACGCCATGCCCCCACTCGACCACGCCATCGCGCCCGCCGCCGCCACGGCACTGCGCCAGATCCGCCAGTTGCCGGGGCCTTTCGCCCTGCCCATCATCGGCAACGTGCTGCAAGTGAAACTGCCGCGTATCCACCGCGACGTGTAAGGCTGGGTGCGGCACTATGGCCCCTACGTGCGCGCCTGGTTCGGCCGCACCCTGGTGCTGGTGGTGGCCGACAGCGAAGCCGTGGCAGCCGTACTGCGCGACCGCCCGGACGGCTTCCGGCGTCCGCTGTCGAGCTATATCGTGTCCGAGGAAATGGGCGGCAACCCCGGCCTGTTCCTGGCCGAGGGCACGGAGTGGCGCAACCAGCGCCGCATGGTCATGGCCGGCATGGCGCCGGGCGCCATCAAGGCGTATTTCCCCGCACTGCTGACGGTGGCGCAGCGCCTGCAGCGGCGCTGGCATCTTGCCGCCACGCAAGGCCGAGCGATCGGCCTCGATGGCGACCTGAAACGCTACACGGTCGACATCATCGCCGGCCTGGCCTTCGGCACGGAAGTCAATACGCTCGAATCGGGCGAGGACGTGATCCAGCGCCACCTGGACGCGATCCTGCCCGCCGTGGCGCGGCGCAGCCTGTCGATGCTGCCGTACTGGCGCTACTTCAAACTGCCCGTCGACCGGCGCCTGGACCGCGACGTGGCCGCGCTGGACGTGGCCGTGGCCGACCTGGTGCGGCAAGCGCGTGCCCGCCTGGAGCTCGATCCCGCGCGGCGCGTGCGCCCGCCCAACCTGCTCGAAGCCATGATCACCGCCGCCGACGAAGCCGACAGCGGCGTGGATGACCGCGCCGTGGCCGGCAATGTACTGAACATGCTGCTGGCCGGCGAAGACACGACGGCCAACACGCTGTCCTGGATGATTTACCTGCTGCAACGCCATCCACACACCCTGGAGAAGGCGCGCGAGGAAGTGCGGCGCCTGGCGCCCGACGTGGCGCACTTCACCCTGGCGCAAATGGACAGCCTCGACTACCTTGGCGCCTGCGCCAGCGAAGCCATGCGCTTGAAACCGGTGGCGCCCTACATCCCGCTCGAAGCGCTGCGCGACACGGTGGTGGGCGACGTGGCCGTCCCCGCCGGCAGCATGCTGTGGTGCGTGATGCGCCATGACAGCGTCTCCGATGCGCACTTTCCCGATGCGCAGGCCTTCAAGCCCGAGCGCTGGCTGGAGGAAAGCAGCGAGGCCAACAACAAGCGCGCCGCCATGCCCTTCGGCGCCGGCTTGCGCACGTGCCCCGGACGCTATCTGGCCTTGCTGGAAATCAAGATCGCCATGGCCATGCTGCTGGGCAGCTTCGACATCGCCGGCGTCGACACGCCAGATGGTGGCGAGGCGCAGGAACTGATGGGTTTTGTGATGTCGCCCATCGGCCTGACGATGCGCCTGGCGCCGCCGCAGTGATACCATGGGGAACACCTCATACACTTGAATTTCTCCATGACAATCCGCCTGGAATCGCCGCAGCAAGCCGACGTGCAAACCCTCATCGCCGAGCTTGATGCCTATCAACAGACCCTGTATCCGGCCGAATGCGTGTATTCGCTGGACCTGGCGTCCGTGCCGCCGGACAGCCTGCTGTTTGCCGTCGCCCGCGATGCGGCGGGCACGGCGCGCGCCTGCGGCGCCATCGTCGTCACGCCCGCCTTTGGCGAGGTCAAGCGCATGTACGTGCACCCGGACAGCCGTGGCCTGGGCCTGGCCAGGCGCCTGCTGGCCCTGCTGGAAGAGCAGGCGCTGGCGCGCGGCTGCCGCTTGCTGACCCTGGAAACGGGCATCCACCAGCCCGCAGCCATCGCCCTGTACGCGCGCCACGGCTATCAACAGCGCGGACCCTACGGCGACTATCGCGACGATCCGTTCAGTGTCTTCATGGAAAAACCGCTGCAGGTGGCGGCATGAGCACGCCCGCCGACAGCTTGCTCGACATCCGCGCGCGCCTGCGCGCCTTTGCCGGGGAACGCGACTGGGACCAGTTCCACACGCCGAAAAACCTGGCCATGGCCCTGTCCGTGGAAGTGGCGGAACTGGCCGAACACTACCAGTGGCTGCCCACGGGCGCGGATGCCGAGCTGGACGAGGCGAAGCGCACGGGCATCCGCCACGAACTGGCCGACGTGCTGATGTATCTGGTGCGCCTGGCCGACAAGAGCGGAGTCGACCTGCACGCAGCCGTACTGGAAAAGATGGTGCTCAACGCGCAGAAATACCCGGCGCAGCAGGTGCGCGGCGACGCGCGCAAGTATAGCGAGTACTGATACCCCCATCCGTGCGTGGCTGCTGTCTAAAAAGGCGTAGCATCCAGGCATGCGTATTCCTCTATCCCTGCTGCTCGCTGGCTTGCTCGCGGGCCCACTGTACAGCGCTGTTGCGCTGGCGCAAACCGCGCCCGTGCCGCAAGTGACAGTGGATGCCACGCGCGACCCCGTGGATAAATCCTACCGCAAGATGCTGCAGGGCGTGGACCGCTTCGAGCGCGACCGTGCGCTGGCGCCGCAGGCGGTGTTGCGCTTTCGCTTGCTGCCGCGCCAGCCCGGCGTGGACATGACGGGCGTGCAGCTGCGCATCGCCGGCGACACCGTCAGCATCGCGTTACCATTGACCGAGGACAACAGCTTTGCCCCCGTGCGCCATGCGCAAGCCGCGCGCGAGGATGCCGTCCTGATCGCCAACCGCAAGGCGTCCAGCATGAGCTGGCGCGCGCAGGTCATCACGCCCGGCTTGCCGCCCGGCACGCGGCGCCTGGGCGACTTGCGCCTGGAATGCCGCGCCGGCATGGATTCCGGCCTGATTTCAAATGACCCGCAAATCATCGCCTGGCTGTCCAGCATGCTCTACAGCACCGACAAGGTGTGTTCCGAGCCTGACGGCAATTATTTGTTCTTCACGGAGCGTCCCCTGTTCGGCGTGACCCTCGCGCATGGCGAACGCAGGGTCACGCTACCATTCAAGATGCTGTACGCGGGCGGCGAGCAAACCCCCGCCTCGCTGGCCTATTGCGATTGCCAGGTCTTGCTTGACCGCACGTATTACGCGCCCTTGTGGGATAGCAGCTGGCCCGACGACACCCTGCTGGAATTTACTTATATGGACGAGGTGGTGCCATGAAATGGCTTGGCGTTTTCGCTCTGGTGCTGCTCGCCGCCTGCTCCGGCACGCGCGCCTTGCAGGCAAGCAAGACAGTGCCTTACGCTATCCTGGAACAGACGGTGCAGCCGGGCAGCAGCACGCGCGAGCAGGTGCGCGCGGCGCTGGGAGACAGCACGTCCATCCGTTTCGACAGCGGCAATGAAGTGTGGATGTACAGCTACCCGGCCGCTGCAGGCGCGCAGGGCGAATATGTCATTTTGTTTGGCGGAGATGGGGTGGTGAAGAAGGTACGCAGCGGCCAGGTATACCAGGTACGCAAGTGACCCCCGCCAGCGTTGCGCTGGCAGGGGTGGCATGCTTATCTTGCCTTCAGCAAGGCCCGTGTAGCCATGCCCGCGCCCACGCTGCGGCCCACACCGCCAGCATTGCGCTTGGGCGACGCCTTCAGTTTGAAAATGCCGATCGACTGGGCTACGCTGTCGGTGCGCTGCGCCAGGCTGGTGGCAGCCGCAGCAGCCTGCTCCACCAGCGCCGCATTCTGCTGCGTGATGCCATCCATGTGGATGACGGCCTGGTTGACTTGCCCGATGCCCTGGTTCTGCTCGCGCGTAGTGGAGGAAATCTCGTCCATCACTGCCGTCACGCGGGCCACCGAGGCGATCACTTCCGTCATGGTGACGCCCGCATTGCTGGTCAGCACGCTGCCCGCATTCACGGTGGCGATCGAATGGTCGATCAAATTCTTGACTTCCTTGGCCGCCGTCGCCGAGCGCTGCGCCAGGCTGCGCACTTCACCGGCCACGACGGCGAAGCCGCGGCCATGCTCGCCCGCACGCGCCGCTTCCACGGCCGCGTTCAAGGCGAGGATATTCGTCTGGAAGGCGATGCCGTCGATCAGGCCGATGATGTCGAGAATCTTGCGCGACGACGTGCTGATTTCATTCATCGTGGTGACCACTTCGCTGACGATGGTACCGCCCTTGGCGGCGACGGTGGATGCCTGCGCCGCCAGGTCGTTGGCCGTGGCCACGTGGTCGGCGCTGTTTTGCACCGTGGACGTCAGTTCTTCCATGCTGGCCGCCGTCTGCTCCAGGCTGGAAGCCTGCGATTCGGTGCGGCTGGACAAGTCCATATTGCCCGTGGCAATTTCCGCCGTAGTGACGCGGATTTCCTCGAAGTTGGCGCGCACGTCGCCGATGATGCTGTGCAGGTTGATGTTGGTCTGGCGCAAGGCCGCCATCAATTGACCCATATCATCATCACGCACCTTGTCGATGACACCCGTCAAGTCGCCACCGGCCATCTTGCGCGCCACCGTGATGGCGTCGCTCAGGGGCGCGGCCAGCGAATTGTGCAGATGGGCCCAGAAATACAGCATCAGTGCGACGGCTGCGGCGGCAACGCCGCTAAGCCAGCTGCGCGTGGCCGTGCTCGTATCGCCATCGATATTCCACACGGCGCAGCCGAGGATGGCCAGCACCACGCCAAAGACGATGCAATGCAGGGCCAGGTCTTGCGACAGGCTCAGCTTGCGCCACTCGGCCAGCTTGGCGGCCCAGCCCTGGCGCACGACGCGGCCATTGCGGATCGCCAGGCGGGCACTATTGCCGTCCTTGAAACTTTTATACAGGGCTGCCGCTTCGTTGATCTGCTCGCGCGTGGGCTTGGTACGCACGGACATGTAGCCGATCGGGCGGCCATTTTCGATGACGGGCGTGATATTGGCAAAGACCCAATAAAAATCGCCATTCTTGCAGCGGTTCTTGACCATGCCAGTCCATGGCATGCCCGTCTTGATGGTATCCCACAGGTCGGCAAACGCTTCGGCCGGCATATCGGGATGACGCAGAATATTTTGTGGCGCACCCAGCAGTTCCATTTCTGAAAAACCGCTGACTTCAATGAAATACTGATTGGCGTAATTGATGTTTCCCTGTAAATCCGTGGTGGAAACAATCGTCATGCCTTCATTTAATACGTATTCATTTTGCGTGATAGGTGTATTGACCCGCATCGTCTCTCCTCTATTTTTTCAACTAGCATAACAAAAGCATAAAAACAATATACCACATCAAGCACCAGCGAGATATCGCCACGACGACAGTGACGCAAGTCAAACAATTTAATAAAAGTCAATTTCTTTATGCTTTAGAATTTACTTTAAATTAACTTGATTGATTTTATTGAAATTCAAAATTTCAATAGCATGCAGCATGGATAATTAATTAAATATTATTTATTGTTATCCGGCTCGATAAACAAGCCGCCTACGCCGATTAAAAGATGGCAACGCCAGTCCAATAGGAAAAATACATGGCGCAGCCATCTGCGTTAGTAACGCAGCAATAAGGTTCATTTCTTTGGGGGGGGAATAAAAACTGGCGCGAACGCGCCAGTGGGGGATATGTCTCCAATCCGCGACACAGGCGCCGGGGCGCCTGTGGGGATGGCTTACTTAAATGACTTACGCGGCGGCGACTTCGGACGCGGTGCCGCAGGCTTGCGCTCCGTGGTGCCGTCATCCAGGCTGATGCGCAGTTTCTGGCCCGAGACCACGACCGATTTCAGGTGGTCGAGGATTTCCGGCGGCATGCCTTCCGGCAGGTCCAGCACGCTGTAGTTGTCAAAGATATCGATGCGGCCAATATGCTTGGCTTCCAGGTTCGCTTCGTTGGCGATGGCGCCGACGATGTTGCTTGGCGTCACAGCGTGCTCGCGGCCCACTTCGATGCGATAGGCCGTCACGCCTGGGCGTGGACGTTCCTTCTTCGGCGCGCGCGGCGCTGGTGCAAGTGCTGCGTCGCCCGCGTCGGCCGGCGCATCCTTGAACGCTGGCGCGGACTTGGCGGCAAACGGCTTGCGTGGCGCGGCTGGCGGCGCCAGGTCCGGTGCGTCGCCGTCACGGCTGATGCGCAGCTGCTGGCCCGCGACCCACACGGTTTTCAACTGGTCCAGCAATTCTTTCGGCATGCTGTCCGGCAAGTCCAGGACGCTGTAGTCGTCATAGATTTCGATGCGGCCGATGTTTTTCGAATCGATGCCCGCTTCGTTGGCGATGGCGCCCACGATATTGCCCGGTTTCACGCCATGCTGATGACCTACCTCAATGCGGAAGGTTTGCATGCCGGCGTCGGCTGGACGGGAGATGCGTTCCTTTTTCGGGAAGGCAGGACGTTCGCCACGTTCGCTGCGCTCGAAGCGGTCGCCCCGTTCCGGACGGTCGTTGCGTTCGAAGCGGTCTTGGCGCACAGGGCGGTCGTCTTGCCACGTGGCTTGCTCGCGCGCCTTGTTCTTGTCCAGCAACAGAGGTACATTGCCACGCGCCATCTTCGCCAGGGCGGCGGCGATTTCGATGGCGGGAATGTTTTTCTCGCGTTCGAAATCTTCGATCAGCGACTGGAACTGCTCCAGTTCGCCCAGGGCCAGGGTTTCGCTGATCTGTTCCTTGAACTTGGCGATGCGCACGTCGTTGACGGCCTGGATCGTCGGCAGTTCCAGCATGCCGATCGGCTGGCGGGTCGAGCGTTCGATGGCTTTGAGCAAGTTCTTTTCGCGCGGGGTGATGAACAGAATCGCTTCGCCGCTGCGGCCGGCGCGGCCCGTGCGGCCGATACGGTGGGTATAGCTTTCCGGATCGTGCGGCACGTCGTAGTTGACGACGTGGCTGATGCGCTCGACATCCAGGCCGCGGGCGGCCACGTCGGTTGCCACGAGGATGTCGATCTTGCCGTCTTTCAACTGCTGGATCGTGCGCTCGCGCTGTGCTTGCTGGATATCGCCATTGATGGCGGCAGCGGAGAAGCCGCGTGCCTGCAGCTTGCCGGCCAGCTCTTCCGTGCCCAGCTTGGTGCGGGCAAAGATGATCATGCCGTCAAACACTTCCGCTTCCAGGATGCGGGTCAAAGCGTCCAGCTTGTGCATGCCCGACACCAGCCAGTAGCGCTGGCGAATGTTGTCGGCCGTGCCCGTCTTGGCGGCGACCGTCACTTCGGCCGGGTTCATCAGGTAGGTGGTGGCGATACGCTTGATGACGGAAGGCATGGTGGCCGAGAACAGGGCCGTTTGATGGCCTTCCGGCGTTTCTTTCAAAATGCGTTCGACATCGTCGATAAAGCCCATGCGCAGCATTTCATCGGCTTCGTCCAGCACCAGCGTTTTCAGCTTGGACAGGTCGAGCGAACCCTTGTCCAGGTGATCGATGACGCGGCCAGGGGTGCCAACGATGACATGCACGCCGCGGCGCAGGGCCGACAGTTGCGGGCCATAGCTTTGGCCGCCGTAGATCGGCAACACGTGGAAGCCGGGGATGTGAGCAGCGTACACCTGGAACGCTTCGGCGACCTGGATGGCCAGTTCGCGTGTCGGTGCCAGGACCAGGGCTTGGGGTGAGCTTTGTTTCAGATCAATGCGCGACAGGATCGGCAAGGCGAAGGCGGCGGTCTTACCCGTGCCTGTTTGCGCCTGGCCCAGCACGTCGCGGTTAGCGAGCAATAATGGAATCGTGGCCGCCTGGATAGGCGACGGTGTTTCGTAACCGACATCCTTGAGCGCGCGAATCAGCGGCTCGCTCAGGTTAAGGTCGGAAAATAAGGAAATTGGTGTATCAGACATGAAATCACTCACAAGTTCGCTCGAATCGCCCAATGCGAAAGAGTGTATCTGCTAGTTTACTCTTTACTGGACCTTACCGGGTGGCTGCATGCCGCAGAACGCCGTTTTTTGCGCCATATCTACCGAAAAAAGGCAGAAAAATCGGTGATCCGCACGCAATTGGCGCGTGATTTTGCCAACATTAAACGATACACAACAATGTGCCGCCTGCGCCTGTTCTGCACGGCAACGGCAACGGCGGGCGCGGAAGCACTGCGGCGCCCGCCCCATGTCAGGTGCGCAAGAACTCCAGCAAGTCCTCGTTCAGGCGGTCCTTGTGCGTCGTCGCCAAGCCGTGCGGCGCGCCTGCATACACGAGCAATTTGCTGCCGATGATGAGCTCAGCCGTGCGCCGCGCCGAGGCGGCGATCGGCACGATCTGGTCATCGTCGCCATGGATCACCAGGGTCGGCACGTCGAATTTGGCCAGGTCGCTGGTGAAGTCCGTCTCTGAAAATTGCTTGATGCACAAATAGGCGGCCGGCATGCCCGCCTGCATGCCCTGCCGCCAGAAGCTGTCGCGCACGCCCTGCGACGGTTTGGCGCCGGGCCGGTTGTAGCCATAGAAGGGCTCGCTCAAGTCGCGGAAGAATTGACTGCGGTCGGCCTGCACGCCCGCGCGGATGGCGTCAAAGGCCGACAGCGGCAAGCCCAGCGGATTTTCAGTGGTTTGCAGCATCAGCGGCGGCACGGCACCCACCAGCACGGCGCCCGCCAGGCGCTGCGTGCCATGGCGGCCGATGTAGCGCGCCACCTCGCCGCCGCCCGTCGAATGGCCCACCAGGGTGGCGCCCGTCAAGTCCAGCGCCTCGATCAGGGCGGCCAGGTCATCGGCATAGGTATCCATGTCGTTGCCATCGAAAGGCTGGCTGGAGCGGCCATGGCCGCGCCGGTCGTGCGCGATGACGCGGTAGCCGTGCGAGGCCAGATAAAACATCTGGTCTTCCCAGGCGTCGGACGACAGCGGCCAGCCATGGCTGAAGACGACGGGCGCGCCGCTGCCCCAGTCCTTGTAGTAGATCAGGGTGCCGTCGGCGGTACGCAGGGTGTTGCTCGATTGTAAGTCGGTGGCAGTCATGGAACGCTCCTTGTCGGTGGGCCAGCGGCCATTGTGGCCGCAATGGCGCGTACACGCCGCGCGCTACGCTGGAGCATTGCGGTAGAGTAAGATTGCCGCTGCTTTGCTTTCCCGTATTCACTTTTGGAGTTGTCATGCGTTTTCCCATCGTCCTCGCCGCCAGCCTGTTCAGCACGGCCGCCCTCGCCCAACCGCTCGTTGCCGAAGCGCCGCTGCGCGCCCATCTGTCGTTCCTGGCCGACGATTTACTGGAAGGACGCGGCACGGGCCAGCGCGGCGGCGACCTGGCCGTGCGCTACCTGGAAACGCAGGCGGCCGTGGCCGGCCTGCAGCCACTGAAGGATGGCACGTACCGCCAGGCGCTGACCATCGTCGGCAGCAAGGCCTTGTCATCGAGCAAGGTGACCTTCAGCGCGGGCGGCAAGACGCTCGCTCCCGCCTTCGGCAAGGACATCGTCTTCGGCGCCTCCAACGGCCAGCAGACAGTGGCGTTCGACGCGCCCGTCGTGTTTGCCGGCTACGGCATCCGCGCGCCAGAGGAGCACTGGGACGATTTCAAGGGTGTAGATTTGAAAGGGAAATTGCTCATCATGATGGTCAACGATCCGCGGCCGACCGCTGCCGAGCCGCAGCGCTTTGCCGGCAAGTCCCTCACGTATTACGGCCGCTGGGTCTACAAATACGAGGAAGCGCTGCGCCAGGGCGCCGCCGGGGTCTTGCTGATCCACACGACAGCATCCGCTTCGTATCCGTGGTCGGTGCCGGCCAACGGCTTCGGCCACGAGCGCTTCAGCCTGGCTGGCGCGGGCAACGCCATGGAAGGCTGGCTGCAGGAGGACACGGCGCGCGCCCTGTTCCAGGCGGGCGGACAGGACCTGGACGCCTTGCGCGCACAGGCCGAAACGCGCGAGTTCCGCCCCGTGCCCTTGAACGCCACGGTCAAGGTGGCACTGGATAGCCAGGTCCGCAGCATCGAGCAATTCAACGTGGCCGGCATCGTGCCGGGCACGGACCCGAAACTGAAAGACGAAGCCGTCATTTACTCGGCCCACTGGGACCACCTGGGCAAGGATGACGAAGGCAGCGCCCAAGGTGTCAAACAGGGCCAGAGCGACCATATCTACAACGGCGCCATCGACAACGCCTCGGGCGCGGCAGCCCTGCTGGCCATGGCGCAGGTTGCCGTGAAACAACCGGCGCGCCGCACGCAGATTTTCCTGTGGCCGGCCGGCGAAGAAACGGGCATGCTGGGCAGCACCGCCTACACGCGCAAGCCCTTATGGCCGCTGGCGAAAACGGCCGCCGACCTGAATCTCGACAGCATGAACTTCGTCGGCAAGACGCACGACATCGGCGTGGCCGGCGCCGAGCGCAGCAGCCTGTACGCGAGCGCCGCCAAGGTGGCCAGGCGCATGGGCCTGCGCCTGGCGCCCACCATTCCCGACCTGTCCGGCGCCTTTTACCGGGCCGACCATTTTGCCTTCGCCAAGGCCGGCGTGCCCGCCTTCAACGTGGGTTCGGCAGTATTCTCTGGCGACGGCTCCTTCGATTTCGTCAAGGAACCCAAAGCCTCCGGCGAGCGCCTGGTGGCCTTCAAGAAGGATTACCATCAAGTCACCGACGAGTACAAGCCATCGTGGGACTTGTCCGGCATGGTGCAGCAGGCGCAGTTCACCCTGAACCTCGGCTATGCAGTGGCAAACGACAAGAACTTGCCTACTTGGAACAAGGGCGAGGCGTTTGGCAAGGTAAAACGCTAAGCGCCATGAAAAACACCGGCCGAGGCCGGTGTTTTTACTTGATCACCTGAGGTCAGTCACTGCGTGACCGGAATGCCCCCATTGGGCGCATTCCCCAACGGGTCTGACCCGCAGTAATTCAAATTGCCATGATGCGTTTCAGGTCGACGAATGCTGTCTCATACAGATGTTGAAACGCGCCCACCATGACCTCTTCCACGCCTTCGGCCGCGTCGAACTCGCTCGACCATTCCGCCACGCAGGAAGCGCCTCCCGGTTCGCCCGTGACGCGCAGGGTAGAGCGGTAGTTCTTGACGGGGATCGGGCCCGAGACGATGGTGTAGCTGTAGCTCTTGTCCGCTTCGCTGTAGCTTTGCAGGCGTTCGGCGATGATGGCGCCGTCCGTGGTTTTCAGGCGGCGCACGCGGCCGCCGTGTTCGGACAGGCTGGTCTTGATGGAGCTCGACCATTCAGCCAGCGACTGGAAGCCGCCGATAAAATCCCACACGCGTTCGGCGCTTGCCGCCAATGTTACAGAAACAATTACTTGGGCCATCTTTAATTCGGTTCCTCATCCAGGTTTGCCGGGCGCTGCGCCCGGCCGGCCGGAGTTGCCCGGCACAGCCGCTATTTTAGCGCCCATGCGGCTTTGCTGCTGAGCGGAAAATAGCAGCTGGCCAGCCTGGCGAAGAGGTTTTACAGATTTTCCGCCAGGAAAATCAAGGAATTGCCGTGCGCGTGGGCGGCAGCGCGCTGCTGGTAGCTGTCGCGGTGGGTGCAATTGAAGCCATGTTCGGCGCCCGGGTAGATGTGGATTTCCACGTCTTGCCGGTCTTCAAAACGCTCGGCGATCTTTTGCACGGCTTCCGGCGGAATGTGGCTGTCCTGGCCGCCGAAATGCATGAGCAGCGGCACCGTGATCTGCTCGGCCAGGTCCAGCTTGTTCTGGATGCCGCCGCCGTAGTAGGCGATGGCGGCGTCGACCAGGCCGGCCGCAGCCGTCTGAAACGACAGCCGGCCACCGAAGCAGTAGCCGACCGAGGCCAGCTTGCCCGTCACCTCCGGGCGCGCGCGCAAGGCGGCGACGGTGGCGGCGATATCGCTGTCGGCGTGGGCATTGTCGGTCGCTTGCATCAGTTCCACGGCGCGCTTCCAGCCTGCTTCGTCATAGCCCAGCTCGATGTGCGGGCCCGCGCGCCAGAACAGGTCAGGCACCAGCACCACATAGCCATCGGCCGCGTACTGGTCGGCCACGGCGCGGATGTGCTCGTTGACGCCGAAAATTTCCTGCAACAGGATGATGGCGGGGCCCTTGCCCACGTGCGGCACGGCCAGGTAAGCCTGGAAGGTGCCGTCCGGGCCGGCGATATCGATCCACTGCGAAGTTGTGCTCATAGAAACTCCAGTCTGAGGTTGGGGGGAATGCCACAGCCAGGCATGTTACTGGTTTTTCGCCCTGCCTGCGTCCGCCCCCCCCTTTGCCCAGGCTCAATACAGCTCGCGCAGGTAAATCACGGGGCCGGACTTGAGGATGCCAAACACGACGACGCCCACGCTGCTGGCCAGGTAGCGATGGCTGCCCACGGAGACGTCCACGCTGCCGGCCTTGCCGGCGCCGGGCGCCAGCAAGGTCAGGCGATTGGCCTGCGGTAGTGCGCCTTGCACGACGGTATAGGTCCGGTCATCAGCTGCCAGCTTGCTGCAGTCTAGCGTTTTCTTGCAATTGGCCAGCACCACTTCCGACTTGTTGAATGCACTGATGCTGTCAAGAAAATTCGTCGTCCATTTCGTCCCATTCCAGTATTGCACTTGCACGGCCAGCCGGACGGGCAGCAACTCGGAGCCATAGCCGTGGGCTACTTGCCATTGCCCCGACAGCACGGTCAGCCTTGCTTCGTTCTGTATCAATGCGGAAGTTGAACTGACGACGGCGCCGCCGGGATACGTGCTGCTGGCGCGCAGCCGCACGTCGGTGGGCGCCACCTTTACCGGCACGCCCGCCTTGCCCGGAAAACGGTAGGCGACCATGGGCGAGGCAACGCCCAGGGTGAATTTCACGGGCGCCACGCCGGTGACAGTGGTTTGCGCCTTGCTGCCATCGGTGAGCCGGCTGCGGCCATCGGAAGTGTTCGGCGGAAAGGAAATCGTGCCCGTGGCCGCATCCAGGCCTTCGAGCAGCACGGGCGCCAGTACGCTCGGGACGCGGTCGTCATAATTTTGGGTCGTCGTCTCCCCCAGGGCCCGCGCCGTCACGCGCACGCCTATGGCCTGCCCCGAGTAGGCGTAGCGGCCTGTCGCCCCATCGTTGGCGCAGGTGAGAGGCGGCGCGCACGGCACGGCGATGCCGTTGGTAGCCTTGGGCTGGTCAGCTTCCTTGTCCTTGATCAGCTCCGTGATGAAGTGGTGCGGGATGAACTGCACTTCCTTGCTCACGCTCGAGGCCTTGGGCAAGTCCAGCACCGTAATATTGGCATCCAGGTAGCCGTTGGTATCGGCCAGATTGAAGGCGATGGTAATTGTTCCCACTTCCGGCCAGGTCATGTCGCTGCTGGCAACGCTGCCATTCTTGAAGACCACGCCACCCTGCAGAGCGGGCTTGTTTGGCTCGGCAATCTCGTCCGTTGTCGGCCTGACCAGGCTGGCCAGCGTAGGCAGCGCCGTCTCTGGCAATTTTTCATTGCCAAAGTTCGGCGTCGCGGCACCCGCGTTATTGAGCGAGCTCATGCTGAACGTCACTGGCGCACCCGCGCGCTGAGGGCTGGCAATGATAGGGACGCTGAACGCGGCCGGCACGACAATGACATCGCCGTTGCCCGTCATGCTCAAGCCGGCGTCGCCGGAAGTGGCCGACCCCGTATAAGTGGCCTTCAAATTCATCTTCCCCACATCCGCGTAGGACATGGTGGCCCTGGCGACGCCCTTGTTATCGAACGCCAGGTTGACAGTCCTCCCCAAGATACTGCAAGCACTGCTGTTATCCGGGGCCAAGGCGATGAAGGCGCCCGTGCCTTTGATGAAGACGGGCAAAGTGCCGCTGGCGGGATTGCTGTAGCTGCAAGCGAGCGTCAAGTCCTTGCTCTTGTTGGCAAACAGGGGCACGCAAGCTTGCTGATTGGGGCTGGCCTGCACCGCGCTGATGCCAAACGACGCCTGCGTGGCCGAGACATGGTTGACGGGAGTGACAATCAAGCCTGTTTCCGCGAAATTCATAACGCAACTGGCGCTCTTGTCCGAGCTGCGTTTGCACACCAGCGCGTCCGTAGCGCCGGGCACACTCGTCAGGCTCAGCGTGGCACTGCCGACGGCGTACTGGCGCACGGCGGCCGTGCCAATGCCACTGCTGCTTATCTGCGTCGCTTCGCCCCCCGGACTCAACGTGACAGTGGCGCCACCCGCGTACGTGCTGCCACAGGCGGCATCCGCGCAAGCCGTCACCGTCACCGTTTGCGGCGCGCACGCCAGGGCAGTGCCTGGATGGTCGATCTGGAAATGGTGGGGTCCGGTCGGGGTGCCGGGGACGCACTTCGGACCCAGCGGCTCGTTGAAGGCATAGCCGCTGTTATTCGTCACGCAGCTGCAGGGGTTGGCCGGGGTATAGGCCTTGCAGGTGATCGTCTGATGCACCCGGCCGCGCGAGCCCAGGGTGATGTGATCGACCTTGGCATTGCCCGTGATATACCCATTCGCCGCATTCAGGGTGACGTTGCCGCCCTCGACATTGCCCTTGATGCCATTGCCGGAACCGATGGTCAGCGTAGTCTTGGCGGTGATATCGCCCTCCACCACGCTGTTGGCGGGCAAGATATTGACGATATCACCGCTAATCGGCCCCTTGATGGTCGATCCCGATGCAATCTCCACCAGTCCCTTGGCGGTGATGCTGCCTGTCACTATGACGTGGGCCGTTCCCATTTTGACGGTGGTGGCGGAAATATTCGCGCTGATCGTCTGCGTCAGCGCCCCCATGCTGAAGGTACCGCCCTTTGCCGTCAGGCTACCGCCGGTGACCCGCAGCCTGGAGGCATTGAGGCCGGTGATATCGAAATTGCCCATGACCGTCAGCGCGGCGTTGCCGCTCATGGTCAAGCCCTGGTTATACGTGAGCTTCAGCGAACTATTTACCGTCACGCCATAGCCGCTGGCAATGACGATGACGTCGGTATCGGCCATGGACAAGTTGTCGCAGGTATATTGCGCGCCAGACCGGGTGCAATTACTGACGTCGCCGCCGTTGAAATTGAAGGTGGCCGCCTGGGCCATGTCGGTCGATAACAATAGGAACAAACCGACAAGAAAAATGTATATGCGCACGATGTTCGGAACTCGGATAAATGGGAGGTGACAGGCGGCAAATTGATTATTTCATGCTAAGCTGCACCATCGCAGGTGTTGCATTATGGCAGTGTTTTCCACCCACACGTACTTCGCATGATCAAGCAAAGCCCCAAAGAATTCCCCCTGCGCACCGTCGACATCATCGTCTATCCCGGCTTCAAGGCGCTGGAAGCCATCGGCGCCATGAAAGTGTTTGATTACGCCAACACCCATTTGCGCCTGCGCAATTTGCCTGGCGGCTACGACGTGCGCATCGTGTCGACGGCCATCGGCCCCGTCGAGTCGGACACCCTGATGTCGCTGCACGCGAACAAGGCGCTCGATGCCAATCGCCTGCCCGACCTGGCCGTCATCGTCGGCTGTCACCATGTCGAGCAGGTGCTGCAGGACATCCCCGCCCTGGCCGCCTGGGTGGCCGAAGCGGCGCCGCGCATCGCTACCCTGGCGGCGCTGTGCACGGGCTGCTTCTTCCTGGCCGAGGCCGGGGTGCTCGACGGCAAGAGTGCCGCCACGCACTGGAGCGCCGTGGAGAGCCTGCGCCAGCGCTATCCATTGATACAGGTGAATGCCGATGCGATTTTCGTGCGGGAAGGGAAATTCTGGACGTCGGCCGGCGTGACGGCCGGCATCGATTTGGCGCTGGCCCTGGTGGAAGACGATTTCAGCCGCGATATCGCGCTGGAAGTGGCGCGCGATCTGGTGGTGTACCTGAAGCGGCCCGGCGGCCAGTCGCAGTTTTCCGTGCACCTGTCGAGCCAGATGACGACACATCCGACCATCCGCCAGTTGCAGGGCTGGATCATGGAGCATCTTGCCGAAGAGCTCACGGTGCCGCTGCTGGCGGCCAGGCTGGCCATGAGCGAACGCAATTTTACGCGCGTGTTCCAGCGCGAAACGGGCAGCAGCCCCACGGAATTCATCGACACGGCCCGCTTTGAAGTGGCGCGCCGCTTGCTGGAAGACAATGTGTCCTCCTTAAAACAGGTGGCCGTGCAAGCGGGCTTGCACAGCGAGGAAAGGCTGCGCCGCCTGTTTCAAAAGAAACTCGCCATCACGCCGCGCGATTACCGCGAACGCTTTTCCAGCACATCAAGATGACAAGCCGATATTAGTACAGGACGACGGAACGAATCGACTCGCCGCTCTTCATCAACTCAAAACCTTGATTGATGTCTTCCAGCTTCAGCCTGTGCGTGATCAGGTCGTCAATGTTGAGCTTGCCTTCCATATACCAGTCGACGATCTTCGGCACGTCCGTGCGCCCGCGCGCGCCGCCGAAGGCCGAACCGCGCCATTCGCGCCCCGTCACCAGCCGGAACGGGCGCGTGGAAATTTCCTGGCCCGCTGCCGCCACGCCGATGATGAACGATTTGCCCCAGCCCTTGTGCGTGCACTCGAGCGCCTGGCGCATCAGGGTGGTGTTGCCGACGCATTCAAAACTATAGTCGGCGCCGCCATCGGTCAGTTGCACGATGGCGTCGACGACGTTTTCCACCTCGTTCGGGTTGATAAAATGCGTCATGCCGAACTTGCGCGCGATGGCCTGGCGCGCCGGGTTGATGTCCACTCCGATGATTTTATCGGCGCCGACCATTTTCGCCGCCTGGATCACGTTCAGGCCGATGCCGCCCAGGCCAAATACGGCTACATTCGCGCCCGCTTCCACCTTGGCAGAGAACAGCACGGCACCCACGCCCGTCGTCACGCCGCAGCCGATGTAGCAAACCTTGTCGAACGGCGCATCTTCGCGGATCTTGGCGAGAGCGATTTCCGGCACCACGATATAGTTGGAAAAGGTCGAGGTACCCATGTAGTGGAACAAGGGCTGGCCATTCAGGGAAAAGCGGCTGGTGGCGTCCGGCATCAGGCCACGGCCCTGCGTGGAGCGGATGGCCTGGCACAGGTTCGTCTTTTGCGACAGGCAGAACTTGCACTGGCGGCATTCTGGCGTGTACAGGGGAATGACGTGGTCATCCTTTTTCAGGGTCGTCACGCCCGGGCCCACGTCGACGACGACGCCGGCGCCTTCGTGGCCCAGGATGGCGGGAAAGATGCCTTCCGGGTCGGCGCCCGACAGGGTGTAGTAATCGGTATGGCAAATGCCCGTGGCTTTCAGCTCGACCAGCACTTCGCCGGCGCGCGGGCCGGCCAGGTCGACTTCTTCGATGGTCAACGGGGCGCCCGCCTTCCAGGCAATCGCGGCTTTGGTTTTCATGGAGATTCTTCCTGCTCGGTTTCAGATGCACCATTATCGGACGCTTGCGGGCGTGGCGGAGCCAGCGGCGGCGCGCTTGTCTGAAAACGCGGCGCATTTGTCCGATGCCGCCGCACGGTGCAGCAGCGCACGGAAGCGCGGCGTGTGACAGGTGTACGCTTGCGCAAGCTCAATCTTGCGGGCACAAAAACGCGCATTCTTGACGCAACAGCATTCCCTTGATCCATCGCACTGACTCACCCTCACTGACTCGCCATTTCATCGTTCCCCGCAGGAGACTGACATGCGCAACTCGCTATCCCGACTGTTCCCCGCCTGGCCGGCCCTGCTGCTGGCATGCTGCCTGGCCCTGCTGGCCGCCTGTGGCGGCGGGGGCGGCCACCACCCACCCGATGCCACCACCGGCAGCCTGACGGTCAGCATCGGCGGCTTGCCGGCCGGCGTGGCGGGCGCCGTCACGCTCAGCGGACCCGCGTCCTACAGCAAGCTGCTGACGGCGAGCACCACGCTCACCGACCTGGCGCCTGGCGCCTACGCGCTCAGCGCCGCCAGCGTGGCGCAAGGCACGGGAACGCTGGCGCCCACGCCCGTCACGCAGCAGGTGCAAGTCAATGCGGGCGCGACGGCCAACGCCAGCGTCACCTATGCGGCCACAGCGCCGCTGGCCCTGGCCCTGCAAGAGGTGGTCTCCGGCCTGAGCGCGCCCATCTTCCTCACGGCGCCACCCGGCGACAGCCGTTTGTTCATCCTCGAGCGCCCCGGACGCATCCGCGTGGTGCAGAACGGCAACTTGCTGGTCACGCCCTTCCTCGACATCAGCACCCTGACCACCACCAGCGGCGAACGGGGCCTGCTGTCGCTGGCCTTCCATCCGCAGTACGCCAGCAACGGCTATTTCTTCATTTACTACACCAACCTGGCCGGCGATATCGTCATCGAGCGACGGCAAGTGTCGGCTGGCAACGCCAACGTGGCCGATCCCCTCTCTGCGCTGGCCATCCTCACGATTCCCCACCCCACGTTCAGCAACCACTATGGCGGCTTGCTCAGCTTTGGCCCGGATGGCTATCTGTACGCAGGCACGGGCGACGGCGGCAGCGCGGGCGACCCGTCCGGCAATGCGCAAAACACGAATGTGCTGCTGGGAAAACTGCTGCGCCTGGACGTCAACGCCAGCACGGTAGCCCAGCCATACGCCATTCCACCGGGCAACCCGTTTGCCGGCACGCCCGGCGCGCGCCCTGAAATCTGGGCATATGGCTTGCGCAACCCATGGCGTTACGCCTTCGACGTGCCGGCACAACTGCTGTACCTCGCCGACGTGGGCCAGGCCAATTGGGAAGAAGTCGATGTGCGCCCCGTGGGCCAGGCGGGCAACAACTATGGCTGGAATAGCATGGAAGGCGCGCACTGCTACAACAGCAGCAGCTGCAACCAGGCGGGGCTGGTCCTGCCTGCCATCGAATACGGCCACGATACGGCCGGCGGTTGCTCGATCACGGGCGGCTATGTGTACCGGGGCACGGCCTTGCCGGAACTGGCGGGGCAGTACCTGTATTCGGACTACTGCAGCGGCTGGCTGAAAAGTTTCAGCTACAGCAATGGCACGGCCTCCGCCGTGACGGACTGGAGCATCACCAACGTGGGCAACATCCTGTCCTTCGGCCAGGATGCGCAAAACGAGCTGTACATGCTGAGCGGCACGGGCAAGGTGTACAGGATCGTACGTAAATAAGCGTGCGCCAGTAAAGCGGAGCGCGCGCGGCAGAGGGCGTTTTTCGACGGGGCGCGGGGAACCGGCTAGAATGGTTTTCCGCCGCGCCCTGCGCACCAGCCCAAGAGAACACCATGGCCCGTTTGAAACTTGAATTTCCCGAAGACCAGTACTGCTATTCCTCGCAACTGACGGTACGCACCACGGACATCAATGCCGGCAACCATCTCGGCAACGATTCCATGATTTCCATGATTTCCGAGGCCCGCGCGCGCTTCCTGTTCGAATTCGGCGTGCGCGACATTGAAGCGGACGGCACCGGCATCATCGTCACCGACCTGGCCACCACCTACCGCGCCGAAGCCCATGCGCGCGACCAGCTGCTGTTCGAAGTGGGCGTCATGGATTTCAATAAATATGGCGGCGACATCACTTTCCGCATCACGCGTCCCCGCGACAACACGCTGATCGCGATGGCCAAGTCCGGCTTTGTGTTTTTCAACTACAAGCGCAGCCAGGTCGTGCCCATGCCGGAAGAGTTCGGCAGCAAGTTCCCGCAGGTGAACTGGATCGATTAAGCGATAGATTAAGCGGGGCGCCATGCCGCCATGCTGTATGCTTGCCAGGAAGACATTAAAACTGGAGCGGCATGCAAGCAGCGATAACGGCAAGACTGTGCCTGGCCCTGGCGCTGCCGGGTGTGTGGCCGACCGCCCTGGCCGCGCCGCACACCGTCATCCTGTACGGCGACGACGACTATGCGCCATACAGCTACGTGGAAAATGGCGTGTTCAAGGGCATGTACGTCGATATGCTGCGCGCAGCCGCCCTAAGAATGCCGGAGTATCGGCTGGACCTGCAGCCGCGCCCCTGGAAACGGGGCCTTGATGCGCTGGAAAAAGGCCAGGTATTCGGCCTGTTCCCGCCCGGGCGCAAGACGGAACGGTCGTACGTGCAAGCGTATTCGGCCATGCTGTACCGCGAATCGGTGGTGCTGTTCTGCCATGACGCCGTCATGCGCACCCCGCGCACGCACTTCCCGACCGACTTTGCCGGCCTGACCGTCGGCGTCAACACGGGGTTTTTACTGTCGGAAAAATTGATGGTGCCGGCCCGCCAGGGATTGCTGCGCCTGGAATCGGCCAAGGGCAATGAAGCCAACCTGAGGAAACTGGCCCTGCGGCGCATCGATTGCTACGCCAGCGACCGGGGCGCGGCCCGCCACACGGCACGCCAGCTGCAAGGAGAACTAAGCAGCTACGGCTTGCAATTGCACGAAGTGCTGGAACTGTCGTCCGAAGCCACGTATATCGCCTACAGCGCGCGCAATACGCCCGCCTACAAGGCCGCATTCATCGAGAAGATGAATGCGGCCTTGCTTGCCATGCGGCAGAACGGCCAGCTGGCGCGCATCGAAGCAGCCTACCTGCGCTGAAATAGCGATGCATGCTCGCTTACTTGCGCGTCTGGCGCTTCACCTTGATGCCGAAGGTGTCCGCAAACCAGTCATCGATCATCAGCTTTTCATAGCGCAGCTTTTCATTGCTGAAGTAATGATTGATGCGGCTCAGGTACGACATGTCGGACAGGGCTGCATCGCCACTGCGAATGACCTTGCCATCCTGCTCCAGCACATAGTGCAGGCGCATGCGCGGCCAGTCGACCCGGCCATTCATGACACGGATATCCTGGCCGGCACGCAGCGCAGGATTTTCACGGCCCGCCAGGTCCACATCCGTGACGTCGATTTTCAAGGTCTGCCCGGGCGGCAGCGATGTGCCCAGTTTCTCGAAATGCCGGCTCAGTTCCTTCAACACCTCATCCCGTTCCTGCGGGTTGAACGAGACATCCGTGTATTGATCCGGCTTGCTGAACTGCACTTCCGTTCCTGCCCAGGCCGCGCTGCTGGCCAGCAAAGCCAGGGCGGTGACCAGGGCGCGCGTCGTTTGTTTTTGCATGATTGACCCTTTCAGGAAATGTGAGTGGCATGGGGCCACTTCTTATGCCTACTCAATATAGCGCGCGGCATCCCATTCTGGTGCGGAATTCATACCTTGTTACTTTTTTGATTTCCACCAGAAAGGCAAGGCGCCGTATTTTTTTGCAGATTCATTGGCAATATTAATTAAAACAAAGTATTGTCTTGAAAATATAGTTGCCTAAGCGATAAAGTATAGATAGTGTCAGCAGCCTGGATTTAAAGTGTTTTTTTAGCACTCTTGTTGCATGTTTTTAGTCAATTTTTCTTGCATATTGTTAATATTTGGCTGTCAGTCTACAATCGATAAAATGCGCCCGGAAAACGCGCAACGCCGGTAATGGCGCACAGGCAAGCCTGGCGCGGGCGTCTCAGCATTGCGTCAGTTATGCCTTTTAGCGGAACTCGCCCTTATGTCATTTTTGTCTTCAGCATCACCCAAGTTACCTCCCTGGAAAGTCCTGCTCGTCGATGATGAACCCGACATCCACGACATCACCAAACTGACACTGAGCCGTTTTCGCCTAGAGGGCCGCGCCCTGAGCTTCGTACACGCCTACAGCGGCGCCGAGGCCAAGCAGGTGCTGGCGCGCGAAGAAGGCATCGCGCTGGTCTTCCTCGACGTGGTGATGGAACGCGAAGACAGCGGCCTGGAAGTGGCGCGCTGGATGCGCGAAGACCTGGGCAACCAGTTTACGCGCATCGTGCTGCGCACGGGACAGCCGGGACAGGCGCCGGAAGAACGGGTGATCGTCAACTACGACATCAACGACTACAAGGAAAAGACGGAACTGGACCGCACCAAGCTGTTCACCACCACCTTTGCCGCCCTGCGCGCCTACCGCGACATCATGAAGGTCGAGGAAGCGCGCCTGGCCCAGCTGCACTACCGCGAAGGCCTGGAAAGAGTTATCGCGGCCTCGGCGCATATCTTCAAGCAGCGCAACCTGCGCGACTTCGCCGGCGGCCTGCTGCAGCAAGTCGTCGCCCTGCTGCGCCTGGAAACGAGCATGCTGCTGCGCCTGCGCGGCGCCAGCGCCATCTCGGGCGAACAGGATTACGAAATCCTCGCGCAGATCGGCGACCATGAAGCCGATGGCGGCATCCTCAGCCCATCCCTGCTGTCGCAGCTGGACCATGCCAAGAGCAATAAAATCTCGCGCCTGCACGGCGACACCTATGTCGGCTATTTTCCCAACAGCAGCGGCAAGGCGTCCTTGCTGGTATTAAAAGGCGTGGAAGAAATTTCCGACCTCGACGCGCAATTGCTGGAAGTATTCTGCTCGGGCGTGGCGATCGCCTTCGACAACATCCTGCTGACGCAGGAAATCACCGATACCCAGGCCGAACTGATCCTGCGCCTGGGCGACGTGGTCGAATCGCGCTCGCACGAAGGCGGCAACCACGTGCGCCGCATGGCTGAAGTGTGCCAGCTGCTGGCGCAGGCCTCCGGCATGTCGGAAGAGGAAACCATGGTGCTGCGCCACGCGGCGCCCATGCATGACATCGGCAAGATTTCCACGCCGGACGCAGTGCTGCTGAAACCGGGCAAGCTCGACGCGGCCGAGTGGGAAATCATGAAGCAGCATCCGACGGTGGGCATGTCCATCCTCGACGGCTCGCAGCGCCCGCTGCTGAAGGCGGCCGCCGTGATCGCCCACCAGCACCACGAAAAATATGATGGCAGCGGCTACCCGCAAGGCCTGGTGGGCGAAAACATCCACAAATACGCGCGCATCGCCGCCGTCGCCGACGTCTTCGACGCCCTCATGCACAAGCGCTGCTACAAGGACGCCTGGCCCCTGGAGCGCGTGGTCAGCTATTTGCGCGAGGTGAGCGGCAGCCACCTGGACCCGCAATATGTGGAGTTGCTGATCGCGAATCTCGACGAAGCGCTTGCGCTAAATCAACGTTTCCCTGACTAGCAGGTTCATCAAAGAGCCAAGTGCCCCTGAGCGAGACGCACGCCGGCAAAATCCGCTACGAACCACGCCCCCAACACGGGCGTTCCGGGCCAAGCGGGCCCGCCGTTTTCAAGTTTTCAAGCGCTCTTCGGCTCCAGCGGGAAGCGTATCTTGTAATGCAGCCCCATTCCCGGCGCACTGACCACCTTCACCGTGCCGCCCAGCGGCCCCGTCACCAGGTTGTAGAGGATGTGCGCGCCCAGGCCGCTGCCGCCGGAACCCCGCTTGGTCGTGAAGAAGGGGTCGAACAGCTGGCCCAGGGTGGTGCTGTCCATGCCCATGCCATCGTCGCTGTAGTCGAGCTCCAGCATCTCGCCGGCCATCCTGGCACTGATCCTGATCTTGCCCGGCTCGCCTTCGACAAAGCCATGCACCAGTGAATTGACCACCATGTTCGTGACGATCTGCGAGACGGCGCCCGGATAGCTGCGCAGCTGCACCTCGGGCGCGCAATCGATCTCCACCCTGATCGGCTTGCCCTTCAGCTTGGGCTGCAGGGAGAGCAGGATTTCATCGAGGTATTTGCGCAAGTTAAAGCTGCGCAATTCGTCCGACGACTGGTCCACGGCCACCTGTTTGAAGCTGCGCACCAGCGCCGCGGCGCGCTGCGTATTCGTCGTCATGATGCGCAGGGTCTGGTCGATGATATCGAAAAACTGCCGCAAACCATCTTCATCGAGCTGGCCGCCGTCCAGGTCTTCGCGCGTGAGTTTCAGTTCCTGCACCAGGTGGCTGGTGGCCGTGACGCAAATACCCAGCGGCGTATTGATTTCATGCGCCACCCCCGCCACCAGGCGGCCCAGCGAGGCCAGCTTTTCCTGGCGCACCAGTTCCGACTGCGCTTCCTGCAAGGCGCTCAGGGCGCTGTTCAAGGCCGCGTTCTGCTCTTCCAACGCTTCCTTGGCCTGGCGCATGGCACTGTCGGCCTGGATGCGGGCCATCGCCACGGCCACGTGGCTGGCCATGAAGGCCAGCACGTCCAGTTCCGCCTGGCCATACACGACGGAGGTGTCGTAGCTTTGCACGATGATCACGCCATATTTGCGCTCACCCAGCAGCATGGGCGCGCCCATCCAGCTGGCGATGCCCACATTACCCAGCGGCTCGTCCATTTCACCGCTGGCCACCAGCGCCGCATAGCTGCTTGCATCGAGCAGACAAGCCTGGCGGCGCGCCAGCACATAAGAACTCATGCCGATGCCGTAATGAAAGCGTTTCACGGGCGCCTGCGCATCCTTTTCATCGACGAAATACGGAATCGTGATGTCCTTGTTGTCCGGGTGGTACAGGGCGATGAGGAAATTCTTCGCCGTCACCAGCTCACTGATGATGGCGTGCAGGCGCGCATACAAGGTGGTCGCGTCGGCCGCCTGCGCCGACAGGTTGGCGATTTCATACAGCGCATGCTGCAGGTTTTCCGCGCGGCGCCGCTCGGCCACCTCGTGCGCCAGCAGGGCCGTGCGCTCCTGCACCGCCTTTTCCAGCCGGTCCATACTTTGCATGCCCTGCAGGGCGCTCGACACGTGCGTGGCGATCAGCGCGAACAGGGCCTGGTCTTCCACGCTGAAGTGGTGCTGCGCGTCATAGCTCTGAATGACGATGGCGCCCAGCACCTGGTGCTGCTGGTCCAATAGCGGACAGCCGATCCAGTGCTCGGCCGCCGTGCCGCCGCCCCAGGCGCCGCCCCCGATGGCGCGCATGGCGTCGTCGTCGGCCGTCATCACCAGCTGCTTGCGGTTGACGATGACCCACGCCGTGGGCGACTGCGCGGCGCTGGCCAGGCGCACGCCCACGTCCGGGTCGGGCGCGGCGTCGAATTCATCGACAAAATAGGGAAAATGCACCAGGCCGTCGTCACAGTCGCTCAGGGCCACATAAAAATTGGCCGCATACATGATGCGCCCCAGCGCCGCATGCACCGCCTGCAGGAATTCACTGATATCGCTGCAGGTGCTCGAGCGCTGCCCGATTTCCAGCAACACGGTTTGAACGGCTTCCAGGCGGCTGAGACGGCTTTCCATGGGTAACTATGTGCCTTGTGTAAGTATATGTTCTGAAAATCAATATTATCAGTTCAGCCCAGCCTTGGCACGGCATAAAACGCAGAATCTTGCCTTGAAGCAGGGCAACACACGCCACGCCAGCATTTGCCACGCTGGCGATACAGTGGCAGACTAGGCCCCTTCCTACAGACCAGACCGTCCTCATGACCGCCACGCTACGCGCCTCGCTTCGTCCCTATACCCTCGCCGGCCTGCTGGCCTTTGCCGCGCTGGGCATGCCGCCGCTGTGCGCCGCGCCAGCCAAGGCGCCGACGGCGGAAACGGCCGATGGCGGGCGCTATTTCGGCCCCCTCATCGCGGGCAAGATGCATGGCCAGGGCCGGCTCGAATACGCGAGCGGCGCGTTTTATGAAGGGGGCTTCGCGCGCGGCGTGTTTTCCGGCCAGGGCACGCTGCGCCAGGCGTCCGGCGTCGAATACACGGGCGCCTTCCGCCAGGGGGCCTTCGATGGCATCGGCCGCTATACCTCGCCCAAGGGCGAGATCTACGCGGGCAGCTTCGTCAAGGGCAGCTTCGAGGGACAAGGCCGCTTCCAGGGCGCCGACGGCGCCACCTTTGAAGGCCATTTCAAACACTGGCGCCCGCACGGCGCCGGCAAGCTGACCGACACGGATGGCACCGTCTTCGAAGGCGAATTCGTCCAGGGCCAGGTGCAGGGCAAGGCCAAGGTCAGCACCAGCGACGGCATCCGCTACGAAGGCGAGCTGAAAGACTGGAAATTCGAGGGCGACGGCGTGCTGCGCACGGCCGACGGCGACGAATACCGGGGCAGCTTCAAGAATGGCCAGTTCGACGGCAAGGGCGTACTGCGCTACGCCGTGGCGCAGGCGGATGGCCGGCGCGAAGACAGCGGCCACTGGACGGAAGGCCAGCTGGACGACCCGGCCGCCGACAAGCTCACGCGCGACAATATCGAACTGGCCCTGTATAACCAGCGCAGCCTGCTCGACGGCGCCCTGGCGCGCATTGCACCGCGCGATGCGGCAAAAAAGATCAATCTTTACCTGCTGGGCGTGGCGGGCGATGGCGCGCAGGAAGTGTTTCACCGCGAAACGGCCTTCGTGCAGCACCAGTTCGACCGCGATTTCGGCACCGTGGGGCGCTCCTTGATGCTGGTCAATAGCCGCAACACGGTGGCGCAGCAGCCGATGGCCACGCGCACCAGCATAGCCGCCAGCCTCGATGCGCTAGGCGCGAGGATGGACAAGCAGAACGACATCCTGTTCCTGTTCCTCACCAGCCATGGTTCGCCCGAGCACGAACTGGCGCTGGCGCAAAACGGCATGGACTTGCACAGCTTGCCCGCGCAAGAACTGGCGTCCATGCTCAAGCACAGCGGCATCCGCTGGAAAGTCATCGTGATCTCGGCCTGCTATGCGGGCGGTTTCATCGATGCGCTGAAGGATGATCAAACGCTGCTCATCACGGCCGCGCGCCGCGATCGCACTTCGTTCGGCTGCGACGACCAGAACGATTTTACGTACTTCAGCGAAGCGTATTTCAAGGAAGCCTTGCCGAAGAGCAGCAGCTTCACGGAAGCCTTCGGCAAGGCCAGGGTGCTGGTGCAGGCGCGCGAGGCGGCTGATTTCCGCGAAGGCGGCATGGAAGCGGAAGAGCATTCCGAGCCGCAGCTGTTCCAGGGCAAGGCCATCGCCGCGCAGCTGAAGGCTTGGCGCGCCCAGCCGCGCTGACATGGGCACGGCTGCCCGCCTTTCTGTACAATAGCCGTCACCATGCGACGATTCTTCCTCATTTTGCTGCTGTTCGTGCTTCCGCTCCAGATGTCCTGGGTCGCGGCGAGCGCGTATTGCCTGCACGAAGAAGGCAAGGCGGCGCAGCACCTGGGCCACCACAGCCACCAGCACAAGGCTGATACGGACAAGAAACCCGTGGCCGACAAGGCTGACAAGCAATCCAAGGGCCAGCCGCACAGCGATTGCAACGTCTGCCATGGCATCGGCCATGCGTGGCTGCCGGCCGGCTCCAGCCTGCCCATTGGCGACACGGCGTCCGTGAACGCGGACACCTCCCCCTTCTTTTACGCTTCCCACATCCCGGACGCTCCCAAGCGCCCTGACTGGTCGTCGGCCGCCTAGGCCGACGGGACGTCCATTTTTACTGATCGCAACGCACGCCTGATTGACCAGGGCGCCAGCCTGCGCGTCCCGTCGAATTCTTTTTCCGCACCTTGGAGAATTCGATGCACCGATCCATCTATCTGTTATGTCTCTCCGCCGGCCTGTTGGCTGGCAATCTTGCCCATGCGCAAGCACTTGAGGAACCTGCCGGTTCCCTGACCCTGCCCGCCGCGCTACTGCTCGCCGAAGGCGGCAACGCCACCCTGTCGGCCGCCCGCCATGAACTGGCGGCGCAGGGCGGCGCCCTGCAGCAGGCGCGCGCCCTGCCCAACCCGGAACTGCAAACGGTGCTGGAAGACACGCGGCGCGCCACGCGCAGCACCACCGTGCAGCTCAACCAGCTCATAGAACTGGGCGGCAAGCGAGGTGCCCGTGCCGCCGTCGCCCAGCGCGGCGAAGACCTGGCGCAAGCGGGCCTGTCACTGCAGCAGGCGGAAACCCGCGCCGCCGTAACTTCCGCCTTTGTCGACGTGCTGGCGGCTCAGGAAGGCTTGCGCCTGGCCGACAGCGCGCAGGCCCTGGCCGCGCGCGCCAGCGACATCACGGCGCGCCGGGTGACGGCCGGCAAGGCCTCGCCCGTCGAGGAAACCCGCGCCCGCGTCGCCGAAGCGAGCGTGCGGCTGGAGCTGAACCTGGCCCGCAGCACCCTGGCCAGCGCCCGCAAGCGCCTGGCCGCCCTGTGGGGCAATGCCACGCCCCGTTTTACCCTGGCCGAGGGCTGGCTGGAAACCTTGCCGCAGTTGCCACCCGCCAGCGAGCTGGCGGCCCGCCTGGCCCTGGCGCCGGCCGTGCGCCAGGCGCAAAGCACGCTAGCCCAGCGGCAAGCCATGCTGGACGTGGAACAGCGGCGCGCCACGCCCGACGTCACCGTGAGCGTCGGCATGAAGCGCTCGGAAGAACTGGGCCGCAACCAGGCCATCATCGGCCTGGCCTTGCCGCTGCCGCTGTTCGACCGCAACGCCGGCAACAAACTCGATGCCTTGCGCCGCAGCGACAAGGCCAGCGACGAGCTGGCCGCCGCCCGCATCGCCGTGCAGACGGCCGTGGCTGCCGCCAGCGAACGGCTGGCCACGGCCCGGCTCGACGTGGAAAGCTTGCGCCAGGACATCTTGCCCGGCGCGCAGAGCGCCTACGACGCGGCCAGCAAGGGTTTCGAGTTCGGCAAGTTCGCCTTCCTCGACGTGCTCGATGCCCAGCGCACCTTGCTGCAAGCCAAAAACCAATACCTGCGCGCGCTGACCGAAGCGCAGCACGCCGCCGCCGAGATCGAGCGTCTGCTTGGCGCCCCCGCTCCCCTGTAAGGAAGACCCGACATGCATATCAAACTCGACAAGAAACAAGCGATCGCCATCGGCGCCATCGCGGCGGCCGGCATCGTGCTGGCAATCCTCATCCTCGGCACGGGCAAGTCCAGCGCCCTGCCGGCCGCCGTCAAGACGGAAGCACATGCTGAAAAGAAAGACGAACACGGCCACGAGGAAGTGGAAGGCCGGCTGGAGCTGAGCGCCGCGCAAAGCAAGGCGGCCGGCGTCGTCATCGCCACGGCCGCGCCCGGCCGCATCAAGACGACAGTCGCCCTGCCCGGCGAAATCCGTTTTAACGAAGACCGCACGGCCCACGTCGTGCCGCGCCTGGCCGGCGTGGTGGAAGCCGTGCAGGCGGACCTGGGCCAGCTGGTGAAAAAGGGGCAAGTGCTGGCCGTCATCGCCAGCACGGAGCTGTCGGAACAACGCAGCGCACTGCTGTCGGCGCAGCGGCGTTTATCCTTGGCCCGCTCCACGTATGAACGCGAAGAGAAACTGTGGCGCGAGAAAATTTCGGCCGAGCAAGATTACCTGCAGGCGCAGCAAGCGTGGCGCGAGGCGGAAATCGCCGTGCAAAACGCGCAGCAAAAGCTCAGCGCGCTGGGCGCCAGCGGTAGCAGCAAAGGCCCGCTGAACCGCTACGACATCCGCGCGCCGTTCGACGGCATGGTGCTGGAGAAACATATCACCCTGGGCGAAGCCGTCAAGGAAGACGCGAACATCTTCGTCATTTCCGACCTGTCGACCGTGTGGGCGGAAATCGCCGTGCCGGCGAAAGACCTGGCCACCGTGCGCATGGGAGGCAAGGCGGAAGTGAAAGCCAGTGCCTTCGACGCCAGCGCGCAAGGCACGATCACCTATGTGGGCGCGCTGCTAGGCGAGCAGACGCGCACGGCCAAGGCACGCATCAGCTTGCTGAACCCCGACATGGCCTGGCGCCCGGGCCTGTTCGTCAGCGTGGAAGTGGTGTCCGGCGAAGCGGACGCACCCGTCACCGTGCAGAGCACGGCCATCCAGACGGTGGAAGACAAGCCCGTCGTCTTCGTGCAAGTCAAGGATGGCTACCAGGCCACGCCCGTGGTGCTGGGGCGCAGCGATGGCAAGTTGACGCACATCAAGCAAGGCATGGCCGCCGGCACGCCATACGCGGCGCAAGGCAGCTTCGTGCTGAAGTCCGAGCTGGGCAAAGATGCTGCCGGCCATGAACATTGATCACGTTAAACAAAGGAAACCATCATGTTTGAACGCTTGATCCGCTTCGCCATCGAGCAGCGCTGGCTGGTAATGCTGGCCGTCGCCGCCATGGCTGGCCTGGGCATCTACAGCTATCAAAAGCTGCCCATCGACGCCGTACCCGATATCACCAATGTGCAGGTGCAAATCAATACCCAGTCCGCCGGCTATTCGCCGCTGGAAACCGAGCAGCGCGTCACCTTCCCCATCGAGACGGCCATGGCCGGCTTGCCGAACCTGGAACAGACGCGCTCGCTGTCGCGCTATGGCCTGTCGCAAGTGACGGTGATTTTCAAGGATGGCACGGACATCTATTTTGCCCGCCAGATGATCAACGAGCGCTTGCAGGAAGCCAAGGAAAGCTTGCCGGCCGGCATCACGCCAAAGATGGGTCCCGTTTCCACGGGCCTGGGTGAAATCTACCTGTGGACGGTGGAAACGCAAGACGGTGCGAAAAAGCCCGATGGCACGCCCTACACGCCGACGGACTTGCGCGAAATCCAGGACTGGATCATCAAGCCGCAATTGCGCAATGTCACGGGCGTCACGGAAATCAATGCCATCGGCGGCTACGCCAAGCAGTACCAGGTGGCACCCTACCCGCAAAAACTGGCCGCCTACGGCATCAGCCTGCAAGACGTGGTGACGGCGCTCGAACGCAACAACGGCAACGTGGGCGCCGGCTATATCGAAAGGCAGGGCGAGCAGCTGTTGATACGCGCGCCGGGCCAGGTGGCGTCAAAAAGCGATATCGGCAACATCGTCGTCGCCAATGTGCAGGGCGTGGCCATCCGCATCCGCGACGTCGCCGACGTGGTGCTGGGGCGCGAGCTGCGCACGGGCGCGGCCACGGAAAACGGCCGCGAAGTGGTGCTGGGCACGGTCTTCATGCTGATCGGGCAGAACAGCCGCGCCGTGTCGCAGGCGGTGGATAAAAAGATGCTGGAAATCAACCGCAGCCTGCCGAAAGGCGTGCACGCCGTCACCGTGTATGACCGCACGGTGCTGGTCGACAAGGCCATCAATACGGTGAAGAAAAACCTGCTGGAAGGCGCGGTCTTGGTGATCGCCATCCTGTTCCTGTTCCTCGGCAATATCCGCGCGGCCATCATCACGGCCATGGTGATCCCGCTGGCCATGCTGTTCACGTTTACGGGCATGGTGCAATACCATGTGAGCGCGAACCTGATGAGCCTGGGTGCGCTGGACTTCGGCATCATCATCGATGGCGCCGTGGTGATCGTGGAAAACTGCGTGCGCCGCCTCGCCCATGCGCAACAGAAACTGGGACGACCGTTGACCTTGCAGGAGCGCTTTCATGAAGTGTTTGCGGCATCGCAAGAGGCGCGCCGGCCCTTGCTGTATGGTCAGCTGATCATCATGGTCGTGTACCTGCCCATCTTCGCGCTGACGGGCGTGGAAGGCCGCATGTTTACGCCGATGGCCCTGACGGTGGTGATCGCCCTGCTGGGCGCCATGCTGCTGTCGATCACTTTCATTCCGGCCGCCGTGGCGCTGTTTATCGGCGACAAGGTAGCGGAGAAAGAAAACGCCATCATGCGCGCCGCCAAGCGCTGGTATGCGCCGCTGCTGGACAAGGTGATGCGCAACACGCCCGTCGTGCTGACGGGCGCAGCGGTGGCCGTATTGCTGTCGGGCTTGCTGGCCACGCGCATGGGCAGCGAGTTCGTGCCCAGCCTGAACGAGGGCGACATCGCCATCCAGGCCCTGCGCATCCCCGGCACCAGCTTGAGCCAGTCGCTGGCCATGCAGCAGCAGCTGGAAAGCAAACTGATGAGTAACCACAAGGAAATCGCGCGCGTGTTCGCCCGCACGGGAACGGCCGAGATCGCCTCTGACCCCATGCCGCCGAATATTTCCGATGGCTACATCATGCTCAAGCCGCGCGACCAATGGCCGGAACCAAAGAAATCGCGCGAGCAATTGCTGGCGGAAATCGAGGCGACGGCCACCAGCTTGCCGGGCAACAACTACGAGTTTTCGCAACCGATCCAGCTGCGCTTCAATGAACTGATTTCCGGTGTGCGCAGCGACGTGGCCGTAAAACTGTTCGGCGACGACATGACCGTGCTCGACAGCACGGCGGCGAAGATCGCAGGCGTGCTGGGCAAGATTCCTGGCGCGACGGAAGTGAAAGTGGAACAAACGACGGGCTTGCCCATGCTGACGGTGCAGATCGACCGCGAGCAAACGGCCCGCTACGGCCTCAACATTGCCGACGTGCAAGCGGCGATTGCCACGGCCATCGGCGGGCAAGAAGCGGGCACCCTGTTCCAGGGCGACCGCCGCTTCGACATCGTCGTGCGCCTGCCCGACAGCCTGCGCAGCGACCTGGAGCAGTTGAAACGCCTGCCCATCGCCCTGCCCCTGGGGGCGGCGGCGGAAGGCCGCGCCCGCTTCATCCCGCTCGGTGAAGTGGCCAGCCTGCAAGTGGCGCCGGGGCCGAACCAGATCAGCCGCGAAGACGGCAAGCGCCGCATCGTCGTCAGCGCCAACGTGCGCGGGCGCGATATCGGCTCCTTCGTGGCCGACGCGACGCAGCAGTTACAGGCGCAAGTGGCCATCCCCCCCGGTTACTGGACCAGCTGGGGCGGCCAGTTCGAGCAATTGCAGTCGGCCACGAAACGCCTGGAGCTGGTGGTGCCCGTGGCGCTGGCCCTCGTCTTCGTCTTGCTGTTTGCCATGTTCGGCAACGTGAAAGATGGGTTATTGGTGTTCAGCGGCATCCCGTTCGCCTTGACGGGCGGTATCGTCGCCCTGTGGCTGCGCGACATTCCCATGTCGATCTCGGCAGCGGTGGGCTTCATCGCCCTGTCCGGCGTGGCCGTGCTGAACGGCCTGGTGATGATCGCCTACATCCGCCAGCTGCGCGAACAGGGCATGCCCTTGCAGGAGGCGATACGTGTAGGGGCCATCACGCGCCTGCGTCCCGTCTTGATGACGGCGCTGGTGGCCTCGCTGGGCTTCGTGCCGATGGCCATTGCCACGGGCACGGGCGCCGAAGTGCAGCGTCCGCTGGCCACCGTGGTGATCGGCGGCATCCTGTCCTCGACGGCCCTGACCCTGCTGGTGCTGCCGCTGCTGTACCGGCTGGCGTACCGCAGGGAAGAGGAAGTGGAAATGCAGGCCGCGCCCGAAGGCGCGGTGGTACAGCTGTAGGACGGGAACCAGGCGTAGCAAAATCGTAGCGAGCGGCTTCGATTTGTGGCTGAGAAGCGGAGCTGTACTCAAGTACAGCGAGCATCGGAGGCCGCAAAGCGTGCCGCGCAGTAGATTTTGCTAGCCCGGCTTGCGGTAGCCGCCTTCGATCCAGTTCGCCGCGGACGTGGCGTTGAACTTGAAGGCGGCCGAGGTGCGCACCTTGGCGATCTGTTCGCCATCCGCGTCGTAGGCGCTCAGTTCCGCGTACGGGTGGTCTTCATCGGGCACGATATCGAACATCACCTTGATTTGCCCCTCGTCGGTGGCGACAAACAGGTTCTTGTGCAATTGCGCATGCAGCTGCTGCTCGTGGCGGCGCAGCACTTCCGAAGCCGTCTTCACCAGCGTATTAAACGCGTTGACGTCGAGCGGCTTCGGGTTTTTCTTGTCGCGACCCATGGTCCATGGTCCCACCAGAGCCGGCTCCGGTTCGCCATCCTTGATCATGGCCACGGCCCAGCCTTCATCTTCCTCGTTCTTGATCACGCGCGCCGTCCAGCCATTGCCCACCCACAGGCGCGGCTCCTGGATCGGGGCGTCATTGTCTTGCTCGGCTGCTTCGTCGGAAAAGTCGGGGAAATCGGTACTCATGGCGGTGCTCGTGATGGAAGGTCGGGGCTAGCATGATAGTCGAAAATGCCCTCCCGTGCCGCCTTGCCGCAAGCGCGACGGAACGTCACACAGCACGAGCCAGCCTGCCGCCGCGGCAGCCATCAGCACATGGACATGGCAGGCCGGTTGGGCCAGGTCAGCGGAGGACCGGGCGGTACCCAGCGCGGGTCGATGGCTGGCAGTGGCGCATGGTAATTAAAGGGATTGATGATGATCGGCGGTATCGCCGATGGCGCGCCGACGGGTTCGGCGCAGGACTGCGGGGCGCTACGCTGGCGCGTGATGTGATGACCAGAAAGGGATAGCGATTGATCCCCGGTATCTGCAAACAAAAGCATGTTGCCCTCCTTGCGAGACTGAGGTGTTCAGTATAGGACGGCTTGCGCGTATTACAAGAAAAGAAATCTTGTTCCAGATCAGCGTTACCCGCCCGTGCAGACCTTCCATACCGTGATATTGACCGCCTGTCGCACGCCGCTGGCGGCCAGCCGGGCGCCCCCCTACAGTGTGTAGCATGCAACACCCCATCACCCACACACTGAGGCTCACCATGAAAAAATTTCTCACCTTCATCCTCATCGTCATGCTCGCCTGCCTGTTCCTCGACAAGATCGGCGGCAGCGACATGCACATGCAGTTCCACGGCGACGATATCGATGGGCCGCTGGAGTGGCTGTTCGGCCTGGTGTTTGCCGGCGGCGGCTTGCTGATCGCCGCCATTGCGCTGGTGTGCGCCGCCGTCGTCACAGGCGTAGTACTGGCCGGCGTGGGCGTGGTGCTGATCGCCGTGGTGGCCTTGTGCGTGGTGCTGGCGCTGGCGCTGAGCACGCCCGTGCTGCTGCCGCTGCTGATTCCCATCGCCATCGTCTGGCTGATCGTCAGCCGCAACCGCAAGCAGACGCAAGCGCGTCAGCACAGCCTGTAATCACTGCGCCATGAACTTGCTGAGCACGCCGTCGCTGCCGCCGTCATTCTGTTCGATGCGGTTGCGCCCGCCCCGCTTGGCCCGGTACAGCGCCTCGTCGGCGCGTGCCAGCACGGCGTCGGAATCGGCATCGGTACCTGCCATGGCGGCCATGCCGATGCTCACCGTGATGGTGATCAGGATGCCGCCATCGGTGGTCAAGGAACTTTCCGCCACGCGCCGGCGCAACCGTTCGGCAAACACGGCCGCCGCCGCCAGGTCGGTACCCGGCAGCAAGATGGCGAATTCTTCGCCGCCTACGCGGCCCGGCACGTCGACCTTGCGCAGCGCCTGGCACATCAGCGCGCCCAGGTGCCGCAGCACAGTATCGCCCACCGCGTGGCCATACTCGTCGTTGACGCGCTTGAAGTGATCGATGTCGAGCATCAGCACGCTGGCGCAGCTGGCCAGCTCGCGCTGCAGCCGTGCATGCTCGTTTTCCAGCGCCGCCATGAAGTGGCGCCGGTTCGGCAAGCCGGTGAGAAAATCGGTGGTGGCCAGCTGCAGCAATTCCGCGTTCATGCGCTTGCGCTCGGTGATATCGAGCGAAGAGACCATGACAAAGTCCAGGCTGTCCGCATGGCCGGGCATCACCAGCAAGCTCAATTCATTTTGGCGCGCCGCACCATCGAGACGCACGAAGCTGCTCTCGCACTCGTACAGGTGGGCGCCGCCAGCCAGCGCCAGCAGTGCATCGCCGAAGCGGGGCAAGGCGCTGTCATCGAAATTCTGTGCCAGGCCCAGCGCGCCGCGGCGCTGGTCGTCCTCGTTGGCACGCACCTGCGCCAGTGCGGCGCCGTTCGCATCGATGATGCGCACCAGCCCCGCCAGCCGCTGCAGCGCATCCGGATTGGCGTGAAAGTGGGCGCCCAGGTCGCGCACGCCCGCTTGCTCGAGCGCATCGAGCGCGGCGCGCACGGCCGACCAGTCCTGTTCCCACAGGGCCACGGGCGCATGGTCGTACAGGCTGCGGAAACGCGCTTCGCCGGCGCGCAGGGCCAGCGCCACCTGCGCCTGTTCGATGGCCATGCCGGCCAGGTGCGCCGCCTCGCCCAGCCGCGCCAGATGCGCCGCGCCCGGCAGCGTGGGCTGGCGGTGATACGCCATCAGGGCGCCGAGTATCTTGCCCGAGCCACCACGCACGGGCTCGGCCCAGCACGATTGCAGCTGGGCTCGCCACGCCAGTTCCATCGTCTCTTGCACATTGGCAGCGGCATGCAAGTCGGCCACGATCACGCGCTGGCCGTCGCGTACGGCTTGCGCAGCGATGCCATGCACGCCCTGCAGGGTGTCGAGGTCATGGCCATGGCTGGACAAGTTAAAAAATGCGGGCAAGCTGGGCGCCGCACCCAGCACTAGGCGGTGGCGATTTTCATCGAGCAGCAAGATGCTGCACAGCATGGCGGGATGGTCGGCCTGCACGCTCAGCACCACGCTTTCCAGCACCCGTTCCAGCGGTGCGCCCGTGGCCAGCATTTCCAGCACCTGGCGCCGCGTGTGCTCGCGCCGTTCCATCTGGCTGCGCTCGCTGATATCGCGGAAGGTCCACAAGCGCGCCTGTTCGTTGCCCAGCTGCATGCTGCGCACATATTGCTCGACCACCCGTCCATCGCCCAAGTGCAGCACATCGCGCCGTTCGCGGTGGCCGTGCGGCGCGTGGGCGCGTGCTCCCAGGAAAGGCGCCGCTTGCTCCAGCTGGCTTTGCACATGGCGCACCAGCGCCGCGCCATCGGCTTGCCAGTCGAGCGCATCGGGCACTTGCCACAGGTCGCGGAAGCGCCGGTTCGAGGTGAAGATGCGGCCATCGATGTTGTCGACCAGGATGCCGTCGATGGTCGAATCGAGGATGCTGCGCAGCATGGCCTGGCTGCGCTGCGCCGCCTCGGCCATCGCCAGCACGTTCGCCTGTCCCTGCTCCAGCTGGCCAGTCAGCTCGCTTGAGCGCGCCAGCGCCGCCTGGGCGCGGGCGCGGCCCGCCGCCAGCAGCCAGGCCGCCAGCGCCAGCACGATGCTGGCCAGCAAGCCGCTCCAGGCCATCAGGCGGGGCCGCGCCAGCACCTCGCCATCGAAGCCCGGCATGGCGCGCACGCGCAAGGTCCAGGCATGGCCGGCGATGCTGATCGCCTGCTGCGACACCAGGCTGTCCGACGCGGCAGACGACTGTGTATCCGGCAAGCTGTCATACATCAGGGCCGCCTCGGTCCGTTGCGCGCCATCATAGATTTTCAGGTCCAACTGGCGCGCCCCCTCGCCGCCCACGCCCGCCATCAGGTCGCCCATGCGGAACGGTGCAAACACCCAGGCGCGCAAGGCGGCGCGCCGCTGCTCCACGCTCGCATGCGGCAAGCCATTGTCATATACGGGCAGCACAACCAGGAAGCCATGCGCCGGGGCGCTGCCGCCATCTTGCACCAGGTGGAGCTTGCCCGTCATGGCGGCCTGGCCCGTGTCGCGCGCCTGCTCGAGCGCGGTGCGGCGCACGGGTTCGGACCAGAGGTCATAGCCGAATGCCAGCAGGTTGCTCTCGCTCAATGGTTCCAGATAGGTGATGGGCGCATGCCAGGCACGCTGGCCGTACGGACGCACGGCATAGCCGGGATAGCCCTCCGCGCGCACGCTCGCTTCGTGCCGCGCCAGCCCGGCATCGGGCAACAGCGGCAGGTAGCCGATGCCCTGGATGCCGGGGAAGTGCCGGTCCACCTGCTGCACCGCCAGATAGGCATGAAATTCGCTGCGCGTGACGTCCTGCGAACTGACATACAGTCCCTGCACGCCGTGCAGCACCTGGATGTAGGTCTGCATGCGGACGACGATGTTGTCCACCAGTTGACGCACGCGGAAGTCAAAATCGGCCTGCACCTGCTGTTCGCTGGCGTCGTGGGCATTGCGCCAGGCGCCATACGTCAGTCCCAGGCACAACGCCAGCACCAGCGCGGCCAGCACGCGCGGCCCCCCCCAGTGCGACACTGAGCGAGCAAACCACGACGTAGACGCGCGTGTAGGCATGACAGGCGGAAAAGCAGAACAGGTATCCAACCGCTACACGGCCAGCAACATGGCTGGCAGCGGGCTGCACGACTACCATCGGTAGTCGATGAGAATGATAGTACGTTACAGCGGGCGCCCTTGCAATGCTGAATATTGTATTCAAAAGACCATACATTTCGTAAAGACAATAATGTGTACTCCCGGAAAATTCGATGCCGTGAAAACAATCCCCTCTCGCTGGTAGGATCGCCCCGCAATCCATCATCAAGCAGTCACGTTTGCAGCAGGATAGCTGGCAGGGAACACTATGGCTGGCGCCGGACTTTGCCATCTTGCATGGCGCGGTGGGCGCCATGGGCAGCCACGCCCATTATGCGCACCAGCTGATGCTGGGCACCGGGGCGCCCTTCACGGCCGAACTCGACGGCATCGTCCACACGGCGCGGCACTTGCTGGTCGAGAGCCTGCACCCGCACGCCATCCTGAGCGGGCCGGCCTTGCTGGCGGCCGCCGGTAGCGCAGGCGCGCCCAGCATGGGCAGCCGGGCAGCCGGGCAGCCGCGCGCAACCCTGGCCGACGCACGCGTGCAGCGCGCGCTGGACCAGGTCGATGCGCTGCTGTCCGGCAAGGTCAGCGCGGCCGCCGTGGCCGGGGCGGCGCATTTGTCGCGCACCATGCGCACCATGCGCAGCCTGTTCAGCGTGCGCGCCGAGCGCAGCTTGCGCCAGCTCAACGTCAAGCTGCTCGATTGATGACTCGATTGAGCGCCTGCTTCAAGCCGGCCGGCAACTCGGGCGCGTCGAAGGCGGTGCCCAGCAGGCGGTCCCGGCACGTAAAAAACAGGCTGAAATTCACGTCGCCTGCCGTGCCGTATTTCATGTGGTGGAAACGGTGCAGGGCCGCCCAGGCGAACACGTGGCGCAACGGGGGCCATACAGCGCGGCAACGAGGGATTTCATGGCAAGACGCTCCTGTGGCAAAAACCACAGCATGGCCGTCAACCCTGCCGCGCCGCTTGAAGAAACGGCGCAATCCGTTTACTTCGCCGCCTTTCTCGCCGCGTATTGCTGGTAGCCATACATGCGCAAGGCACAGGCGGGGCAAGTGCCGCAGCCATAGCCCCAGTCGTGCAGCTCGCCCCGCTCACCCAGATAACAGGTGTGCGTGCCGCTGCGGATCAGGTCGACCAGCGGCTGGCCGCCCAGGTCTTCCGCCAGGTCCCAGCTTTGCGCCTTGTCCAGCCACATCAGCGGCGTTTCCAGTTTCAATCGCGTATTCATGCCCAGGTTCAGGGCCACTTGCAGCGCCTTCATCGTGTCATCGCGGCAATCCGGGTAGCCGGAAAAATCCGTCTCGCACATGCCGCCGACCAGCACCGTCAGGCCGCGGCGATACGCCACGGTAGCGGCCACCGTCATGAACAACAAGTTGCGTCCAGGAACAAAGGTGTTCGGCAAGCCGTTTTCCTGCATGACGATCTCGACGTTCTGCGTCATGGCCGTATCGGAAATGGCGGAAATCAAGGACAGGTCGATCATGTGATCCTGACCCAGGCGGCTGTCCCACTCGGGCGACTGCTGGCGTATCTGCTCAAGCACGCCGGGACGCACCGTCAGTTCGATTGCATGGCGCTGCCCATAGTCAAAGCCGATGGTTTCCACGCGGCTATAGTTTTTCAAGGCCCAGGCCAGGCAGGTGGTGGAATCTTGTCCACCGCTAAAGAGCACCAGTGCGGAGTCCGTTGCTAGCATAAATTTTCTTTCCATGTTTTTATCTGTTGCAATAGTGCACGGGGAAACGAGATTCCCTATGCAAAAAATACTTATTCGTCCGCCATCAGTTTACCTATTCCGGTAACATGCAGTCAGCATTTACTTATCTGGAGCACCATGTTTTCTGCACGACCCATACGGCATACGGCTGCCGGCAAGGCGATACGACCACGAATTTTGGCACAAGTAGTGCCAAAAGTAATGGGTCAACTGACACTGGCGGCCGCCGGCAGTGTCATCTTGATATGCCCGCTCGCCCAGGCCCGCGCGCAGGAAGCGACGCAAGAGCGCACACAAGAGCTCCCGCAAGACGCCGTTGCAGACAGCCCCGTCAGCACGGAAGCGGCGCCCGCCCCGCTGCAGTACGAGGTCAAGGTCAACGCGCCCGGCGACCTCGATGAGTTGCTCGAAAAAAACCTGGACCTGGAACGTTTCCGCGGCAACCCGCGCATGGACCGCGAGCAATTGCAGCGCCTCGTGCGTGATACGCCTGAGCAAGCCAAGAACCTTGTCGCCACGGCCGGCTACTACACGCCCGTCGTCACGGTGCGCGTCGATACGACGGGCGCCAAGCCCGTCGTCATCGTCGACGTCGAACCGGGCGCACCGGTGACCATCGACAAGGTCGAGCTGGAATTGCGCGGCTTCGATCCCACGCCGCCGCTGGCCGCTTCCGAACAGTATGATACGGAAGCGCTCAAGCGCAGCTGGCCGCTGAAGACGGGCAGCGTGTTTCGCCAGGCCGACTGGGAATCGGCCAAGCGTGCGCTGCTGCGCGAAGTGGTGCAGACGCGCTATCCGCGCGCTCAGCTGGTCGATACGCAAGCCGTGGTCGACCCGGAAACGCACAAGGTATCCTTGCTGGTGGTGCTCGACAGCGGCCCCGAGCTGCGCTTCGGCGAACTGCGCATCGAAGGCTTGAAACGCTACGATGCCAGCATCATCCGCAACCTCGACAAGATACGTCCGGGCGACTATTACAGCGAATCGGCGCTGCAATCGTTGCAGGCGCGCCTGCAGGACACGGGCTACTTTGCCAGCGTGGAAGTGAGCGCCGACATGAGCAGCATCTTGGGCGAGCAGATCGAGGCGGGCCAGGAAAGCCAGCAAGCCGATGCCGCCGGCGCCGGCGCCGATGCCAAGCCGGCCAATCGCGGCCCCGCGCCGCTGCTGCCGCTGGTCGTGCGCGTGACGGAAAACAAGCAGCAGAACGTCAGCGCCGGTCTCGGTTTCAGTACGAATACGGGCAATCGCGCCCAGCTCAACTATGACAACCTGAATGTGTGGGGCACGCGCTTCAAGAGCGCGATCACCATGGAAACGAAGAAACAGGCGACGCATGCCAACTTCTATTTCCCCACCACCGAGCGCGGCTACAACGACAGCGCGGGCGCCTCGTTCGAGCGCAGCGACATTTCCAACGAAATCACGGCCGTCACCACCATCTCGGCCAAGCGCAACTGGGGCGGCACCAACCTCGAGCGCAGCCTGACGTTCGAGTTCCTCAGCGAAGACAAGACTGTCGTCGGCCTGGAACAGACGCGCAGCAAGAGCTTGCCCCTGACCTATGCCATCACCAAGCGCAGCCTCGACAGCCTGCTATTCCCCACCAAGGGCTACGTCTTCAATGCCCAGGTGGGCGGCGCGCTGCTGCCCGTGCTGACGGACGAGCGCTTCGTGCGCGTGGCCGGCAAGGCCGTGTATTACCGTCCGCTCGGTGAAAAAGGCGAGCTGATCGTGCGCGGCGAAATGGGCGCGCTGGGTTCGAAGGAAAAACGCGGCGTGCCGGCCGTCTACCTGTTCCGCGCGGGCGGCGACCAGTCGGTGCGCGGCTATGCTTACCAGGAACTGGGCGTCAAAGAGGGCGACGCCACCGTCGGCGGGCGCTACATGGCCACCGCCAGCGCCGAATACCAGTACTGGTTCAAGCCGAAATGGGCGATTGCCGCCTTCTATGACGCCGGTAACGCGGCCGATACCGTCAAGGCGCTGACACCGAAATCGGGCTATGGCCTGGGCGGGCGCTACAAGAGCCCCGTCGGCCCCATCAATGTCGACGTGGCGTATGGCCACGCCGTCCACGCTTACCGTTTGCACTTCTCTCTGGGATTCACTTTCTGATGTCCGACATGATTACCGAGGCGCCCGACGCCGTCCCTCCACCGCCGGCGAAAAAACCGCGCCGCTGGTTGCGCTACCTCTTGATCGCCGTCGCCAGCCTGGCCGTGCTGCTGGGCGCCGCCTTCTGGTTCCTGGGCCGCGAATCGACCTTGCAGATGCTGGTGCAAAAAGTGGCCAGCGCCAGCGGTGGCGAGATCGCCGTCACGGGCGTGTCCGGCTCGCTGTACAACCGCATGCACCTGGGCCACGTCAGCTACCGCAGCAAGACGCAGTACATCACGGCCGACAATATCGACATCAACTGGTCGCCGTTCCAGTTCTTCTCGGAAGGCATCGCCATCAGCGAATTGCATGTGGCCAGCCTGTCCGTGGAAAGCACGGCGCCCTCCGAGGAACCGTCGACCATGCCCACCAGCCTGGCCTCGCCTTTTAAAATCGGCATCAGCGACGCACGCCTGGACAAGGTGACCTTGGTCAGCGCGGGCGGCAACACGGTGTTTGAAAAAATCCATTTCACCTTGTCGGGCGACAAGTCGCAATGGCAGCTGGAAGACGCCTCGGCGCTGACGCCATTCGGCCAGGCCACGGCCAGCGCCACCATTGCCGCCACGCAGCCGTTCAAATTGTCAGGCAAGGCGAGCTTGACGCAGCTCAATGCCGCCGCCGGTGAAAAACCGGCCGCCCTGAATCTGCAGCTGGGCGGCGACCTGAACGTATTGAACGTGACGGCCAAGGGCAACGCGGGCGCGGCCACGGCCGACGCCCAACTGGCGCTGGCGCCGTTCGACCCCGTCATCATCCTGCGCTCGGCCAGCATTCGCGGGCGCAACATCAATCCGGGCAAATTCGACGCCACCCTGCCACAAGCAGACCTGAGCCTGGAACTCGATGCCGCCATCGACACGCGCCCCAGCGCGCAAACGGTGTCGGGCAAGCTGGCCATCCTCAACCACGCCACGCCTGGACCCATCGACCAGCAAAAGCTGCCGCTGCGCCAGTTCGAGGCGCGCCTGGGCGGCACCCTGACGGCCACCACGCTGGAGTCGGCCATCATCGACTTCGGCAATGCGGGCAAATTCACGGGTAGCGGCAAGCTCAACCGCGACGCCGTCGACGGCCCCATCGGCAACGCGCAGCTGACCTTGCACACAGACAAGATCGACTTGCAGCATATCTACAGCAGCATCAACAGCACCAAGATCGTGGGCAATATCGTGCTCGACAGCGACGGCAAGACGCAGACCCTGCGCGCCAAGCTGGGCGAAGCCAAGCTGCGCCTGGACCTGGAAGCCACCCTGGCCGATTCCCTGGTACAACTGCGCAAGGCGACCTTGCAAGCAGGCAAAAGCAGCGTCAACGCGACGGGCCAGATCAGCCTGAAGGACGAGCAACCCTTCAAGGCCCTGGCCAGCACCAGCCGCTTGAACCCGGCCGACTTCGGCGCCTTCCCCGTGGCCGACCTGAACCTCGACGTGCGTGCAAATGGTCACGTGGCCCCCAAGTGGCTGGCGAATGCGGACTTCACCGTGCGCCCCAGCAAGCTGCTCGACCAGCCCCTGTCGGGCAAGGGCAAGCTGACGGCCGATGCGGCCCATTTCAGCGGCATCGACGTGCAATTGGCGTTGGGCAAGAATAATCTCACGGCTAAGGGTAACTTTGGCGGCGCCGGCGAAAAACTCAACTGGAATGTCGATGCGCGCCAGCTTTCCGCCTTGCAGAGCGACTTGCTGGGCGCCGTGCTGGCCAGCGGCGTGGTGCAAGGCACCCTGCAGCAGCCGCGCACGAGTTTTGTTGCCGATGCGAAGGGACTGGGCCTCACCAGCGGCAAGCGCCCCGCACCGGACAGCGCCATCCACGCCAGCGGCGACGTGGGCTTGACGGGACCGAAGAAGGAAGCGGAACTGAAAATGACGGGTTCCTTGCAAAAGATCAACCCGGCCGTCTTTGGTGCATCACTGCCCAACGGCAACGTGAATGCGGACTTCAACGGCAGCGGCCGCCTGACCAGCGACTGGCAAGTGGCCCTCAACCTGGCGCTGCGCGAATCGACCCTGCAAAACGCCCCGCTGGCCGGTTACGCCAAGCTGTCGGCCAACGCGAAACGGATCGACAGCGTCGATGCGGAACTGCGCCTGGGACCGAACAGCCTGCTGGCCAAGGGCGCGCTGGGCGGCGCCACGGATCAGCTGACGTGGAAACTCGATGCGCCGCAACTGTCGACCCTGGGCCCCCGCTTTGCCGGCGTGCTGCAGGCCTCCGGCTCCGTCTCGGGCAAGATGGACGCGCCCGCCGCGCAACTGACGCTCTCTGGCCGTGACCTGACCTTCTTTGGCGACCAGCAATTGAAAGCCGTCAAAGGCAGCGCCAGCGTGGGCGCCGGCCAGGGTGCGCTCGACCCCATGGTCAGCAGCCTGGACATCACGGGCTACAGCACGCCCACCTTCAAGCTGGCCAGCGCCCGCCTGGGCACGACGGGCACGCGCGGCAGCCATACGCTCAGTTTGACGGCGCGCAATGACGATTTCGATGCCACCGTGCAAATCCGGGGCAGCCAGAGCGGTGCCAGCTGGACGGGCATGGTCGACAGCCTGCAAAACAAGGGCCGCTATGCGCTGGTGCTGCAAGCGCCCGTGCCCGTGAAAGTGGCCGGTCCCGCCGGCAGTGGCGTGGCGGGCCTGGGCCAGCCTGAACAGATCAGCGTGGGCAACACCGTCATCAAATTGCCAGCAGGCAGCATCACCATGCAAAGCCTGGTCAAGAACGGCCCCCGCTGGACCAGTTCCGGCCAGGCGGCCGGCGTGGCGCTGAACTATCTGGCGCAAGTGATCCCCTCGCTGCAAGCCAATGCGCGCAGCGACCTGACCCTGGGCGCGCAATGGTCGCTCGACATGCAGGTGCCGACGGCCAAGCAGAAAGACCCGTCTTTAGCCGGCATGCTGCACATCTACCGTGAAAAAGGCGACGTGACGGTGGGCGTGGAACAGCCGCTGGCGCTGGGCTTGCGCACCCTCGATGCGCGCATCGACGTGGCCAACCAGCAACTGCGCCTGGCCGTAAAACTCGATGGCGCGCGTGCGGGCCAGAGCGATATCAATGCCACCGTGCAAATGCTGGGCGGACGCATCAGCAACGACAGCGCCCTCTCACTGACGGGCACCACCAATATCGATTCGCTGGCATGGCTGGCGCCGCTGACGGGCCAGCCAGGCCTGGAGCTGGGCGGCGCCTTGAAAGTGGCCCTGTCCGGCAGCGGCACCATCGGCGCGCCGCAATTGAATGGCGACATCAACGGCAGCAAGCTGCTGGTGAACTGGGCCGACCAAGGCTTGAAATTGCGCAATGGCGTGCTGCAAGCCAGGCTGGCGGGCGATCAATTGCAATTGCAGCGCCTGAGCTTTGACGGCGGCGACGGCAAGGTGCAGGCAGATGGCTGGGTACGCTTTGCAAATGGCGAAGCGAGCCTGGAACTGAAACTGCTGGCCGACCGCCTGCAGGCGCTGTCGCGCCCCGACCGCACCCTGATCCTGTCGGGCACCAGCACCCTGGTGCGCAACGACAAGCGCTTCAGCTTTGAGGGCAAGTTCAAGGCCAACCGCGCGCTGATCGAACTGGCGCCGCAGGATACGCCCACGCAAAGCAGCGACGTGGTGGTGCTGGGCAAGGAAGTCAAGGGCAGCAAGGAAGCGCCGTCCTTGCCCCTGAATATCGACCTGGAATTTGACCTGGGCAATGCCTTCCACCTGCGCGGCATGGGCATCGATGCGGACCTGGCGGGCAATGTGCGCGCCCGCGTCATCAACCGCGCCGCACCGCGCGTGACGGGCAGCATCAAGGTTGTCACCGGTCAATACGCGGCCTACGGGCAGAAGCTGTCGATCGAACGGGGCTTGATCGCCTTCACGGGCGCCTACGACAACCCATCCCTGAACATCCTGGCCGTGCGCAAGCGCCCCGAAGGCGAAGCGCTGTCGGAAACGAACGTGGAAGCGGGCGTGGAAGTGCGCGGCACGGCGCAGGCGCCGACGGCCAAGCTGGTCTCCACGCCGAGCGTGTCGGACAGCGACAAGCTGGCCTGGCTGATCCTGGGCCATGGCGCGGAAACGGCGGCCGGCGATGAAATGGCCCTGCTGACGACGGCCGCAGGCGCGCTCTTCGGCGGCTCCGGCGGCGGCCTGCAAGGCAAGCTGGCCAGTTCGCTGGGACTCGATGAAGTGGGCCTGTCGCAGGCGCAAGGGCTGGAAAGCACGGTCGTCACCGTCGGCAAACGCCTGTCCTCGCGCGCCTACCTGACGTTCGAGCAAGGCACCAGCACGGCGACGAGCCTGGTCAAGCTGCGCTACAAATTGAATCGCCGCATCACCCTGCAGTTCCAGACGGGCACCAACAATGCGCTGGACGTTTTGTACACCTGGGCATTTGATTAAGTGCTGGGGTCAGTCGCTCCGCGATCGGAATGCGTCCCATTGGGACGCATTCCCCCGGCGGGTCTGACCCCGACCAACAAACAACAAAGGGCGCCTCGGCGCTAATGCCGTTCAGTTAAGACTGGACGGCATTTTTATTTTGGGGCTTGTAAACGCCCGGACCAGCTGTTAACCTGTATGGCTATGCTCGATGACACTCTCCATTTCCTGGCAAATTAC
>NZ_JBNYXM010000025.1:0-76532 GCF_051380665.1 Janthinobacterium lyxosi
CAGCGGCGCCACTCGCGCCTCGGCAATGTTCCGCCCGCGTTGTTTGCTGAAAAATTCAGCAAACAACCACAGGCGGCTTGAAACAAGAGTGTCCGCTATTGACAGTACACCTCATAGCGCTGCAGGCTATGTGCATGACCATGACCATGACCATGACCATGACCATGACCATGCCGGTGCAAGTGTTTCGAGTGGCCGGCGGGACAGTGCAAGCATACTTGCGCAGCGCTTTCAAGCAGCACCACGGTCGCGTCTTGTGGCACGTTGCCACGCAGCAGAGGCCGAGGCAGATTCCTGGAATGTCTCTACTTACCGGTGATAGAGCATATATCTGCTGTCGCCGCCAGACACCGGCGAAGATCGCCGGCGCTGCTGGTATGCAAGACGCACGGCCGCATGGGCAGGGACACGGCATACGACGCTTCCGCTTCAGGGCACCTCCTGTGCGTGCAACGCATGTTCAGGCTGTGCAGGTGCCCTGATGAGGACGCGCATCGGCATGCTGCTCAGCACGGCGTAGGAGCAGTGGTAGCCTATGATCTGCTTGTTGAACGTAGAAAGCGCCCCCCGCGCAGGACCGTGATCGCTTGCTTGGCCGGGAGGGGGCGAATTTGCCCATTGCTCCTCGTGTTCGAGGGGCGTCTGATTTCGGCGGGTCGCAAGATGCTGTGCCGTCTTGAAAATTGCCGCGTTGCGTATCCAGCGGAGAGCCAGGTAGGCCGCGCTAGGGATGCTATTTACCCGTAGCCTGACGCAGGTTCCAATCGTAACGGCACCCTATTGCAGCGCACCATACCGGTGCGCTGGCTCGTCGCTTCGCAGGCTGGATCGCACAGGCAATGTGGCCGGGTGAACTGGTCGACAATTGTCGAAGTCAGGCTGTCTTGCCAATTTTCAAATATCGCTCGTTCGTATGCTAAATATGTTTCACAGCATGGCATTTTATCCATGGCGATTCGCTTGCTTATTAGCCAACCTAAGGGATAGATAAGAAATTGAGAATAGAGATGTATAGGCAATTGCTAAATTTTTCTATTGAGTTGAATGGACAAGATGGTATTGCAGAGACTTCTGTAGGGTGGCCAAGGCTCTAGGCCGTCAGGAGGATGACGTCGAGGTGGGGCAGGACGGCGTCTGCTGACGCTGTCATCTCCGCCAGCATGCCCGGATGGCGCGGCATGATATTACCAGCCATAAAATATATATTTGTCGAATTATGCTGCTCTATAACTGGCGCACTGTATCAGTGCGGAGTTTTTTGATGATTGCCGCAGTCATATTGCCGGATTATTCTTGTTATTTTCCGGACTGGATATTTTTGATGTCGCCGCGTTTATTTTTTTCTGAAATAGGCAGGGGTAAGTGTTTATATTTTATATTCGTTTTTTGATGATGAATATAAAACTTTTTCACCATGTCTTTTTCTTTGATGGCGATTCTTAATAACATCCATTCAAGAGTAGTATTTTTTCAAAATGCAATTATTCAATGTAATTGAAAATTCTATCCTTCGGCAATTTAATTTCATAAAACGTTGTTAATTTGCAACATTTTGCCTGACTTGGCAAGGATGTAAAAATGCCATTTCAAGGGCTACGTGCGCCGCAGTATGCCCTTGGCTTGCCACGTCATACCTGCAAGGCTTACGCCATAATGCATGGTCTCAAAGTACATTTTTCACATATTGTTATTCTCTTTTTTTGCACTGCATCAAAATGGTGCATTGCTGCACCATTTTTGCTGGGTTGTTCAATATTTTTAGTTTATTTAAATTGTTGTTTGTTTGCATCATATTTCCCCTCTGTGTTGACAGTGAACAATCGCCTATGGTTTTATGTATCGCTTAGGCAAGTAGGTTTTTCCTGTTTTGTCTGAAGCCTGTCCTATCAGTGGCGGGGGAGTGTCAAGTCATCAAAAACTAAAACCGGAAATAGAAACGTATTAAACATGATTTAGTGCTTAAACTTACCAAGCAACTCTACCAGAGACGCTTAATCTAATAATTAGAGGAAACCACATGTTGAGAAAAACTGTTTTAGTACGTGCCCTGGCGCTGGCCTTCAGTGCCGGCGCCATGTCCACCATGGTCGTAGCGCCTGTCATGGCACAGTCGAATGCATCCGGTACGATTTACGGTACGGTTGATGCGCCTGCTGGCACGACCGTGTCGCTGCAAAATCTGGACACAGGGCTGAAGCGTACCGTTACGGTAGAGGCCAATGGTCGCTACACGGTCACGGCATTGCCTATCGGTCACTACAAAGTTGAGTTGATTCGCGACGGCAAGGTTGTCGAATCGAAGGAAACGGATGTTGTGATTGGCCAGGGTGTGGATGCATCCTTCGGTTCCAAAGTGCAGGCCGTGCAAGTGACTGGCCGCCGTAACCGTATCGATGTCTCGAATACCAATAATGGTGCAATCTTTACGGCGAAGGAACTGGATAAGTTGCCAGTTGCCACGAACTTGAGTTCGATCATTTTGCTTGCGCCGAACACCACGCGAGCTGATTCCGCTTACGGCGGTACGAGTATCGGCGGCGGCGGCGCATCGGAAAATGCGTTCTATGTCAACGGTTTCCCCGTCACCAACCCGCTGACTCAGCTCGGCTCGTCGGAATTGCCGTTTGGTGCGATTGCTCAAGCGCAAGTGCTGACCGGTGGTTTCGGTGCGGAATTCGGTCGCTCTATCGGTGGCGTGCTCAACGTCACGACCAAGAGCGGTACCAACAATTGGGAATTTGGCGCAACAGCTGCCATTACGCCAAACTCGATGCGTTCGGATTCCAAGAATATCTACTACCCAAACACGGGTGTGAATCCGGATACGGATGGCAAGCTGCATTTCCGCCGTGACACCAGCCAGAGCACGCAGAACTACTACGGTGCGTACGTGGGTGGCCCGATCGTGGAAGATAAACTGTTCATGTTTGTCGCCGTGGATCAAACCGCGACCAAGACCGGCATCGCCAACAGCACCGCCAGCACCACCTTGGGGCGCGATGGCTGGGCCGACCGCCGTGTCGAGCAAACCCGTTATCTGGCCAAATTTGACTGGAATATCACCGATAACCATCGCCTGGAATGGACTTCGATCGGCGATACCACCAAAGACCGCCAGCGTGCGTATGGTTTGAACACCGATACGTTCAAGTCGAATGGCGTCAAGTACTCGGAGCAGAACGACAAGAACGGCGGCGGCAACGGCGCCGAGTCGAATGCGCTGAAGTACACGGGCCAATTCACCGACGACTTGGTCTTCACGACCTTGTACGGTATCTCCAAGGCACCGCGCAGCACCACGTACGAAGACTATGACGTGAACGGCATCTTGCGTTCGGTCACTTCCACCGTGGCTGGCCGTGTACCTGAGCTTGACGCGCAAAATTTGTACCGCAACTACCAAAAATATTCGGGTGCGACCGGCAACATCACCAAGCCTGGTAGCGATAAGGTGAAATCCTTCCGTGCCGACTTGGAATACAAGCTGGGTAGCCATACCCTGCGCGTCGGTGTCGATCACAATGAAATCGATTCTGTTAACGCTGGTCAGTTCCGTGCTGGTGGCGGTTCGTGGAGCTATCGTACGGTAGGTGCTGCAAATGCTAATAAACCGGTCAACCTGTCGGGTGGTCGTCCTGCTGTCGTCGGTGATTTCGGTGGTTACGGCACGCGCGGTTACTACGCGCGCCTGTCGGACTTCTCCAGCGTGACCGATGCTTCGGCAACTCAATCGGCGCAGTACATCGAGGACCGCTATCAAGTTACCAAGAACTTGCTGATTACGGCTGGTTTGCGTAATGAGCAATACACCAACAAAAACGGCGACGGCGAGAAGTTCATCGATGTGAAAAACCAGATCGCTCCGCGTCTGGCCGCATCGTGGGACGTCTTTGGCGACGCATCGATGAAGGTGTTTGGTAGCGCAGGTCGTTATCACCTGCAATTGCCTACCCAGGTAGCTGCACGTGCCGCCAGCCGTTCGACCTTGATTACGCAAGACTTTACCTATACCGGTATCGACGCTCAAGGCCAGCCTACGGGCCTGGTTGCCATCAATACCCCGGTATCGCCTGACAATGAATACGGCCAACGTAAGGACGTGCGCAGTGTCGTTGTCAAAGATCTCAAGCCTAACTACCAGGATGAAATCACGCTGGGTTTTGAAAAGGCCTACAACCCTAGCCTGAACTTCGGCGCCAAGGCGACTTACCGTAAACTGGGCGCTGGTATCGATGATAGCTGCGATACCCGTCCGCTGCGCGCCTATGCCGCCAAAAACGGCATTCCTGTTGCGGCTACGGATATTCCTTGCTTCATCTTCAATCCGGGCGAAGATGCAACGGTATGGCTGAATGGTTCCGATGGCAGCGGCCGCTATGTGCACCTGTCCAAAGAAGAACTGGGTTTCCCGAAAGTGAAACGTACGTACGCCGCTCTGGACGTGTTTGCCGAACATCCATTCCGCAATGGCTGGTATGGCAAGATCAACTACACGTGGTCGCGTAGCTACGGCAACATGGAAGGTCAAACCCGTTCCGATACCGGTCAAACCGACGTTGGTACCTCGGCTGGTTGGGACTTCCCTGAGTTCACTCCGGATTCGATGGGCTTGCTGCCTAATGATCGTCGTCATCAGTTGAAAGCATTCGGCTACTACGAGTTCACTAACGAATGGTCTGTTGGCGCCAATCTGTTGATCCAATCGGGTCGTCCGAAAACTTGCTTGGGCACCAACCCGGTTGCCGATGCTGGCGAAGACAATCCATTCGGCGGTCCTGGCTACGGCGCAGAGTACTACTTCTGCGGCGGCAAACCGACCCCACGTGGCAGCCTTGGCCGTATGCCATACGAGAAGCGCCTGGACATGAACGTGGCCTACAAGCCGTCGATACTGAAAGGTGTCGAGTTCAAAGTTGACGTGTTCAACGTGACCAACTCGCAAACGGCAACGGCTCGTCAAGAAACCTACGATGACGGCACCGGCACCGGCACTCTGGCTAACTACGACGAATACCGTACCCTGCAAGCAGCACGCACGGTCAAATTGTCGGTCGAGTACAACCACAAGTTCTGATGCAAACCGACAGCCTGAGTTGACTTTTTGGTTGGCTCGGCTGTCCGGCTAGCGCACCGCGCAAGTGGTTCGCTGGAGAAAAAACACCCCGCAAGTGGCGACACTTGCGGGGTGTTGTTATTTGGGGGCAGAGTTTACATCCCGCCCCACAAAGCACTCAGCGTGGCCAGCGCCGTCAGGCCGGCCGTTTCCGTGCGCAGGATGCGCGGCCCCATAGCCAGGCCGATGGCGCCAGCCGCGATGGCGGCTTTTTCTTCCGCCTCGGTAAACCCGCCTTCCGGCCCCACCATCACGGTGATGGCTTGCGGTGGCTGGTGGCGGGCCCAGTCGGCCAGCGACTGTTCCGCCCGCGGCGTCAAAATGATGCGTTTATGCAAATCTTGCTGGCCGCTCCAGCTATTGAAGTCTTGCAATGGCGCCAGTTGGGCCAGGCGGTTGCGCCCGCATTGTTCCGAGGCGGACACGATGATGCCTTGCCAATGCGCGAGTTTTTTCTCGGCCCGCTCGGTCGATAAGCGCACGACGCAGCGCTGCGCCGCCAGCGGCACGATGCCGGCCGCGCCCAGTTCGATGGCTTTTTCGATGATCCAGTCCATTTTGGACGCTTCCGGCAGCGCTTGCGCCAGGGTCACGGCATACGGCAGTTCCGCTTCGCGCGCCACGTGCGCCTGTATTTCAGCCGTCACGCTGCGCTTGGCGACCGCCACCAGGCTCGCTTGCACTTCGCCGCCCTCGCCATTGAACAGAGTGATGACGTCGCCCGGCGCCAGGCGCACGACCTGGATATGGTGGGCGACAGCCTCCGGCAGGGAAACGGTGGCGCCGGCGACGAGCGGCTGGGGGCAGAAAAAACGCGGCATGCAAATCCTCAACGGGGGGTAAGTGGGGTGGAAAGACGTCAAAGTATAGCCATTTGGCGGGCCAGTACGCCGCAATTCTAATTTGCAGCCCCCCAGTCTGGTAAAATAGTTGACTACAGAAAGCAGCCGGCTTCCCTGTCCGCGCTGTTGCAAACGAATCCCAAACTCGCGACTGACCCACACCATCATGACAACTACGCTCCCGACTACCAAAATGGCCAATGCGATCCGCGCACTGGCAATGGACGCTGTACAAAAGGCCAATTCCGGCCATCCAGGCATGCCGATGGGCATGGCCGAGATCGCAGTTGCCCTGTGGAGTGGTCACTATCGCCACAATCCAGCGAATCCAAAATGGCAGAATCGCGACCGTTTCCTGTTGTCGAACGGCCACGGCTCGATGCTGCACTACGCGCTGCTGCACCTGACGGGCTACGACCTGTCGATGGATGACATCAAGGCCTTCCGCCAGATGCATTCGAAAACCCCGGGCCACCCGGAAGTCGATGTCACGCCAGGCGTGGAAACGACCACCGGACCGCTGGGCCAGGGCATCGCCAACGCCGTCGGCATGGCCCTGTCGGAGCAATTGCTGGCCGCTGAATTCAACAAGCCAGGTTACGACATTGTCAATCACTACACCTATGCTTTCCTGGGCGACGGTTGCCTGATGGAAGGTATCTCGCATGAAGTCTGCGCGCTGGCCGGCACCCTGGGCTTGAACAAGCTGATCGCCCTGTACGACGACAACGGCATCTCCATCGACGGCAAAGTCGAAGGCTGGTTCACGGACGACACCCCGGCCCGCTTCGAAGCGTACGGCTGGAACGTCATCCGCGCTGTCGACGGTCATGACGTTGCCGCCGTGGCTGCCGCCATCGCCGCCGCCAAGACCGCGTCGAAGCCAACCTTGATCTGCTGCAAGACCATCATCGGCAAGGGTTCGCCGAACCTGCAAGGCGGCGACAAGGTCCACGGCGCCGCGCTGGGCGACAAGGAAATCGCCGCCGTGCGTGAATACATCGGCTGGGATGCCGCACCGTTCGAAATGCCGGCCGATGTGTACGCAGCCTGGGATGCCAAGAAACAAGGTGCCCTGCTGGAAGCGGACTGGAACGAGCGTTTTGGCGCCTACAGCCGCGAATTCCCGCAGCAAGCCGCGGAACTGACCCGCCGCATGCAGGGCGAGCTGCCGCAGGCATTCGAAGCGGCCCTGAGCGCCGCCATCGCTTCCTGCGTGGAAAAGAAAGAAAACATCGCCACCCGCAAAGCCAGCCAGAACGCCATCCAGGCGCTGGCCTCGTCCTTGCCGGAATTCTTGGGCGGCTCGGCCGACCTGACCGGTTCGAACCTGACCAACTGGAAAGAGTGCGTGGCCGTGCGTTCGGGCCAGCCTGGCAACCATATCAACTACGGCGTGCGCGAATTCGGCATGAGCGCCATCATGAACGGTATCACCTTGCACGGCGGCTACATCCCGTTTGGCGCCACGTTCCTGACGTTCTCCGACTACAGCCGCAATGCGCTGCGCATGGCTGCCCTGATGAAACTGCGTTCGATCTTCGTGTTCACCCACGATTCGATCGGCCTGGGCGAAGACGGCCCGACGCACCAATCGGTCGAGCACGTCTCGTCGATGCGTCTGATCCCGAACCTGGACAACTGGCGTCCATGCGACACCGTCGAGTCGGCTGCTGCCTGGGGCGCCGCCGTGCGCCGCAAGGATGGCCCGTCGACCCTGATCTTCTCGCGCCAGAACTTGCCGTACCAGGAGCGTAGCGCCGAACAGATCGAGAACATCTACCGCGGCGGCTATGTGCTGAACGACGTGGCCGACGCCAAGGCGATCCTGATCGCTACCGGTTCCGAAGTGGAACTGGCTGTCGCCGCCGCCAGCGCGCTGGCGGCCGAAGGCATCAATGTGCGCGTGGTGTCGATGCCGTCGACCGACGTGTATGATCGCCAGGACGCCGCCTACAAGGCCGGCGTGCTGACGAAGGGCGTGCCACGCGTGGCCATCGAAGCGGGCGTGACCAGCTTCTGGTACAAATACGTGGGCCTGGAAGGCGCCGTGGTCGGTATCGACACGTTCGGCGAATCGGCGCCTGCCGGCGTGCTGTTCAAGCACTTCGGCTTCACGGTCGAGAACGTCGTGGCCAAGGTCAAGGCTGTCATCGCCGGCTAATATTGATTTTTAACAGCCCTGGCGATGTGTTCGCCTGGGCTGTGCATGTACCTTCTTTTTTAATCAGGAGCAGAGTATGACGATCAAAGTTGCAATCAATGGCTACGGCCGCATCGGCCGTAATGTGTTGCGCGCTTTCTACGAAGGCGGCAAGAAACAGGATATCCAGATCGTTGCCATCAACGACCTCGGTGATGCCAAATCGAACGCCCACCTGACCCGTTACGACACCGCGCACGGCAAGTTCCCGGGCACGGTTACTGTCGAAGGCGACAACATGATCGTCAATGGCGATCCGATCCGCGTGTTTGCACAACGCAACCCGGCGGAAATCCCATGGGGCGAGCTGGGTGTGGACGTCGTGCTGGAATGCACGGGCTTCTTCACCACCAAAGAGAAAGCTTCGGCGCACTTGAAGGGCGGCGCGAAAAAAGTCATCATCTCGGCACCAGGCGGCAAGGACGTCGATGCGACCGTCGTGTTTGGCGTCAACCACTCCGTGCTGAAATCGACCGACACCGTCATCTCGAACGCATCGTGCACCACCAACTGCCTGGCACCGCTGGTCAAGCCACTCAACGACGCCATCGGCATCGAAACGGGCCTGATGACCACCGTGCATGCCTACACCAACGACCAGGTGCTGTCCGACGTGATGCATGAAGACCTGCGCCGCGCCCGTTCGGCCACCATGAGCATGATCCCGACCAAGACGGGCGCTGCTGCCGCCGTGGGCCTGGTCCTGCCTGAGCTGAATGGCAAGCTGGACGGTTTCGCCATCCGCGTGCCGACCATCAACGTTTCGCTGGTCGACCTGACCTTCATCGCCAAGCGCGATACCACCGTGGAAGAAGTCAACGCGCTGATGAAGTCCGCGTCGGAAGGCGCCCTGGAAGGCATCCTGACGTACCAGACCGAACCGCTGGTGTCGATCGACTTCAACCACAACCCGGCTTCGTCGAACTTCGATTCGACCCTGACCAAGGTATCGGGCCGTTTGGTGAAAGTATCGTCGTGGTATGACAACGAGTGGGGTTTCTCGAACCGCATGCTCGACACCACCGTCGCACTGATGGGTGCCAAGTAATTCCTGGCTGCCATATGAAAAACGCCCTCCGGGGCGTTTTTTTCGTCCGTATGCTTAAAAGCGGCGCCGGTAGAAGCGCCACAGCACGCGCAAGTCGCGCAGCACGGGCACGCCGGACAGCAGGGTCAGCACGCCGGCGAGGATGATGGTGGCGGCAGGAAAGCCGATGTGTTTGAAGGCCAGGGCGCCGCTGACGCCGCCGATGAAGAAGCAGGCGATCAGCAGGCTGTGCGTTCTCAGCTTGCCGCGGTTGACCTTGACCATCCGGTCCGGCAATTTCCTCCGGTTGTAATACGCCATCTTGCCCAGTTCGATGCCGATGTCGGTGGACAGGCCCGTGACGTGCGTGGTGCGGATGACGGCGCCCGAAATCTTGGTGATGATGGCGTTTTGCAAGCCCATGACAAAGCACAGTAGCAAGATGGTGACGGGGCCCAGCACGTCGGGCATGGCCGCCAGGTAATTGCCCGTCAGGCCGAACAGCAATAAAAGGGCCGCTTCCAGCAGCAGGCTGGCGGCAAACTGGCTGTGCAGCCGGCGCCGCTTGCCCCAGTTCACCATGATGGCGGTCACGGCTGCGCCGCTGACAAAGGCCAGCCACGCGCCCAGCGCCGCCAGGGCCAGCGTGATATTGCCCAGCGCCAAGTCATCCGCCATGCCGGAGACGATGCCCGTCATGTGCGAGGTATAGCCGCCGATGGCGAGAAAGCCGCCCGCATTCACGGCGCCTGCCACCAGCGCCAGCACACAGCCCAGCTGCAGGTTGGCTTGCGTATCGCGCGCGGATCCGCTCAGGCGGGACAGGTAATGGAGCGGCATGCCCGGGCCGGCCTCAGGCGCTGACGCCGAAGGTGGCTTGCCACAGGCGCATGACGTTACCCGCATGCACGCGCACGCGCTCCGGTTCCACGCGGGCCAGGTCTTGCCCTTGCAAGCGCAACTGGTGCTGGAGCTTGCGCAGCGCGCGGTAGGCGTTGGCGACCAGGGCGGCCAGTTGCGCGTCGATCAGCCCCAGTTCGCCGCACAGGCGCAGCAGGGCGATATTGCCCGAGTTGGCCGTCAGCTGCGGATACTGCGCCGCATGCTGCAGCACCAGGTATTGCACCATGAATTCGATGTCGATCATGCCGCCCGGATCTTGTTTCAAATCAAAGCTGCCGGGGCGGGGCGGATGCGCATCGAGCATCTTCTTGCGCATGGCCACCACTTCGCCCTTGAGTGGACCGTTTTCCGGGCGTTCCTTGCGCAAGATCGTGTCGCGGATGCGCTCGAAATGCTTGCCGATGGCGACGTCGCCGGCGCAAAAGCGCGCGCGCGTGAGCGCCTGGTGCTCCCACACCCAGGCTGCGCTGCCCTGGTAGCGCTCGAACGCTTGCACGCTGGAGACCAGCATGCCCGAGGCGCCGTCGGGTCGCAGGGCGATGTCGATATCGAACAGGATGCCGGCCGAGGTGTGCGAGGTCATCCAGGTAATGAAGCGCTGCGCCAGCTTGGCGTACAGGCCGGGTGCTTCCTGGTCGTCGTCGTCGAACAGGAAGATGACGTCCAGGTCCGAGACATAGCCCAGTTCCTTGCCGCCCAGCTTACCATACGCGATGACGGCGAACTTCGGCACTTCGCGGTGGCGCGCCGGCAAGGTTTGCCAGACGGCTTGCACGGTGGCGGCGACGATGATGTCGGCCAGCTGCGACAGGTAGTCGGCCAGCTTTTCCACGCTCAGGTCGCCGGCCAGGTCTTGCGCCAGGCACTGGAACAGCTGCGCATGGTGTGTTTCGCGCAAGATATCCATCTGTCGCTCCGTGTCGCCGGGGGCATCGTCGAGCTGGCGCTGCAGGTCGAGCGCCAGCGCGGCCGGGTCGGGCACCGTATTGCGGATGCGCTCATCCAGCAGTTCGTCGAGCAGGATAGGGTGTTGCGTGAGGAAGGTGGCGGCCCAGCCGCTGGCGCACACCATGCGCACGACGCGCTCGAGCGTATGCGGATATTCCGTCAGCAGCGACAGATAGGCCGAGCGGCGCGCAATGGCTTCCAGGAAATCGAGCAGCCGGCCCAGGGTGGCCAGCTGGCTGGCGTTGCCGTTGGAAACGGAGCAATCGGTGATCAGGGGCAGGGCGGAATTGACGAGGGCCACGAGGCGCGTGCGGCTTGCCTCGGGCAAGGATTGCAAACGCGGCGCCTGCCACGTGGCCAGCAAACGGCGTGCGCAGGCGGCCGGCTCATGGAAACCCAGGGCCGCAAAGCGCGCCTCGATGGCTTCCTGCTGGTCCGAGGCGGCGCAGTCGTTGGACGTCTGCGGATCGATGCCCGTGTCGGCCGGCGGCGTGCCACTGCTCTTGTCGCTGAACATTTCGTCGAACTGCCCGGCGACAAATACGCGGTGCGCTTCCAGCTGGGCCAGCAGGGTGGGCGTGTCAGGCAAGCCCATCATTTGCGCCACGGTCAGGCGGTCGGCCTCGTTGGCGGGCAGGGTGTGGGTTTGCGCATCGTCCAGGTATTGCAGCCGGTGTTCCAGGTTACGCAGGAAAGTGTAGGAACCCAGCAACTGTTCCACGATGGCCGGTTCCAGCAAGCCCTTGTCTGCCACCGTGCGCAAGGTGGCGCGCGTGGAACGCTCGCGCAGCTCGGCGTCGCGCCCGCCGCGTATCAATTGAAACACTTGCGCCAGGAACTCGATTTCGCGGATGCCACCGCGGCCCAGCTTGACGTTGTTGCTGCGATCTGGGTGCAGCCGCTCCTGGCGGTTGACCTCGGCGCGGATCTGGCCGTGCATGGTGCGGATGGCATCGATGACGCCGAAATCGAGGTAGCGGCGGAAGACGAAGGGGCGCACGATGGCGTCGAGCGCAGCGATGTCTTCCGGCTTGCCCGTCACGGCACGCGCCTTGACCCAGGCATAGCGCTCCCATTCGCGGCCCTGCACGATCAGGTATTGCTCCACCATGCCCAGGCTGGCGGCCAGCGGGCCCGAGTTGCCGTTCGGACGCAGTGCCATGTCCACGCGGAAAGTAAAACCGTCTTGCGTGATCTCGGCCAGGGCGGCGATCAGTTTCTTGCCCATGCGAATGAAAAACTCGTGGTTGGACAGGCTGCGCTGGCCCGGTGCGGTGACTTGCGTGTCGCCATCTTCCGGGTAAACAAAGATCAGGTCGATATCCGACGAGACGTTCAGCTCGCCGCCGCCCTGCTTGCCCATCGCCAGCACCATCAAGGCCTGTTCCTGGCCCGACTCTTCGCCGACGGGCATGCCATGCAGGGCCACCATCTCGGCCATGATGGCGTCCACATGCGTGCGGATGGCGAAATCGGCAAAGCCCGTCATGGCCGTGACGACTTCGTTCAAGTCGGCCTGGCCGCCAAGATCGCGCTCGATCAGGCCGCAGACCAGCAGGTTGCGCAGGCGGCGCATGGCCCGCTCGGGCGGCAGTGGCGGCGTGGCGGCGTTCGATTGGTCGGCCAGCGCGGCGGCAAAATCGAGCCCGTCCAGCGGCGCGCGCACCAGTTGCGCTACCTGCGCGGCGCGCTCGGGGGCGGCACCCAGCCAGCGCTGGTAGAAACGGGAGGCGGAGATCAAAGGCTGTGTGCTCATGGTGTCGGTAAGGCTCTCGTGGATGCTGCTTGCATGGTTCTTGTTTAACTTGGCTGTGAACGGCGGGGGATGCGGTAAAATTGTGCCGCTGGCGCGAATGCCGCCGGCAGTGCGTACTCTTCCGGACGATGGTAAGGGAGGCTTTGCTCAGAAGCAAGCGCAAGGATGCAGGTGCGCACCACGAATGCAGACGATTTTTGCCATTATTTGACGCCGGGCCAGTTTATTAGCTTATTGATGCAAAAACCGCCAGAAGCAAGCGTGACAGAACATGTGCCATTGGCCCTGCGCTGGCAGCGGCTGCGTGCCGCCTATCGCATGGCCAACCTGGCCACCCATCATGTACTGGGTTTTACCATCAAACTGGTGCTGCTGGCGTATTTCGCCTTCGCCGTGCTGTTTTTATTCCTGCGTTACGCCATCTTGCCGAATATCGATTACTACAAAGGCGATATCGAGCGGGCGGCCAGCCGCGCGCTGGGCAACCCTGTCAGTATCGCGCGCATTTATGCCTCGTGGCATGGCGTGCGGCCGAATCTCTTCCTCGGCGACGTGAGCCTGCGCGACCAGGCGGGCCGCCAGGCGCTGAGCCTGCCGAGCGTTTCGGCCACCGTGTCGTGGTGGAGCGTGCTCGGTGCCGTGCGCTTCGATACCCTGGAAATCACGCGGCCCGACCTGGACGTGCGGCGCAGCAAGGATGGCAAGCTGTATGTGGCCGGGGTATTGATCGACAGCACCCGGGGCAGCGATGGCAAGGGTGCCGACTGGCTGCTGTCGCAGCATGACATCATCATTCGCGACGGCAAGGTGCGCTGGACGGATGAAGCGCGCGGTACCCAAGAATTGGCTTTGTCCCAGGTCAACTTGCTGCTGCGCAATCGCTGGCGCAGCCACCGGCTGGGTTTGCAGGCTACGCCGCCCGCCAGCCTGGCCGCGCCCATCGATGTGCGTGCTCACTTCACGCATCCCCCTTTCAGTCAGCGCATCTCGGACGTGTCGATGTGGAAGGGCGAGCTGTACGCGGACCTGAAAAGCGCCGACCTGGCCGCATGGCGCAGCTATCTCGACTACCCGTTTGAATTGAGCCAGGGCAAGGGCGCCCTGCGTGCCTGGTTGAGCCTGGATCATGCACGCCTGGCCGGCTTCACGGCCGATGTGGGCTTGACGGAGGTGCAGGCGCAACTGGGCGAGCATATCGCCCCGCTCGACCTGCTGTCGGTCCGCGGGCGCATTTCGGCAAAAGAAGAGCTGTCGGCGCAGGTGCCGGACGGCAAGCCCACCTTTGGCGCGAATGGGCACCAGGTGGAGTTGACGAACTTCGCAGTGGAAACACGCGATGGCCTCAGCCTGCCGCCGACGACCCTGTCCGAACGCTTTGTTGCCGCCACCAAGCGCAAGCCGGCGCGTACGGAAATCACGGCCAAGTCCCTCGATTTGCACACCCTGGCCGCGCTGGCCGACAAGCTGCCGCTGGGTGAGCAGCAGCGCCAGCGCCTCGACGCCCTGGCGCCGCGCGGCCGTTTACAGGATTTTTCAGCGCATTGGGAAGGCGCAATGGCCACGCCCGCCAGCTACCGTTTGCGCGGCAAGCTCATCGATCTGGGCCTGAATGCGCAGCCGGCGCGCCTGGCCGTGGCGAAGACAGCGACCAGCCCCGCGCAGGCGGCTGCGCCGGCCATTCCCGGCTTCGACCGCTTGACTGGCAGCATCGACGCCAATGACAAGGGCGGTAGCATCACCATCGATGCGCAAGACCTGGTACTGCAGTTCCCCACGTACCTGAGCGAACCGGCCATGCCGTTTGAACAATTCGCCATGCAGGCGCGCTGGACCTTCGAAGCGGCCAATATGCTGCAAGTCGAACTGGACAAGCTCGATTTCAATCAGCAAGGCTTGCGTGTCGCCTTGCAAGGCACGCACAGCATGCCGCTCGACGGCAAGAACCTGGGCCAGGTGGATTTGACGGGCACGATCGACAATTTCCAGATTAACAACATCGGTCGCTATCTGCCGCTACAAACGCCCGAGCATCTGCGCCACTGGCTGACGGGCGCGCTGGAAGGCGGCGTGGCGCGCGATGTCAGCCTGCGCCTGCGCGGCGAACTCGAGCATTTCCCGTTCAAGGCCGACACCCCCGCCCAGCGCAGCCGCGGCGACTTCCGTGTGGCCGGCAAGATCGAGAATGGCACCCTGAACTATGCGCCCGGCGAATTTGCGGAAAACGGCCCCCAGGCGGGCAAGGCGCCCCTGTGGCCGCAGGCGGAGAAAATCAAGGGCAGCTTTGTCTTTGAGCGGGCGCGCATGGAAATTCGCGGCGACACGGCCACCACGGGCGGCGTGGCCTTGACGAATGTCAAAGCCGTGATCCCCGACCTGACCGTCTTCGACACCTTGCTCGATATCGATGGCAATGCGGCCGGCCCCATGCAGGAATTCCTCAAGTACGTGACGGCCAGCCCCGTGCTGGGCTGGATCGAGCATTTCACGGATGAAACCACGGCGACGGGCAACGCCAAGCTGGCATTGAAGCTGCACTTGCCGATCGAGCGCATGCTGGAGTCGACCGTGCAGGGCAGTTTGCAGCTGGCGGGCAACGACGTGGTGCTGTTCCACGACATGCCGCCCGTGCTGGGCACGCAGGGCAAGATCGAATTCAACGAGAAGGGCGTCAACCTGAATGGCTTGAACGGCAGCCTGCTGGGCGGGCCGCTGGCCATCTCGGGCGGCACGCAGCCGGACAGTTCCATTCAGGTGAAAATCGCCGGCAACATGACCATCGATGGCTTGCGCAAGACGTATCCGGCGCCCGTGCTACAGCGCCTGGCGAAACATTTGAACGGCGGCGCGCGCTACAGCGGCCTGATCACGGCGCGCGACCACCAGGTGGTGGTCAATGTCGAGTCGCCGCTGACGGGCCTGGGCCTGGATTTTCCCGCCCCGCTGAAAAAGTCGGCCGGCGACAGTCTGCCCGTGAAATTCACCCTGACGGGCAACGCGGCCACTGCGGCCGGCTTGCGCACGGACGATATCCGCATCGCGCTGGGTTCTGGCATCGCCGCGCGCTACCAGCGCCAGAAGCAGGGCAAGGACGCCTGGCGCCTGGTGCGCGGCGGCATCGGCGTGAACGTGCCGGCGCCGGAACCGGATAGCGGCATGATGCTCAACGTGAATATGAAAACGCTGGACGTGGATAGCTGGATCGCCGTCGGCAGCGAAATCGCCGGCAGCGCCACGGCCCCAGCCGATGCGGGCGGCAACGCCGACGATGCACCCGATATTGCGCAATATGTGGTGCCAGACATGATGGCGGCCCGTGCCAGCGAACTGATGCTGGGCGAGCGCAAGCTGGAAAACGTGGTGGTGGGCGCCACGCATCAAAAGGATGTGTGGCAAGCCAATATTGACGCGAAACAAGTGTCGGGCTATGTGACGTGGCTGGAAACGCCGTCCGGCCTGGGCAAGATGACGGCGCGCCTGTCGTCGCTGATCATTCCGGAGTCGGCCGCCAACGATGTGAAGAATTTGCTGGAAGGCAAGAGCGGCGCCCAGTCGATTCCCTCGCTCGATATCATCGCCGAGCAATTTGAGCTGTTCAACAAGAAGATCGGCCGGCTGGAGTTGCAGGCATATAACACCATGGCGGCGGGCGGGCGCGAGTGGCGCGTGGGCAAGTTGCAACTGTCGAATCCCGATGGCGCGCTGAGCGGCAATGGCAAATGGGTCATCAAGGATGGGCAAAGCACGACCAGCCTGCGTTTTGGCCTCGATATCGTCGATGCGGGAAAATTGCTCGACCGCTTCGGCTTTGCCGACACGGTGCGTCGCGGCAAGGGGCGCCTGAGCGGCGACATCGCCTGGAATGGTTTGCCGTATTCGCTCGACATTCCCACCCTGTCGGGGCAGATCGAGATGAACGTGGAGTCGGGCCAGTTCCTCAAGCAGGATCCGGGCGCCGCCAAGCTGTTGGGCGTGCTCAGCCTGCAAGCCTTGCCCCGTTTGCTGAAGCTCGATTTCCACGATGTGTTTTCCGAAGGGCTGGCCTTCGACGGCATCACGGCCAACGCCAGCATCAAGCGCGGCGTGGTGAACACCGACAACCTCAAGATGCACGGCGTGGCGGCCACCGTACTGATGGATGGCACGGCCGATATCGCCAACGAAACGACGAATTTGCATGTGGTGGTGATCCCGGAATTTAACCTGGGCACGGGGCCGCTCGTGTATGCGCTGGCCGTCAATCCCGTCATCGGCCTGGGCAGTTTCCTGGCGCAATTGTTCCTGCGCGCCCCCGTGATGAAGGCGCTCACCTACCACATGCAGATCGCCGGCCCGTGGAAATCGCCCGTCGTGAGCAAGCTCGATGGTGGTAAATTGGAACCTGTCGCCGTTCCCGCCCCAGCAGCGGCGGCGCAGGATGCTGTCGCTAAATAAGTGCCGCACAGCAAGCTCGCAGTGCGCTTGAAGGGTTAGGTGAATGATGCTTACAGTCGCAGCAGTACAAATGATTTCCTCGCCGTCCGTGGAAGACAACCTGGCCACGGCGCGGCGCCTGGTGGCGCAGGCCGCCGCCGGTGGCGCGCAGCTGGTGGTGCTGCCCGAATACTGGGCCATCATGGGCCAGCAGGAAACGGACAAGCTGGCCCATGCGGAACAGCCAGGCAGCGGGCCCATCCAGGATGGCATGGCGCAGATGGCGCGCCAGCACGGCATCTGGCTGATCGGCGGCACCTTGCCCCTGATTTCCGGTGAGGAGGGCAAGGTCCTCAATACGACGCTGGTGTACGACCCGCAAGGCGAACCGGCCGGCCGCTACGACAAGATCCACCTGTTCGGCTTTACGCGCGGCACCGAGTCCTACAACGAGTCGCGCACCATCGTGCCCGGTGCGCAAGTGCGTGCTATCGAGACGCCGTTCGGCCGGGTCGGCCTGTCCATCTGCTACGACCTGCGTTTTCCCGAGCTGTACCGCGCCATGGGCGATTGCGTGCTGATCGTCGTGCCGGCCGCGTTTACCCATACGACGGGCAGCGCCCACTGGGAAGTGCTGCTGCGCGCGCGCGCCATCGAAAACCAGTGCTATGTGCTGGCCTCGGCGCAGGGCGGCTTGCATCCGAACGGCCGGCATACCTGGGGCCACAGCATGCTGATCGACCCGTGGGGCGAAGTGAAAGCCGTGTTGCCCGAAGGCGAGGGCGTGGTGAGCGGCGAGATCGACCTGGTGTTTCTGGCTGGCGTGCGCGAGTCCTTGCCGGCCCTGGCGCACCGCACCATGTAAATTGAAAGAATAGAGAGCCATGATCCCATTTGAACCCAATCTGTCCAGCCTGGCCGTGGCGCGCGAACTCCTGCTCACGCCGTTCGGCCTGGACGAAGACAAGCTGCTGAAAGCCCTGGGCACGATGTTTACGCACAAGGTCGATTATGCCGACCTGTACTTTCAGTCGACCAGGAGCGAGGGCTGGAGCCTGGAAGAGGGCATCGTCAAGACGGGCAGCTTTTCCATTGACCAGGGCGTGGGCGTGCGCGCCGTGTCCGGCGACAAGACGGCCTTTGCGTATTCCGACGACATTTCCGAGCGGGCCCTGCTGGAAGCGGCTGCGGCCACGCGCACCATTGCACGCGCGGGTGCCGGCAAAATCAAGATCGCGGGCCAGATGCTGGCGCAGGGCGGACGCTCGCTGTACTTGCCCAACGACCCGCTCGCCTCGCTGGATGCCACGGCCAAGGTGCAACTGCTCGAGCGCTTGGAAAAGATGGCGCGGGCGAAAGATCCTCGCGTGGTGCAGGTGATGGCGGGCCTGGCCGGCGAGTACGACGTGGTGCTGGTGCTGCGCAGCGACGGTGTGCTGGCGGCCGACATCCGCCCGCTGGTGCGCGTCTCGCTCACCGTGATCGCGGAACAGCATGGCCGCCGCGAAACGGGCTCGGCCGGTGGTGGCGGGCGTTTCAGCTATGACTATTTCAGCGATGCCGTGCTGGAACAATACGCAGCGGACGCCGTTAATTCGGCCCTGGTGAACCTGGAAGCGCGTCCGGCGCCGGCCGGCCCCATGACCATCGTGCTGGGACCGGGCTGGCCCGGCATCCTGCTGCACGAAGCGATCGGCCATGGCCTGGAAGGCGATTTCAACCGCAAGGGCTCGTCCGCGTTTTCCGGACGCATCGGCGAGCGCGTGGCTGCCAAAGGCGTCACGGTGGTCGACGACGGTACCCTGGCTGGCCGGCGCGGCTCTTTGAATATCGACGACGAGGGCAACCCGACGCAATGCACGACCCTGATCGAGGACGGCATCCTGAAGGGTTACATCCAGGACACCATGAATGCGCGCCTGATGAAGATGCCCGTGACGGGCAATGCGCGCCGCGAATCGTTCGCCCACCTGCCCATGCCGCGCATGACGAACACGTATATGCTGGGCGGCGACCGGGACCCGGGTGAAATCCTTGCCTCCGTGAAAAATGGCTTGTATGCCGTCAACTTCGGCGGCGGCCAGGTCGATATTACGAACGGCAAGTTCGTCTTCTCGGCCAGCGAAGCGTACATGATCGAAAACGGCAAGCTCAGCTACCCCGTCAAAGGGGCGACCCTGATTGGCAATGGCCCGGACGTGCTCAACCGTGTTTCCATGATCGGCAACGACATGCGCCTCGATTCGGGCGTGGGCGTGTGCGGCAAGGAGGGGCAAAGCGTGCCCGTGGGCGTGGGGCAGCCGACCCTGCGCCTGGATGGCATCACGGTTGGCGGGACTGCCTGATTTTTTTCTGACATGGCGCTCGCGCAGGTCGGGTAAATTGGGTGGGAGGCGCCCAGCGACACGCCCGCATTACTGCCAGGGCCGTCCGGATAGCCGACCGTGCCGCTGACCGTCGAGGGCGTGTTGGCCGAGTGCGATTCGCTGTGATATACGTTCAATGCGGCATACGTTTGCGCGTAAACCCGTGCCGTCCAGGTTGCCGCGGTTGTCGTAGTCGAGTGTGTCGGGATTGCGCATATTGCCGTTGACGGCCCTGCCGGCCGCAGCGCCCTGGAGTCTTTGCCGTGTGGCCCGGCCGTGATTCGATCTATATCAGGAGTGCGTCGCTTGCCAGCGTCAAAACGGGCTGGCGTGGCGTGCGCGCCACGGCGGCCACAGCGTTGGTAGTCAGCCGATGCGTATCCGCAGCGCGCAACTTTTTATGCTTTTTTACGCGCTTTGCAGTGTAAAACGGCTGCAACATGCGGCTTTGCCGATAAATATGCTTGCCAATCCTTGTAATTTAGGTTTATAGTCGTTCATCACTTATGGATGACTCGCATGTTCGCTCGCCACTTTTTTACCGCTTATTTTTACTTTAGCAATTCCAACCCAAAGGCGGTGGAGTAGCGGTCGGTTCACGTAGCAGCAAAAAACGAGATCCCAGCAAATTCTAAAAAACCGCCACTGATGGCGGTTTTTTTTTACCCAGATGTTTTACCCTTCCTTAAATTTTGGAGAAAATGATGCCCCGCACCGATGATTTGCGAATTCGCGAAATGAAGGAATTGACCCCGCCGTCCCACCTGATCCGCGAATTCGCCTGCTCGGAGCAAGCCGAACAGACCGCTGCCAGCGCCCGCATCGCCCTGCACCGTATCCTGCACGGCCAGGATGACCGCCTGATGGTGGTGATCGGGCCTTGCTCCATCCACGATACCAAGGCGGCGATGGAATATGCGCGCCTGCTGGTCAAGGAGCGCGCGCGTTTCGCCGGCGAACTGGAAATCGTCATGCGCGTCTACTTTGAGAAGCCACGCACCACGGTGGGCTGGAAGGGCCTGATCAACGACCCGTACATGGACAACAGCTTCCGCATCAACGACGGCTTGCGCATGGCGCGCGAACTGTTGCGTGATATCAATGAGCTGGGCTTGCCGGCTGGCACGGAATTCCTCGACGTCATCAGCCCGCAATACATCGCCGACCTGATCAGCTGGGGCGCCATCGGCGCACGCACCACGGAGTCGCAGGTGCACCGCGAGCTGGCCTCGGGACTGTCCTGTCCCGTCGGCTTCAAGAATGGCACGGATGGCAATGTGAAAATCGCCGTGGAAGCCATCAAGGCAGCCTCGCAGCCGCACCATTTTCTCTCCGTCACGAAGGGCGGCCACTCGGCCATCGTCTCGACCAATGGCAACGAGGATTGCCACATCATCCTGCGCGGCGGCAAGACGCCCAACTATGACGCGGCCAGTGTGGACGAGGCCTGCAAGGCCATCGCCGCACAGGGCCTGGCGGCGCGCCTGATGATCGACGCCTCGCACGCGAACAGCTCGAAAAAACCGGAAAACCAGATCCCCGTGTGTGCCGACATCGCCAGCCAGGTGGCCGGCGGCGACAGCCGTATCGTCGGCGTGATGGTGGAATCGCACCTGGTGGCAGGGCGCCAGGATCTGATCCCGGGCAAGGAATTGATCTATGGCCAATCCGTCACGGACGGCTGCATCGACTGGAGCGCCAGCGTGGCCGTGCTGGAAAACCTGGCCGCGGCTGTCAAGCAGCGCCGCTTGCAGGGCGACGCGGAATAAAGTGACGTGGCGCGCAGCATGAAAAAAAGCCCGGAAAGCTAAGCTTTCCGGGCTTTTCAGTTTTCAGCTGACAGTCAGCTTAGAACTTGTAGGTAGCGCGCACGTAGAAAGTACGGCCCAGCGGATCGGCGTAACGCGGATCGTAGCCGGACTGGAAGGTGCCGATCTGGTTACTGAACGGTGGATCTTCGTTCAGCAGGTTTTTCACGCCCACGGTGACTTCGGTGTTCTTGAAGCCCGAGTACGCGCCCGACAGCGACCATACCGAGTAAGCCTTGACGCTTTGCTCGAATTGCGGATCGACATAGTTCTGGTCGCGGTAGCCGCTCATGTACTTGTTCGACAGCGTGGCGTTCCATTTGTCCAGGTTCCATTGCAGGGAGGCATTGTGTCTCCAGCGGAATACCGGTGCCTTGTCGCCATACACGCCCACGTTTTGCATGAATTCACCGTCGCGTTCGTTCTGGTATTCATACTTCTGTACCCAGGTACCGTCGAAGGCGAACGTGAAGTTGCCATACTGGCTGCGTGGCAATTTCCAGTTCAGGCCCAGGTCGATGCCCGAGGTGTGCATTTCGCCCAGGTTGCCCAGGGTGGCCAGCACGTAATCGAGCTTGCCGTCAGCGGTATAGATGAAGTTGTTCTGATACTTGGCGTAGTTGTCGAACAGGGTCTGTTCGGCCACGGTGCCGATCTTGTCGCGCAGCTTGATCTGGAAGTAATCGAGCGAGACGGTCAGCGACTTGGTTGGCTCGATGACGATACCGGCGCTGAAGGTTTTCGATTTTTCCGGGCCGACATCCGCATTGCCGCCCGAACGGATGTATTGCTGCGCGCCGCAGGCGACGTTGCTGTTGGCGCCAGGGATAGCTACGCCGCCTGGGCACAGGCGTGGATCGTCGTACTTGTTGGCCGTGAAGGTTTTGGTTTGCGGACCATGCAGGTCATACAGCGTTGGCGCGCGGAAACCAGTGTTGTAGGAGCTGCGCAGCAGCACCTGGCTCGTTGGCTGCCAGCGCACGCCGACTTTCGGGTTGAAGCTGCCGCCGACATCGTTGTAGTGGTCATAACGGGCTGCCAGCGACAGTTCCAAGTCTTTCACGACAGGAATGCTCAATTCCGAGAAGATGGCGGCGATGTTGCGGCTGCCCGACTGGTTCTGCGCTTCGGCATAGCCGGAGCTCGAAGCCTGGCCGGCCAGGTCGCGATTCACATTGTATTCCGCTTTGTCGTTGCGGAATTCCGTACCGACGGCAAAACCGACTGCGCCAGCCGGCAGGTTGAACAGCTCGCGGCTGATCTTCGCATCGACCGCGGTGCTGGTCATCTTTGCGCTCAGGTATTCGCCTTTCAGGACGGAATCCTTCAGGTAGGCCGCGCCGGCGGCGCTCTGCTCGCCGAACGGGTTCAGGATGCCATTGCCTATGCCGTCGATGATGCGCTGGTCATTCAGGTAGCCGCCCGTGAAGGCGCTGGTGGCCTTGCTGACGGAGTAGCTCAGGCCGACGTTGTAGTCCCACGCGCCCAGGACGCCTTCGGAGGCCAGTACCAGGCGGTCCGAGGTGCTGGTGTCGAAGCCGCTGCGCTGGCCCGACGCCACTGGACGCCAGCTGATGTCCAGCGGCTCGCCCGACAGGCCCGCCACGGCTGGCACACCGCCGCTGCCGCCTGGGTAGTACGGCGAGCTCGACGACATGAGGATGCCGATGTTCGACATTGGCGGCGGCGAGATGCGCGCTTCGTTGGTGCTGCGCGAGTGCAGGTATTCGATGGTGGCCATGTGATCCTGGTTCAGCTTGAAGCTGGCCTTGCCCAGGAAGGATTCCTGCTGGGTTTTTGGAATGGCCTGGATGAATGGCGTGACATCCATCGCGCAGGTGCTCTTGCCTGAGGTATTCTTGTACAGGTTCTCACCCACGCAACCGCCGGCAAAGGCCGGATTGCCGATCAGGCCGTTGCCCGTATCGTAGAAGTTGGCCGGGAAGGTGGTGCCGCTCAGGTTATCCACGCCCTTGCTCGGGATGTAGCCGCTCTTCGAGAAGGAACGGTCGGCCGTGCTCAGCGCCGACTGGCGATGCACGTCGACAACGCCGAAGACGTTGAAGCCATCTTTGTTCAGGTCGCCGTAGCCGCCGGACAGGTTCAGGCGCGACTCGTCGCCGCCGCCCGCTTTCTGTGGCTCGTAATGTTCGACCGTGACGGAGCCGCCTTTGACGGAACGCTTGGTGATGAAGTTGATCACGCCGCCGATGGCGTCGGTACCGTAGATCGCGGAGGCGCCGTCGCGCAGTACTTCAACTCTTTCCAGGGCCGAGATCGGAATGATGTTCAGGTCGACGGACGAACCGTTGAATGGGTGGCTGGCGATACGGCGGCCGTTCAGCAGGACCAGGGTCTTGTCGCCGCCGATGCCGCGCAGGTCGGCGACGGACTGGCCGCCCGTGCCGGAACCGACGGATTGCGAGCTGCTTTGCGAGCTCTGATTCATGGAAATGGTGGACAGGACTTCCTGTGCCGTCGTCAAACCTTGCTTGGCGAAATCGTCAGCCTTGATCGAGGTGATCGGCAGCGCTGTCTCCGATGCCAGGCGCTTGATGCTCGAACCCGTAACTTCCACGCGTTGCATGGCGCCATCTGTTGTTTCTTGTGCATATGCGGCGTGCATGCCCAGGGCCAAACTGCCAGCAAACATCAGGCGCAGCGACCGCGATATTACATTTTATATCATCATCTGAAATTCCTTGTTATTGTGATAAAGGCGGCAATTATTTTGAAATAACTTGTTGCTTACTAACAATTTATTTGCCTTTTTGCAAAACTACCAATGAAAATTCTGTAAATTTTCAGGGCCCTCATCAAAACATTCACCATTCAGATTGTCAATTTCGTGCGGACTTTTTGGATAAAATGCAACATTTTCCTGTTTTTTTTATAATCCTTCAGCAATAAAGTATCGTGAACCCTTGTCAGGCGTGCTCAGGCGCGTAAAATAAAACGGCGCACAGCATCGCTGCTGGTACTGCAGGTAAACGCTTGCCAGTGCTGCCCGTTTATCTCTGTTTCAGCCCATCTCCCTTAAAACGTATAACTGCCACGCAAGTAGTAGGCGCGCCCGAGCGGGTCCGTGTAGCGCGGGTCATAGCCTTTCTGGAACAAGGTGCCCTGGTTTGAGAACGGTGGTTCCTTGTCAAACAGGTTTTTCACGCCGGCCGTCAGCAGCAAGCCTTTCCACACGTAGCTGCCCGACACGTTCAGCAGGCTGTAAGAGGGCACATCGTGGCGGAACTGCGGATCCACCTGGTTCTGATCCGTGTAGCCGGACTTGAATGATTGCGACACGGTGGCGCCCCAGTTGCCCATGCGCCAGTTCAGGGCCGCCGTATGTTTCCAGCGGAACACAGGATTGTTATCCGCATAGCGGCCCACGTTGGCAATGAATTCGCCGCCGCGCTCGTTCTGGTAGTCATACTTGTGGGTCCAGGTGCCGTCCACCGATACGCTGAAATCGCCATACGCGCCGCGCCCCAGGCGGGCATTCAGGCTGACGTCGATACCGTCGGTCTTCACTTCGCCGAGGTTGTCGTTCAGGTCGAGAATGGCGAAAGGCGAGCCGTCGGGATTGCGCAAGAACAAGGCCTTGTATTTTTCGTAGTTGCCGTAGATCGATTGTTCGGGCAAGGACGAAATCTTGTCCTTCAGATGGATGTTCCAGTAGTCGATGGCGACGGTGACTTCCTTGACTGGTTCGAGCACGAGGCCGAGGGCAAAGGTGGTGGATTTTTCCGGTTTCAGCTTTTCATTGCCGCCTTGCAGCTTGAATTGCTGCAAGTCGCAATCGCGCAGGGGATTTGCGCCCGGCTGCGGCACGCCGCCCGGGCACAGGATGGGGTCGTCGTAGGAATCGTTGGTATCGTTCTTCGACGGCGGCGCATTCTTTTCAAACAGGGTGGGGGCGCGGAAACCCGTGCTGGCCGAGCCGCGCAGCACCAGCACGCTACTGGCCTGGTAGCGCAGGGCCAGTTTGGGATTGGTGGTGCTGCCCACGTCGCTGTAATGGTCGAAACGGGCTGCCAACTGCACTTCCAGATCCTTGATCAATGGCAAGTTGACTTCGCCGAAGACGGCCTGGATGGTGCGCGAGCCGCTTTTCGACAGCGAACCGGACAGGCCGGAACTGGCGGCCTGGCTGGCGATATCTCGGTTGACATTGAAGTCGGCTTTTTCACGCCGCAGTTCACCGCCGAGAGCGATGGCCAGCGGGCCGCCGGCCAGTTGCATCAGTTCGCGGCTGCCCTTGATGTCGAAGCCCGTGGTGGTGACCCTGGCATTCTGTACCTCGCCGCGCAGGGCCGTGCTGTCGAGGTAAGCCTTGCCGGCCGCATCCTGCACGCCAAACGGGTTCAGTATGCCGTTCAGCACGCCAGCGGCAAAGCCTGCATCTTGCACGTAGCCGCCCGTAAATTTCTCGGACGACTTGCTGATCGCATGGCTCAGCCCCGTCTTGTAATCCCAGCCCGCCAGCTCGCCTTCGAGGGCCAGCACCAGGCGGTCCGCCTTGCCGGTGGAATCTATCTGCCGCTGACCCGCTTCGACGGGGCGCCAGTTGACGCTCAGCGGCTGTCCCGACAAGCCCGGCTGGACCGGCACGCCGCCCGCATTGCCCGGATAGTATTTGCTGGTATTGGGCAAGATCAAGCCTGTTTGCGGCGGCGGCGCCGTGCGTGCTTTCACCTTGTTTTCCGCATGCAAATATTCCACCGTGGCCAGGTAGCCGCCGCCCAGCTTGAAGGCGCCCCTGCCGAAGAAGGCCACTTGCTCCTGCGCCGGCAGGTCGTCGATCTGCCGCGTGTAGTCCTGGCGGCAGGTGCCGTTGGCCGCCGCCACCGACAGGGGCGGGTTGCAGCCCGTGGCCGCATACGGATTGCCGGCCAGGCCCGCGCCGCCGTTGGCCGCCGCATCGAAGTAGTTGCCGGGGAAGGTGGTGCCGCTGGTGAGCGACAGGCCGCGGTCGGGAATGATGCCGGTCTTGGAAAAATCGCGGTCCTGCGACGTGAGCACATTTTGCTTGTGGTAGTCGACCACGCCGAAAATATTGTAGCCGTCGGAGTCGAGCTTGCCGAAACCCGTCGACAGGTTGATGCGGTGCTCGCCGCCGCCCTTGTGTTCGGGCGCGACGACCTCGGCGGTGATGTTGGTGACATTCACCGAGCGCTTGGTGATGAAGTTGATGACGCCGCCGATGGCGTCCGTGCCGTAGATGGCCGAGGCGCCGTCGCGCAGCACTTCGACGCGCTCCAGGGCGGCGATGGGAATGATGTTCAGGTCGACGCTGGCGCCGTCATACGGATGGTTGGCGATGCGCCGGCCGTTGAGCAGCACCAGGGTCTTGTCGCCGCCCAGTCCGCGCAAGTCGGCGCTGGCCTGGCCGCCCGTGGGCAAGCCGCTCGTGTTGCCGCCGATGGCATTGCCGCTGCCCATGCTCGATGCATTCGAGGGGATCTTGCCGAGCACTTCCTGGGCCGTCGTCAAGCCCTGTTTGGCGAAATCCTCGGCCTTGAAGATGGACAGGGGCGTGGCCGTTTCCGAGACGAGGCGCTTGATGGAGGAGCCGGTCACTTCGACCCGCTGCATGGCGGGAGGGCCGGCAGCGTCGGTGTCCTGCGCCATGGCCGCATGGCCATACGCGCCGAGCAAGGCTGCGCACAGCAGGCGCAAGGTAGGGGAGGGATTGCGGGTTTGCGTCATCTGACACTCCTGTGGCATGGTCATGGGCCAAGTGGCCTGCAAGGGAGTTTTACAGGCGCGCAGGAGATAAGGTTTGCGCTGGCGCAATAGGCGTGTGGATGAGTGAACTGGCGCCACAGTCGCAGACGAAAAAAAGGCGGTGATTGCTCACCGCCTCGCGTCAGGCTACGGGTGTCAGCTTAGAAAAACTTGTAGCTGGCGCCCAGTTTGAAGTAGCGGCCGATGGCGCCACTGGCGTCCATCGGGTTGTAGCTCATGCCGCCGTAGGTCAGCGGGTCGAGCGGAGCAATCTTGTCGGTCACGTTGTTGATCGAGGCAAACAGTTGCAGCTGCTTGTTGACATTCCAACGGCTCGACAGGTCGAGCGTGGTGAACGAGGCGATCTTGCAACCGTTTGGCGCCGACGTGCCATCGGCCAGCTTGGAAGCGCAAGGCTTGCCTTCAAACAGGATGTTCTTCATGTCCGAACGGTAGTTCAGCACGCCACTGACATTCCAATTGCCCAGGTCCCACGAGCCGGTGACATTGATCTTGTCCTTCGGCGTGCCGGCGCAGTTGGAGGTATCGCAATTGCCATGCGTGCCAGCGAACTGGTAGCGCACGGTGGATGACTCGGCGCGTACCCACGAGGCGATGTGGGTCCAGGTCAGGCCAAACGTGGCGCGGCCATAGTCGCCCAGGCGCACGCGCTGCTTGACGTCCAGGTCGATACCCTTGATCTCCGTAAAGCTGGAGTTGCGGTACGGTGCCTTGGTGATCAGCAAGGTGCCCGTATTCGGCGTGACGACGCCATTGATGGTCAGGTTGTTGTCGGCGCGGATGGCGGTCGGCAGGGCGGCCGCTTCGTTGTACGGCAGCGGATTGATCTCGTTTTCACGCTTGATCTTCCAGCCATCGAGCGACAGGCTCGTATCGTTGAACGGATCCCATACCAGGCCCAGGGTGTAGCCCTTGGATTTTTCCGGCTTCAGGCTAGGGTCGCCAATCTTGACGGCCGCCACTTGCAGTTCGCAGTCGCTGGCATTGGCGCCCGGCAAGCGGGTGCCGCCCGGGCAGCGCACGGGATCGCTCACGGTCGAGGTGCCCGTCGATTGCGAATTGGCATTGCTTTCGGCCGGCCCTGGTGCGCGGAAGCCTTCCGAATACGTGCCGCGCACGGCGAAGGTTTTCAGTGGTGTCCACTTGGCGCCCAGTTTCGGCGTGGTCGACGAGAAACGGTCGTATTTGTCGTAACGCAAGGCGCCCGACAGTTCCACCGTCTTGAAGACGGGCGCCAGCACTTCCATAAATACGGCCGAGACCTTGCTGTCGCCCTTGGCGGCGACATAGCTGGAGTTGATGGAACCGTTTTCCGTGCCCGACAACGATGGATTGTCGAGCTTGTCGCGGCGGTGTTCCGCACCGACGGCCAGGCCCATGGCGCCACCGGGCAGCTGCATCAGTTCGCGCGATGCCTTGAAGTCGATGATGTCGAGCTTGGTCGTGGAGTCGGAGGTAGCGTTGGTCACCATGGCCGCGTACAGCGAGGCGGGATTCTTGCCTGCCTGCGCGCCGATATAGTACGGGAAATATTTGCTGTTCGGATTGCCCAGGGCATCCTTGACGACGGCCATGTTCAGCATGTTGCTGTAATCGAGGTGCAGCTTCGATTCCGAATGCGTATAGCCGGCATCGTAGTCCCAGCCCATGGCGTTGCCCTTGACGCCGAGCACGATGCGGTTGAACTCATTGTTGGCCTGCCGCGTGCTGGCGCCCACGTCGAAAGCCTGGTAGCGCACGCGCACCGGCACGCCGTACGGATTTTGCGGGTGATTCGCGGCCAGCACGATGGTGGTGCCGGCGCCGGAGCCGTAGTTGATGACGCCAGTCGGGCTGCCGGCGTTCGGCGGGAAGGCGATGGTGGGCGTGATCGACGGTGGTATCAGGGTAAAGGCCGTGTCGCGCTTCGAGTAGCCCGCTTCCGCATACACCTGGGTGTCGGCATTGACTTGCCAGGTGCCGCGCGTGTACAGGTTGATCGATTCGATCTTCGGCTGCATGGAACGGAACTGGTCGTGATGCCACAGGCAGCCGCCCTTCGGATCTTGCGGTGAAGACACTGACAGGGTGGAGCAGCCGGGCAGCGAAACATAGTTGTTGGTGACGGGGTCGCGGATCAGGCCTGCTGGCGAGGCATTCGCATCGTTGTTGCCATTGATGTAACCGCCGGCGAACTGGGTGTTGATCGCATAGCCGTATGGACGCAGGTCGGCCTTGCCTATCCATTTGCGGCCGGAGCGCTCGTTGTTCATCAGCATGTCCGATTTGCTGTATTCGGCGTTGACGACGAAGTTGAATTTATCCGTGTCCAGGTTGCCTTTGCCGAAGGTCAGCGAGGCGCGGTGCTGCTTGGCGTCGCTGTCGCCGGAGATGCCTGTGTCGCCCTTCAGGGTCAGGCCTTCGAAGTCCTTGCGCAGGATGATGTTGACGACGCCGGCGATGGCGTCCGCGCCGTAGGTGGAGGAGGCGCCATCCTTGAGGATTTCGATGCGCTCGACGATCTGCATCGGTACGGTGGACAGGTCGGTGAAGCTCTTCTGGCCGTCATCGGCCCGCGCAAACGGCGCCATGCGGCGGCCATTGAGCAAGACCAGGGTCGAGGTGGCGCCCAGGCCGCGCAGCGAGATGGCTGTGGAGCCGGCGGCAAAACCGTTGCCGAAGCCCGTCGGCAGGGAGCCGGCGCCATCGGCGGTGAGGGTTTGCAGGTACTCGGCGACGGTGGCCTTGCCCGATTTCATCAAGTCGTCGCGAGTGATGACCTGTACCGGCGATGCGGTCTCGGCCGTGGCCCGTTTGATGCTCGAGCCTGTAATTTCCACCCGTTGGACATTGGCGTCTTGCGCCATTGCCGGCGCAGCCATCATGCCAAGGCTGAGCGCTGCTACGCTACCCGAAAAAATCAGGCGTACGGAGCGGGACATCACTGTTTCCATCATCATTCTCAGAACTCCGAAAGTAAGCTCGGCTGGCCTTCGTGCGGCACAGCTTTGCCAGGGTGATAAAGATTGCTGCGTCGGCAATCACTGTGGGTCAAACGGCATATCGTGCGTTGCCGTGATTGATAAGACCATTTGCCGAGAAACCCTGTCAACGCGCACGCATGCTTTTTCAGCATGGAAACAACAGTGTTTTTTATAATGTCGATATGTTTCAATATTCACAATTATTTCAATGTTGCACTGCACTGTATATTTTCCGTACTGCCATACAAACAGTTGTCACTCGGGGCCGTAAGGGTTACTGCCAAGTCGTTTTTTCATGGTGGCGGCCTGCATTTGTTGCGCTGCGGAAAATTCCCCCCGCGAGGCAGGTGGCCGTGGCTGGGCGCCACGCCAGTGCTGCGGCTTTTCGCCCGGCGAACAAAATATGCGTTATCGTTACGCCTTTTTCCAGCTCGCCGGCATGCGGGCAGGCTGGCGACGAACAAGGCATAGATCTTGCGAGAATGGACTGGTTTTGGTGGTGGAATCCTGTATCCCAGGGGGAAACCAGTACAAGCGCACCAATACGGTGCGACAGATAATCGAGATGAAGGGTATTACATGAAGTCACCATGGATGCGGCGCGTGGCGCTGCTCGCCTGTCTGGCCACCCTGCCGCTGGCGGCCACTGCCGTTGATGCCGCCCCTGCGGCCGCGCCGGTGAAAACCTTGCGCTATATCTTGCCGGCCGCCGAGACGGGCTTCGATCCGGCCACCGCGCGCGACCTGTATTCGAACCACATCACGCAGGCCGTCTTCGACACCCTGTACACCTACGATTACCTGGCGCGCCCCGTGAAGGTGGTGCCAGGCGCGGCGGCCGCCATGCCGGAAGTGTCGGCCGACGGCAAGACCTACACCATCCGCCTGAAAAAAGGCATCCTGTTTACGCCCGACGCCGCGTTTGGCGGCAAGCGCCGCGAACTGACGATGGCCGACTATGTGTATTCCTGGAAGCGCTTGTTCGACCCGCGCCTGGCTTCGCCGCACAACTGGCTGTTCGAAGGCAAGGTGGTGGGGCTGGACGACCTGGCCAAGGACGCGGCCAAGTCGAACAAGCTCGATTACAACAAGAAGGTGGCCGGCCTGGAAATCCTCGACCCGCACACCTTGCGCATCACGCTGACCAAGACCGATTTCAATTTCCCCATGATCCTTGCCTACGTGCCGACGGCCGCCGTGGCGCGCGAAGTGGTGGATAAATACGGCGACGTGAAGGGCGAAGTGGGCTCGAATCCCGTCGGTACCGGCTATTACACCTTGGGTGAGTGGACGCGCGGCAATCGCATCGTCCTGAACCGCAATCCGCAGCATTTGCCGGAAACGTGGAATTTCATGGCCGGCGACGATCCGGACGACCAGCGCATCGTGCGCCAGATGCAGGGCAAGCGCATTCCTGCCATCGACCGCATCGAAATTTCCGTGATGATCGAAGACCAGTCGCGCTGGCTGTCTTTCCAGAGCGGCGGTACGGACGTGTTCTGGCTCGATGGTCCGCTGGCGCCGAAGGCATTGCTGAACGGCAAGCTGCGTCCCGAGCTGGCGGAGAAGGGCGTGCAACTGTCGCGCCTGCTGGACCCGGAAATCAGCTATTACTACTGGAATATGCAAGACCCCACCCTGGGTGGCTTCAGCAAGGAAAAGATCGCCCTGCGCCGTGCCATTGCCATGGCGCACAATATCGACGAGGAAATCCGCATCATCTGGAATGGCCAGGCCAAGCGCCTCGACTATCCGATTCCGCCGGGCGTGGTCGGCTACGATCCGCACTACAAGAGCCTGCTGCAATACGATCCCGTGCTGGCGAACAAATTGCTCGACAAATTCGGCTACAAGAAGGGCGCCGATGGCTGGCGCACGTTGCCGGACGGCAAGCCGCTGCTGATCCGCTACGCTTCGCGCAATGAAGCCAATGGCGTGCTGCAGGCGGAAATGTGGCGCAAGACGTACAACTCGCTGGGCATCCGCATGGAAAACGACCGCATGATCTTTTCCGATATTTTAAAAACGGAAAAGCAGTGCAAGATGCAGACGCGCACGGCGCCGTGGCTGGCCGACTATCCGGACGGCGACAACTTCATGCAGCTGTTCTATGGCCCGAACACGCACCAGAACAACAACGGCTGCTACCAGGACCCCGAATACGATAAATGGTATGCGGCCAGCCAGGCCATGCCGGCCAGCCCCGAACGCGATGAGCTGTTCCACAAGATGGCGCGCCGCCTGGAAGTCAATGCGGGCGCTCTGATCGGCTATGCGCGCTACCGCAACATGCTGGCGCAAAAGTCGGTGCTCGGCTACAAGAAGCACCCGATCCTGTTCCAGGAGTGGGCGTATATGGATATCGATAGCGCGGGCACGCCAGTGGCGCCAGCCCCTGCGGCCTCGGCCAATAAATAAGCGACGCTTATAACAACAAGGAATCATTATGTTTGCTTATATCTTGCGCCGCTTGTGGCAGATGCTGCCCACCATGCTGGGCGTCGTCCTGTTGGTGTTTATCCTGTTCAACTGGGTGGGCGGCGATCCCGCCTACATTCTGGCCGGCAAGATGTCGAGTGCGGAAAGCATCGCCAACATCCGCCGCCAGCTCGGTGTCGACCAGCCGTACTACGTGCAGCTGTGGATCTTCATCAAGCAGATCGTCACCTTTGACTTCGGCCAGAGCTGGGCGACGGGGGAATCCGTGTCGCACATCATCACCTCGCGCCTGGGGCCGTCGATGATGGTCTTGATCCCGCTGACCGTGCTGGAAACGTTTTTCGGCGTAGCGCTGGCGCTGGCGATCGCCTTCGTGCGCGGCTCGCTGACGGACCGCGCCGTCATGATCGCCTGCACGGTGGGCATGTCGATTTCCATCCTCGTCTACATCATCGTCTTCCAGTATGGCTTTGCCTACAAGCTGGGCCTGTTCCCCGTGCAGGGCTGGGGCGACAGCTTCTGGGAAAACCTGCTGCGCTATTCGACCCTGCCCATTTTGATCGGCCTGGCCGTCTCCATCGCACCGACCCTGCGCCTGTTCCGCACCTTCGTGCTGGACGAGGCCAACCAGGATTACGTGCGCACGGCGCGCGCCAAGGGCTTGAAGGAAGGGCGCATCATGTGGGTGCACGTGCTGCGCAATGCCGGCATTCCCATCATTACCTATGTGATGTCGAACTTGCCGGCCCTGCTGATCGGCGCTTTCCTGCTGGAACGTTTCTTCGGCATCCCCGGCATCGGGCGCGAAGTGATTTTGGCTGTCGAGCGCAGCGACTTTCCGGTGATCAAGGCGATCACCGTGTATGTTGCCGCCGCCACCATGCTCTTCAACCTGCTCACCGACCTGCTGTACCAGGCGGTCGATCCTCGCGTACAACTGAAGTAGAAAGAGACGATGTCGAAACCTCATACATCGCCCGGCCTGTGGGCCCTGGCGTGGCGCCGTTTGCGCGGCGACAAGATTGCAATGGTATCGCTGGCCATAGTCGGCGCGTTTTTCCTGCTGGTGCTGGCGTCCGCCAGCGGCCTGGTAGCCTCGAACTGGGAAGATGAAGTGGCCGTCAGCTATGCGCCGCCCGCTTTTGTGGGCGCCGACAAGGACGCGTCCGGTGATGGCGCGATTCCCTTGCCCGACGAGCGCAGCGTGCCCACGCCCGTCAATGTACTGGATCCTTTGGCCGACGACATCGCCGAACTGCGCGCCCAGATGGGCAGCAATCCATCGGCTGGCGTGGAAATGTACGGCGTCACCGACCCGCTGGCCGACGACTTGACGGCCTTGCGCACTGGCATGGGCAAGGCCAGGAAACTCGTCACGCACAAGGCGACGACATTGCCGTTCGGCGCCGACAAGTGGGGTCATGACATCGTCCAGAAAACCATCAAGGGTGGCGAAACGTCGATCGTGGTGGGCCTGGTGGCAGCCTTGCTGGCTGTCGTGCTGGGCACGCTGTTTGGCGCCGTATCCGGCTACTTCGGCGGCATGGTCGATGACTTCTTCAACTGGTTCTACAGCATTTTCACCTCGATTCCATCGATCCTGATGATTTTGACGGTGGCGGCGGTGCTGCAGCAAAAGGGCGTGCTGACCATCGTGCTGATCCTGGGCTTGACCGGCTGGACTGGGCCGTACCGCTTGATCCGCGCCGAGTACATCAAGCACAAGGCGCGCGAATACGTGATGGCGGCCGATGCCATCGGTGCCTCGCACTGGCGCAAGATGTTCTCGCACATCTTCCCCAACGTGAGCCACGTTGCCTTGGTGCAAATGTCCATCCTCGTGGTGGGCTTCATCAAGGCCGAAGTGATTTTGAGCTTCCTGGGCTTTGGCGTGCCGGTGGGCACCGTGTCGTGGGGCAGCATGCTCAACGAGGCACAAAATGAACTGATCCTGGGCAAATGGTGGCAGCTGACCGCCGCCGCCACGGCGATGGCCGTGCTGGTGACGGCGTTCTCGCTGTTTACCGATGCCTTGCGCGATGCGCTCGACCCCAAAGTGAAATAGGAGTTGCTCATGGACCAGAATAACCTGTTGGAAGTGCGCGACCTGCGCGTCACCTTCCGCCTGGACAAGAAGACCACGTTCGAAGCCGTCAAGGGCATCTCGTTCAACGTGCCGCGCAACAGCACCGTGGCCCTGGTGGGCGAATCGGGCAGCGGCAAGTCCGTCAGCTCGCTGGCCGTGATGGGCTTGTTGCCGCCAGATAACACCATCGTCGACAAGCAATCGAGCATCCATTTCGGCGGGCGCGACCTGCTCCAATTGTCGATCGCCGAGCGGCGCACCATGTGCGGCAAGGATATCTCGATGATCTTTCAGGAGCCGATGTCGTCGCTGAACCCCGTGTTTACCGTGGGTTTCCAGATTGCCGAAGTGTTGCGCCAGCACATGGGCATGAATCGCCAGCAGGCGCGCGCCCGCACGCTGGCGCTGCTCGAAGAAGTGGGCATCCCCGATTCCGCCACCAAGATCGACGCTTACCCGAGCCAGCTGTCGGGCGGCCAGCAGCAGCGCGTGATGATCGCCATGGCGATTGCCTGCGAACCGAAACTGCTGATCGCCGACGAACCGACGACGGCGCTGGATGTGACGATCCAGAAGCAGATCATGGACTTGATCGCCGCGCTGCAAAAGAAGCATCAAATGTCCGTGCTGTTCATTACCCACGACTTGGGCCTGGTGGGTGAGATCGCCGACCAGGTGATCGTCATGCGCCATGGAGAAGTGCGCGAAACGGGCGAAGTGCGGCAAGTGTTCGAGGCGCCGCAAGACAGTTATACCAAGGCGCTGCTGCATTGCCGCCCCTCGCTGGATGAGCGCCCATGGCGCTTGCCCGTCATTGCCGATTACCTGGACGGCAAGGCCGGCCCCGGCGTGGAAGTCAAACAGCGCACGCGCGGCTACACGCCGGGCGACGAGCCCGTGCTGGTGGTGAATAATCTGAGCAAGAGCTTTTATACGCGTGTAGGCCTGTTCGGCAAGCGCGAATTTCAGGCCGTCAAGGATGTGTCATTTACCTTGCCGCGCGGAAAAACGCTGGGCGTGGTGGGCGAATCCGGTTCCGGCAAGACGACGGTGGGTTTGACCTTGCTGCGCCTGCACCAGGCCACGAGCGGCACGGCCCTGTTCCACGGCAAGGATTTAATCTCCATGCCGAACAGGGAGTATTTGCCGTATAAGCGCCGCATCCAGATCATCTTCCAGAATCCGTATGCCTCGTTGAATCCCCGCTTTACGGTGGGACAGATCTTGCTCGAACCTATGCGCATCCACAAGATCGGCGCGAACGACCAGGAACGCATCGCCAAGGCATACTGGCTGCTCGACAAGGTGGGCTTGCCGGAGCAGGCTTTTCATCGCTACCCGCATGAGTTTTCCGGCGGTCAGCGTCAGCGCATTGCGATTGCCCGCTGCCTGACCATGCAGCCGGAAATCCTGGTCTGCGACGAATCCGTGTCAGCGCTGGACGTCTCGGTGCAGGCGCAGGTGCTCAATCTGCTGCAGGACTTGCAGGATGAATTCGGCTTGTCGTATATCTTCATCTCGCACGATTTGTCCGTCGTCAAATACATCGCCGACCAGGTGATGGTGATGCACAAAGGGCAAGTCGTGGAGCTGGCCGATTCGGATGAGCTGTACCGCAATCCCGTGCATCCCTACACGCGCACCTTGTTGAGTGCGATACCGAAAGGCGTCCAGGCTTAAATTCGCTTTTACGGTAAGATAGCGCCCATGTCCAACCTCATTTACCTGCTCGAACATTACGGTGTCCTGATTGTCTTTGGCATCGTGCTGGTAGAGCAGCTCGGCCTGCCGATTCCCGCCTTCCCCATCCTCGTGGTGGCGGGGGCGCTGGCGGTCGATGGCGACATGAATGGGGGGCTGGTGCTGACCGCCGCGCTGGGCGCTTGCCTGATCAGCGACTTCACGTGGTTCCGCGCAGGCCGGCATTTCGGCAAGCGCATCTTGCGGCTGCTGTGCCGTATCTCGCTGTCGCCCGATTACTGCGTCAGCCAGACGGAAGACAAATTCAAGCGCTGGGGGCCGAAAGCCCTGATCGTCTCCAAGTTCGTGCCAGGATTTAACACGGTGGCCGCGCCCATGTCGGGCGCGCTGGGCACGCCGCCGGGCCTATTCTTCCTGTACGCGGGCCTGGGCGCCTTGCTGTGGAGTGGCACGGGCATCGTCGTCGGCGTGATTTTCCATTCCAGCGTGCAGCAGGTGCTCGACTTGCTCAGCACCATGGGCAGCACGGCCTTGCTGATGCTGGGCACCTTGCTGGGCTTGTTCCTGCTGTATAAATTCCTCGAGCGCCGGCGTTTCCGCCAGGCCTTGCAGATCGAGCGCATCGGCATCGATGAATTGCTGGACTTGATCGAACAGGGCGAGGAACCGCTGATGGTCGATGCGCGCAGCGCCACGGCGCAGGCGCTGGAACCTGCCGTGCCAGGCGCCTTGTTCTTCAATGGCAAGGAACCGGTGCCCGCCATGATCGCCATGGACAAGGACCGCCACATCATCGTGTATTGCAGCTGTCCCAACGACGTGACGGCCGCGCAAGTGGCCAAGCTGCTGCACCAGCACGGCTTTCACCGGGCCAAGCCCCTGCATGGCGGCCTCGATGCGTGGAATGCCGCCTACCGCTCGGACCAGCCGGCACCCGCCAGCTTGCTGGGCGAAGGCTTGCCGTCCTGATCCGCGCTGCATGCTGCACGCCAGGTTGGCAGTAAAAACTTGCAGTAAAAACCGGTAGTAATAATACGAAAACACCTTCGCCGGGCCGCCGGGATGGCAGCGTCACGCCTGCAGCGCTGCGTACCAAGCGTCTTTGCGCAAACGCCGGCATACTCTGCTTTCAAGGCGGTTCCTGCTGCTGTGCAGCATGCTTTTCGCGTGACTGATGAGTGCAAGTACTTACTATAAATTATTGTTTCCAAGTAATTTTGGCGCTGCCTGTTGCATTTGGAGTGGAACTACCAATAAAGGCTTGTTTTGATGTACTTAAACTACAAACTTTGCTTGCCTCCGGGCGCATTCATCCTTTAAGCTTGGCGTCCCATGCGTCCCACTTCATCATTTAAAATCATGAGCGCTTCGTCTTCTCCCGTACTGCCGACTTCCGCCTTTGCCGATGGACCGCGCCTGCTGGCCGACGTGGGCGGCACCAATGCCCGTTTCGCCCTGGAGGTGGCCGCCGGCCACATCACCCTGGTGGAAGTGTTGCCCTGTGCCGATTACCCGAGCCTGTCCGCCGCCCTGCAAGCTTACCTGGCCCTGCCGCACATCGCTGCCGCCGGCGGGCAAGCCGTGCGCCATGCCATGATCGCCATCGCCAATCCCGTCGACGGCGATTTCCTCAGCATGACGAACCATCACTGGTCTTTCTCGATCCGCGCCATGCGCGAAGAGTGCGGTTTCACGACCTTGGACGTGGTCAACGATTTCACGGCCCTGGCGCGTGCCTTGCCGCAGCTATCGAGCGAGCAAAAGCACCAGGTGGGCGCGGGCACGGCTCGTCCCAATACGGCCATCGGCCTGATCGGCGCCGGCACGGGTCTGGGTGTGTCCGGCCTGATTCCGTCGCACGGCGGTTGGATCGCCCTGCAAAGCGAAGGCGGCCACGTCAGCTTTGCGCCATTCAATGAAGTGGAAGTGAGTATTTTGCAATTCGCCTGGCGCGAATATGAGCACGTCTCGGCCGAGCGCCTGATTTCTGGCGATGGTCTGGAACTGATCTACCGCGCCCTGGCCGACCGCGCAGGCGTGCCGGCCGAAGACTTGCCGGCAGCGGAAATCACGCGCCGCGCGCTGGCCGGCGAATCCCAACTGTGCGACGACGTCATCGAAGCGTTCTGCTGCATGCTCGGCACGGTGGCGGGCAACGTCGCCGTCACCCTGGGCGCGCTCGGCGGCATTTATATCGGCGGCGGCATCGTGCCACGCCTGGGGGCGCGTTTCGACCGCTCCGGTTTCCGCGCCCGCTTCGAACGCAAGGGCCGCTTCGCCAATTATGTCTCGCAAGTGCCGACCTTCGTCATTACGGCGCAGTACCCAGCTTTCCTGGGTGCATCGGCCATTCTCTCGGAGAAACTCGCCTCCCTGTGATGCGCAGGGTGCGGGCGATATGTCGCGCCAGGGCCGGGTAAAACACGTGTTTTGCCCGGTTTTGCGCTTTTCCGCTTTTTATCAGGTACAATTGGCATCGTTGGATGAAACGACGACTGTCGCTCTCCTGTCTGGCTGCTTGCTCGCCACGGGAAAAGCAGCTGCTCCGGAGTTCGTTTCGTTGCTGGTTATTTAAGGCCAGCACCATGGGTGGCAGGACTTTCACTGCATCCGTTTCAGTCCCGCTTTGCGCGCATCGGCCAAGGCGTCGGAAAAACAGCCTCAACTAGTAACCCAGCACGGCGTCATCATTGATGTCTGCCATCTGTTACGTTGAAATGAACGTTTTTGATTTCTTTCTCTGCATACGAATTGCAACACACATCCGCACAGAATTGCTATGAATACAATTGAGGCTAAAAAAGTCCTCGAAACCGCGTTGCTGTGCGCTCGTGAGTCGCTGACGATCCACAGCCTGAAAAAGCTGTTCGTCGATGCGGACGAGAATGGTCGCGTGCGCGGCGTCGGCGTCGGTGCTGACACGATCAAGCAATTGCTGGAAGAATTGCGGCAGGAGTGGGAAGGGCGCGGCATCGAGATCGTCAGTCTGGCCTCGGGCTGGCGCTTTCAAAGCCGCCCGGAAATGAAGATGTATCTCGATCGCATGACGCCCGAGCGGCCGCCCAAGTATTCGCGGGCGACCCTGGAAACCTTGGCCATCATCGCCTACCGCCAGCCGGTGACGCGCGGCGATATCGAGGAAATTCGCGGCGTTGCCGTCAATTCGCAGACGATCAAGATGCTGGAAGACCGTGGCTGGGTCGATGCCATCGGCTACCGCGACGTGGTGGGACGGCCGGCCTTGCTGGCCACCACCAAGCAGTTTTTGGATGACCTGGGTTTGCATTCGCTGTCCCAGCTGCCGCCTTTGCAGCAAATCAGTGAAATGCAGGGCAATGGGCTCGAAGCCCTGGAAGCGGCCTTGCAGGAAAATTTTGACAAGGCAAGCAATGAGCTTGCCTCCCAGCTTGGTGCAGGTAGCAATACGGCTGTGACAGATGTGACAGCAAGCCTTGATGCCGGCCCCGATGCTTCGCCCATGGACGAAGCCTACACTCACGACCCTGCGCCAGAACTAACGGTTGACGCTGCGCCAGGTCAGCACAGCCAAGAAACGAAGAATGAATAATCCGAACACACCCGAGACAGTAATCGCCAGCGACGAAGCCATCGTTGTCAAGTCCAAGCGCCGCACCAAGGCCCAGATCGAAGCCGATGCGGCTGCTGCCGTTGCAACCGTTGCTGCCGGCGACAGCGTCGCTGCCAAGCCGAAGCGCCGCACGAAAGCCGACGTGGCCGCCGACGCGCCAGTCGCTGCTGCTGGCGATTCTGCTGCCGAAGCTGCCCCTGCCGTCAAGAAAACCCGCGCCAAGCCAGCCCTGAAGGCCGTGGCCGACGCCGCGGAAGCGGCTGCCGAGGCGGTTGCCGAAGTTGCCAGCACCCCTGCACCGCGTCCGCCGCGCGCCCGCGCCGCCGCCAAGGCCGCTGCTGCCGTCGCTGAAACGGCGCCGGAAGTCGTCGCTGACAAGCCGGCCGAAGCACGCCCGACCCGCGGTCCGCGCCAGATGCGTGGCGTGCAAGCGGAACGCGCGCTGCGCCAACCGCCGCGCGCTGAAGCGCCACAGGCTATTGACGCAGTTGCAACAGTGCCTGCCGCCGAGCAAGTTGCCGCGCCTGTCGCCGATGTGTTCGATGCCGACGGCAACCTCGTTTCCGGCCCGCGCCTGCCGCGCGGTCCGCGCAATGACGTGCCGGGTGCTGGCAAAAATGCCGGCAAGAGCCGTAAAAAGGGCAAGGGCCGCCAAGCTGCGCCCGGCAAGCTCAGCGATGCTGACGCCGTGTTCTCGTTTGTCACCTCCGACGCGTTCGACAGCGAAGAGGGCGGCACGGGCCGCGTGCAGAAAGTGGCCGTGCGCCGCGACCTGACGTCCGACGACGACGCGCCGAAGCTGCACAAGGTGCTGGCCGAAGCCGGTCTCGGTTCGCGCCGCGACATGGAAGACCTGATCATGTCGGGCCGCGTGTCCGTGAATGGCGAGCCAGCCCACATCGGCCAGCGCATCCTGCCGAGCGACCACGTGCGCATCAATGGCAAGTTGATCCAGCGCCGCGTCAGCAAGAAGCCGCCACGCGTGCTGGTGTACCACAAGCCGGCCGGCGAAATCGTCAGCCATAATGACCCTGACGGCCGTCCATCCGTATTTGATCGCTTGCCGACCATGAAGGCAGGCAAGTGGCTGGCCGTTGGTCGCCTCGACTTCAACACCGAAGGCTTGCTGCTGTTTACCACGTCCGGTGACCTGGCCAACCGCCTGATGCACCCACGCTACGGCATCGACCGCGAGTACGCCGTGCGTACCCTGGGCGAGCTGGAAGAGGGCATGCGCCAGAAGCTGCTGGCCGGCGTCGAGCTGGAAGATGGCCTGGCGCAGTTCTCGAAGATCGCCGATGGTGGCGGCGAAGGCATCAACAAGTGGTACCGCGTGGTGATCGGCGAAGGCCGCAACCGCGAAGTGCGCCGCATGTTTGAAGCCATCGGCCTGACCGTCTCGCGCCTGATCCGTACCCGCTACGGCGCCATGACCCTGCCGAGCGGCCTGAAACGGGGCCGTTGGGAAGAAATGGATGAAAACACCGTGCGCGACCTGCTGACGGCCTACGGCATCGAAAAGAAAATGCCGGCATCGGGCGACCCCCGTGCCGCTGGTGCCGCCAAGGGCCGCGAAGCGCGCAAGGCCAGCCGCGATGATGAGCCGAATGGCAACCGCATCGATGTGAGTAACCGCAACGCCGATCCGTTCCCCGTCGCACCGCGTCGTGGCCAGCCGCAGGGTCAGTTTGCCCGTCCGCAAGGCCAGGGTCGTCCAGGTGGCACCGCTCGTCCAGGCGAAGCGCGTGGTCCGGGTCGTGGCCAGCCGCAAGGTCCGTTCCAGGGTGGTCAGCCGCGCTCGTCGGCATCGTTCGAAGGTGCGCCGCAAGGCCAGGGTCGTCCGCCGCGTGCGGCAGGCCAGGGTCAGGGACGTCCGGCCGGTGCTGAAGGCCGCGCGCCGCAGCGTGGTCCGCGTCAGCCCGATCCGCTGCAAACGACCTTCGGCTTCGCCAACACGGGTCCGCGCCGCAATGCGGGCGGCGCCGGTGGGCAAGCGCGTTCCGGTGGCCAGCCGCGTGGCGGCATGGACCGTGGCGGCATGGATGGCATGCCGCGCCGCCGCAGCAAAGGTTAATTCAGTGAATTTCTTCTTACGCGCCCGATAATCTGCTGCGGGCGCGTGCTCTTGTAACTGTTGTAAGCCGGGCCGCTCCTTGTGTGCGGCATTGCGGCGAAGTTAATAAGAGGTTATAATCTGCAGCCTAATAAAAGTTCTCCGCAGGGTTGTTTGGTGGGGAGTGCTTATCTGGTTGGGGAAATACAAGAAGATGGGCAGATGCCCATTTTTTTTTTGTTGAACCGTTTGTCATGGCTCCGCAAGGGGCCATATATGACTTGAATGCGTGTTTTTGCATGTTGTCGGCGCTCAATGCGGCGCTGTCATGCCGAAAACGGGCCTTATTTCTGGAGAATTTCTTGCAGCAGTTGGGATTAATTGAAAAGACAGTTACAGGTCTGGGCTATGAGCTCGTTGATGTCGAACGTGCCGAGCGCGGGCTGCTGCGCGTCTTTATTGATTTCAGCGCCGCCGATGCCGCTGAAAAAGGTCCGATCACGGTCGAAGACTGTGCCGCGGTGAGTCACCAGTTATCGCATGTGTTGACGGTAGAGAACGTTCCTTACGAGCGTCTCGAGATTTCTTCCCCGGGTCTGGATCGTCCGGTGCGCAAGCTGGAAGACTTTGTCCGTTTCGCAGGCCAGGAAATCATCGTCAAGCTGACTGTGGCGATGCCGGGTACGAACAACCGGAAATCGTTCCAGGGGATCTTGCAAGAACCCGTGGGCGATAAATTGTCGTTGGAATTTGAAGGTAAGGATGGTCCGGCGATGTTGGAGTTTACGCTCGCGGATGTGGATAAGGCACGCTTGGTGCCGCAGGTGGTTTTTAAGGGACGCAAAGCATGAGCCGCGAAGTTTTATTATTGGTTGACGCGCTGGCGCGCGAAAAAAACGTCGATAAAGATGTCGTCTTCGGCGCCCTCGAATTCGCGTTGGCGCAAGCCACGAAGAAACGGTATGAGGGTGAGGTAGACATCCGCGTTTCGATCGACCGCGAAACGGGCGAATTCGAATCGTTCCGCCGCTGGCACGTGGTGCCCGATGAAGCGGGCCTGCAATTGCCGGATCAGGAGATCCTGCATTTCGAGGCAAAAGAACAGATTTCCGATATCGAAGTCGATGACCACATCGAAGAACCGATCGAATCCGTTGAATTCGGCCGCCGTTTCGCCCAGGATACCAAACAGGTCGTCCTGCAGCGCGTGCGTGATGCCGAACGTGAACAGATCCTGGTCGACTTCCTGGAGCGCGGCGATTCGCTCGTCACCGGCACCATCAAGCGCATGGAACGTGGCGATGCCATCGTCGAATCGGGCAAGATCGAAGCGCGTCTGCCACGCGACCAGATGATCCCGAAAGAGAATCTGCGTATCGGCGACCGTGTTCGTGCATACATCTTGCGCATCGACCGCAACATGCGCGGCCCGCAAGTGATCCTGTCGCGCACCGCGCCAGAATTCATCATGAAGCTGTTTGAACTGGAAGTGCCGGAAATCGAGCAAGGCATGCTGGAAATCAAATCCGCAGCCCGCGATGCCGGCGTACGCGCCAAGATTGCCGTCTACACGGCCGACAAGCGCATCGACCCGATCGGTACTTGCGTCGGCATGCGCGGTTCGCGCGTGCAGGCTGTCACCGGCGAACTCGGCGGCGAACGTGTCGATATCGTGCTGTGGTCGGACGATCCGGCGCAGTTCGTCATCGGCGCCCTGGCGCCGGCAAACGTGTCGTCGATCATGGTCGATGAAGAAAAACACGCGATGGATGTCGTCGTGGACGAAGAAAACCTGGCAATCGCGATCGGCCGTTCCGGCCAGAACGTGCGCCTGGCCTCGGACCTGACTGGCTGGAAGATCAACATCATGACGGCCGAAGAATCGGCTGACAAAGCTGCCCAGGAAACGGCTGCCGTGCGCATCCTGTTCATGGAAAAGCTCGATGTCGACCAGGAAGTGGCCGATATTCTGGTGGAAGAAGGTTTCGCCAGTCTGGAAGAAATCGCTTACGTGCCAATTTCCGAAATGCTGGAAATCGAATCGTTTGACGAAGATACCGTCAATGAACTCCGTACCCGTGCGCGTGATGCGCTCGTGACCGAAGCAATTGCTTCGGAAGAGGGTCTGGAAGGCATGGACGAGGCGTTGGTGGGTCTGGAAGGCATGGACCGCATTACCGCCGGCAAGCTGGGTCTGGCTGGTATCAAGACCGTTGAAGCATTTGCAGCACTGGCATACGACGAATTTGGCGCAATCCTGGCCTTGTCTGCGGACCGTGCGCGTGAACTGATTACAAGTGAATTTAAAGATGTGACCGACGATGAGATGAAGTTGGTTGACTCGAAATATGACGATCGTGCCAAGGCGTTGCAAGCCAAGGCATGGAGTCTGGCCGAATCCGCAAAGGCTTAATTTGAGTATCTTTATCATCTCCGCGACACATAGAAAAGAGGACTGAATGGCGAGTAACAACGTAGCCCAATTTGCCACCGAACTGAAGATGCCTGCAGATTTGCTGCTGACGCAGCTGCGTTCTGCCGGCGTCGAGAAAAGTTCGACGTCAGATCCATTGTCGAAAGATGATAAGGACAAGCTTTTGGATCATCTGCGCCGCACACACGGCGCAGCGGCTGACACAGAAAAGAAAAAAATCACCGTGACCCGCAAGGAAACGACTGAAATCAAGCAAGCTGACGCCACCGGCAAGTCGCGCACCATCCAGGTGGAAGTGCGCAAGAAACGCACTTTCGTCCAGCGTGACGAAGCTGCGCCGGTCGCAGCAGAACCGGTCGCGCCTGCCGCACCGGTGATCGATCCCGCCGACGTGGCGCGCCGTGAAGAAGATGCCCGTAAACAGGCTGAACTGATCGCCCGCCAGGAAGCCGATCTGCGCGAAAAGCAAGAACGTCTGGCCAAGCTCGACGCGGAAAAAGAAGCTCAGGCGAAAGCCACGCAACAGGCTGAATTGGCTGCGAAGAAAGAAGCTGAAGCGGAAGCGAAGAAAGCGGCTGCCAAGGCTGCTGCTGCGCCTGCCGCCAGCGCCGCTGCGCCTGTCGTTGACGACGCCGCTGCCGAAGCGAAAAAAGCTGCTGCCGCTGAAGAAGCGAAGAAGAAAGCCGCTGCCGCTGCTGTTGCCGCCAAGGAAGCCGCTGACAAAGCGGAAGCCACCGACCGTGCACGCAAGGCTGTTGCCGACGAAGTTGCCCAGATCAAGGCCATGATGAACGCGCCACGCCGCGCCATCAAGGCACCTGAACCCGTACCGGTTCCGGTGAAGCCGAAGGCGCCGGAAGGCACCTTGCACAAGCCTGCTGACAAGAAACCTGGCGACAAGCCGGGCGACAAGAAGCCTGCTGTTGCAGACAAGAAATCCATCAAGTCAGCCAATGTGTCGTCCACCTGGTCCGATGACGCGAAAAAACGCGGCACCACCGGTGGTCCCAAGCCACGCGGCAATAGCGGCCCGGGCGGCCGTGACAGCTGGCGCGGTGGCGCGAAGGGCCGTCGCCCGACGCACCATGACGACCGTGAATCGAACTTCCAGGCACCTACGGAAGCCGTCGTCAAGGACGTGCACGTACCGGAAACGATCACCGTGGCCGAATTGGCGCACAAAATGTCCGTCAAGGCATCCGAAGTCATCAAGCATTTGATGAAATTGGGCCAGATGTGCACGATCAACCAGGTGCTGGACCAGGAAACCGCCATGATTCTGGTGGAAGAAATGGGCCACAAGGCGTTCGCCGCCGAACAGGACGATCCGGAAGCGCTGCTGGCCGATGTGGGCGAACACGCGCACTTCGAGTTGAAGCCGCGCGCACCGGTGGTCACCGTCATGGGTCACGTCGACCATGGCAAGACCTCGCTGCTCGATTACATTCGTCGCGCCAAGGTGGCATCCGGCGAAGCGGGCGGCATTACGCAGCATATCGGCGCTTACCACGTCGATACGCCACGCGGCATGATCACCTTCCTCGACACCCCGGGCCACGAAGCGTTTACCGCAATGCGTGCCCGTGGCGCGAAGGCAACCGACATCGTCATTCTGGTGGTTGCCGCCGACGATGGCGTGATGCCGCAAACGAAAGAAGCGATTGCCCATGCGAAAGCAGCCGGCGTGCCGCTGGTGGTGGCGATCAACAAGGTCGACAAACCGGGTGGCAACGTGGACCGCGTGACGCAGGAACTGGTCGCCGAACAAGTCGTGCCGGAAGAATACGGTGGCGAATCGCCATTCGTGCCGGTCTCGGCCAAAACGGGTCAAGGTATCGACGACCTGCTGGAACAAGTGCTGTTGCAAGCCGAAGTGCTGGAACTGACGGCACCGGTCGATGCGCCTGCGCGCGGCCTGGTAGTCGAGGCACGTCTGGACAAGGGCCGTGGTCCTGTCGCGACGATCCTGGTGCAGTCCGGTACCCTGAAACGCGGCGACGTGATTCTGGCTGGCTCTTCGTATGGCCGCGTTCGCGCCATGCTGGACGAGAACGGCAAGTCCATCGCTGAAGCTGGTCCTTCGATTCCGGTCGAAATCCAGGGCTTGACGGAAGTGCCGGTTGCCGGTGAAGAAGTCGTTGTCATGGCGGACGAGCGCAAGGCGCGTGAAATTGGTCTGTTCCGTCAAGGTAAGTTCCGCGACGTGAAACTGGCGAAACAGCAAGCTGCGAAACTGGAAAACATGTTCGACCAGATGGCCGAAGGCGAAGTGAAAAACTTGCCGCTGATCATCAAAACCGACGTGCAAGGTTCGCAAGAAGCGCTGGTTGGTTCGCTGCAGAAACTGTCGACCTCCGAAGTGCGCGTACAAGTTGTTCACGCAGCAGTCGGTGGTATCACGGAATCGGACGTCAACCTGGCAGTCGCCTCGAAAGCGGTCATCATCGGCTTCAACGCCCGTGCTGATGCCCAGGCACGCAAGCTGGCCGAGTCGAATGGCGTGGACATTCGCTACTACAACATCATTTACGATGCGATCGACGAGATCAGATCGGCGTTGTCGGGCATGTTGGCGCCAGAGAAACGCGAAACGGTCATCGGCCAGGTCGAGATCCGCCAGGTTATCCTGGTCTCGAAAGTGGGCGCGATTGCCGGTTGCCTGGTCACCGATGGCGTGGTCAAGCGTGCTTCTTCCGTCCGCCTGTTGCGCAACAACATCGTGGTATGGAGCGGCGAGATCGATTCCCTGAAGCGCTTCAAGGACGATGCGAAAGAAGTTCGCGCCGGTCTGGAGTGCGGCCTGTCGCTGAAGAACTACAACGACATTCAGGTTGGCGACACACTGGAAGTGTTCGAAGTCCAGGAAATCGCTCGTACCCTGTAATCTCAGCAAGAACAATGGCGCGGACATATTGTTGTCCGCGCAAACACGTGGGGCGCATTGGTCAACGGGCAACCGTTTGACTCATGCGCCCTGCGGCACTTAGGACAGCATATATCATGGCTAAACATAGCAAAACCATGCCAGCGCGCGGCTTGCGCGTGGCCGACCAGATCCAGCGCGATCTGGCTGAAATCGTCGCCTACGAATTGAAAGACCCGCGCGTGGGCACGATGATCACCATCACCGAGGTACAGATCACGCCCGATTACGCGCATGCCAAGGTGTTTTTCACGATGTTGAAAGACAGCAAGGAAGCCATCAAGAACACCACCGAAGGCCTGATGGCCGCGTCTGGCTTCATCCGTGGCTTGCTGGGCAAGCGCCTGCACATCCATACCCTGCCGATGTTGCATTTCGTGCACGACAGCTCGACCTCGCGCGGCATGGAAATGTCCTTGCTGATCGACAAGGCCAACGCCACGCGCGCGGCGGATGCCGAGCCGGACGAAAAGCCAGCAGACAAAGCGGACGAGCAATAAACGTGGCGGGTCCGAAGAAACCGCCCGGCATCAAGCGGGTGCGCGACCTGGTCGATGGCGTCTTGCTGTTGGATAAGCCCGTGGGCTGGTCCAGCAACGACGCCCTGATCAAGGCCAAGCGCGTGCTGAACGCGAAAAAAGCGGGCCATACGGGCACGCTGGATCCGTTCGCCACGGGCTTGCTGCCGCTGTGTTTTGGCGAGGCCACGAAGTTCTCGCAGGATTTGCTGGAAGCCGATAAAACCTACGAAACCCTGGTGCACCTGGGGCAGACGACGGATACGGGCGACACGGAAGGCGCAGTGCTGGAAACGCGCGACGTCAACGTCACCGAAGAGCAGATTGAAGCCGTGCTGGCGCAGTTCCGCGGGCCGATTTTGCAGACGCCGCCCATGTACTCGGCCTTGAAACGGGATGGCAAGCCCTTATATGAGTATGCAAGGGCAGGCATCACCCTGGAGCGCGAAGCGCGCCCGGTGACCATCCACAAGCTCGAGTTCCTCGGCTATGAAGCCCCGTTCCTGAAATTGTCCGTGATGTGCAGCAAGGGTACGTATATCCGCGTGCTGGGCGAAGACATCGGCCATGCCTTGGGTTGCGGCGGCCATTTGAACGCCTTGCGCCGCACGCAAGTAGGCAGCCTGACCCTCGATGGCGTCATCACGCTCGAGGAGCTGACGGCGCATGCCGCGCCGTTAAGCCTGCTGGCGCCCGTCGATGCATTATTGTCGAGTTTCCCCGCCGTCCAGCTGACGGAAGAATTGGCCAAGCGTTTCCTGCATGGCCAGCGCATCGCACTGGGCAAGGAAGACGTTGCCGTACCAAGCGAACCGGGCAGGGTGCGCGTGTATCACGGCAGCAAGCTGCTGGGCACGGGCCAATTGCAGGAATACAGCATCCTGGCACCGGAGCGCTTGATTGCCACGGCGCATCAATAAAAGCTGGGGTCAGACCCCCTCGACCGTTGGCGCAAGCCTCTGAGTTGGCGACATTGAGGGTCTGACCCCTGCATACACTTTTCAACCAGTGTCGCTTTTTCAAACAAATCGTCCCCGACTGTGGGAGCCGCCAGCATTTTTAAATAGCGTTGCAACGCAACATGCTATACTACGCGGTTCCGGAAATAGATTAGCATTCGGGTATCTCGTACACCTTGTACGCACTCCGCAGTTTTTCAGTAACTACTACGACCATGTCAAATACAAAACGCGCAATTCGTAATATCGCCATTATCGCCCACGTTGACCACGGCAAAACCACGCTGGTGGATCAGCTGCTGCGCCAATCCGGCACCTTCCGTGAAAACCAAGCGGTCGACACCCGAGTCATGGACTCGAACGACCTGGAAAAGGAGCGCGGCATTACGATTCTGTCGAAGAACTGCGCTGTTGAGTACGAAGGCACCCACATCAACATCGTCGACACCCCAGGCCACGCCGACTTCGGCGGCGAAGTGGAACGCGTTCTGTCGATGGTTGACTCGGTATTGCTGCTGATCGATGCACAAGAAGGCCCGATGCCGCAAACCCGTTTCGTCACGCGCAAAGCGCTGGCACTGGGTCTGAAGCCTATCGTCATCGTCAACAAGATCGACCGTCCAGGCGCACGTCCGGACTGGGCCATCAACCAGACGTTCGAACTGTTCGACAAACTGGGCGCTACCGAAGAACAACTGGATTTCCCTATCATTTACGCTTCGGGCCTGAACGGCTATGCCGGCCTGACCGAAGACGTGCGCAGCGGCGACATGAAGCCGATGTTCGATGCGATCCTGCAACACGTGCCTGTCCGTGATGACAATCCGGAAGGCCCGCTGCAGATGCAAATCACCTCGCTCGACTACTCGTCGTACGTCGGCAAGATCGGCATTGGCCGCGTCAACCGCGGTACCGTCAAGGTCGGCCAGGACGTGCTGGTCATCAACGGTCCAGGCGCCACGCCTGTCAAGGGCCGCATCAACCAGGTGCTGAACTTCAAGGGCCTGGAGCGCGTGCTGGTAGACGAAGCGGTTGCCGGCGACATCTGCCTGATCAACGGTATCGACGAAATCGGCATCGGTTCGACCTTGTGCGCACTGGATACCCCGGAAGCGCTGCCGATGCTGACCGTCGACGAGCCGACCCTGACCATGAACTTCATGGTCAACAACTCGCCACTGGCTGGCCGCGAAGGCAAGTTCGTGACCTCGCGTCAATTGCGTGACCGTCTGGACCGCGAACTGAAAGCCAACGTTGCTCTGCGCGTAGCGCCGACCGACGACGACACGATCTTTGAAGTATCGGGCCGTGGCGAATTGCACCTGACGATTCTGATCGAAAACATGCGTCGCGAAGGTTTCGAGCTGGCCGTATCGCGTCCGCGCGTGGTCTACAAGATGGTCGATGGCGTGCGCCACGAGCCGTTTGAAAACCTGTCGGTCGACGTTGAAGAAGTCAACCAGGGCGGCGTCATGGAAGAACTGGGCCGTCGTCGTGGCGACCTGCAAAACATGGAATCGGATGGCAAGGGCCGCGTGCGTCTCGAGTATCTGATCCCGGCGCGTGGCCTGATCGGCTTCCAGGGCGAATTCATGACCCTGACCCGCGGCACCGGCTTGATGAGCCACGTATTCAACGAATACGCGCCAGTCGACAACACCCGTGGCGAAATGGCTGGCCGTCGTAACGGCGTGCTGATCTCGCAAGATGACGGCGCCGCTGTTGCCTATGCCCTGTGGAAACTGCAAGATCGCGGCCGCATGTTCGTGGTCCACAACGATCCAGTGTACGAAGGCATGATCATCGGTATTCACTCGCGTGACAACGATCTGGTCGTCAACCCGATCAAGGGCAAGCAGCTGACCAACGTGCGTTCGTCGGGTACCGATGAAGCAGTGCGTCTGGTACCACCAGTGCAAATGTCGCTGGAATACGCGGTGGAATTCATCGCCGACGACGAACTGGTTGAAATCACGCCAAAATCGATCCGTCTGCGCAAGCGCTTCCTGAAAGAAAACGAGCGTAAGCGCGCCGGCCGCGACGCGTAATTGTTGTAGTGGCGTGGCGCTGCGTCGCCGCGCCAACCAGACCCGCTGTGCTTGCATGACCTTGCGGTGATGCGACGCAGCGGGTTTGCCGTTCTGGATTCCCTTTTTTGTAGCGAGCGTATTGTGACTGTCCCAACCCTGCCTTCCCGCCGCCTGTCTGTTGCCCCCATGATGGACTGGAGCGACCGCCATTGCCGCAAGTTCCATCGCGAAATCACGCGCCACACCTGGCTCTACACCGAGATGGTGACGACGGGCGCGCTGGTCTACGGCGACGTGGAACGCCATTTGCGCTTTAACGAGGAAGAGCATCCGGTGGCGCTGCAGCTGGGCGGCAGCGACCCGAAGGACCTGGCCACCAGCGCGAAGCTGGGCCAGCAATGGGGCTATGACGAAATCAACCTCAATTGCGGCTGCCCGTCCGAGCGTGTGCAAAAGGGCGCTTTTGGCGCCTGCCTGATGGCCGAGCCGCAACTGGTGGCCGACTGCGTGAAAGCCATGCGTGACGTGGTCGATATCGACGTCACGGTGAAGCACCGCATCGGCATCGATGACAGCGAGTCGTACGACTTCGTGCGCGATTTCGTCGGCACTGTGACTGATGCCGGCTGCAAGACATTTATCGTGCATGCGCGCAATGCCATCCTGAAAGGCCTGAGTCCGAAGGAAAACCGTGAAGTGCCGCCCCTCAAGTATGACTACGCCTACCGCTTGAAGCGTGATTTTCCGCAATTCGAGTTCATTATCAATGGCGGCATCAAGACGCTCGATGAGATCGACCTGCATTTGCAGCACCTCGATGGCGTGATGCTGGGGCGCGAGGCGTATCACAACCCGTACGTGATGGCGCAGTTCGACCAGCGTTATTACGGCGACGACACGCCCGTGAAGACGCGCGAACAGGTGCTCGAGGCGATGATTCCATATATCAGTGCGCAGCTGGAGAAGGAAGCGGGACGTTTGAAGCTGAACAGCATCACGCGCCACATGCTGGGCCTGATGCAAAACCTGCCCGGCGCGCGCGGCTTCCGCCAGACCCTGTCGGACTCGAAGAAGCTGGCTTCGGGCGACCCGCGCCTGCTGCTGGAGGCGGCGGCGCGATTGTCGCTGCCTGCCTGATGAGTAGCGACTGCCACGGCTTTGCGCGCCAGATGGACGGCTACTTGCTGGCCGTCAGTGCGCTGAAGGATGATGGCAGTTTCTTCACGTGCTCCTATCTGGGTGCGCTGGCGCCGCAGGCGTCCTTTGACGCGTTGTGCCGCGTGCTGGAGATAGCGCCGGACGGTTTGCGCCTGCAGCCGATCGAGGCGGTCGTGTGCAGCGGTGCCTTGTGCACGCCGCGCCAGTGGCTGCTCGAGCGCCTGCACCCGATCAGCGAGGCCGACCGCCCGCCGCTCGACGCGCGTTTGTTCGACGGTTTCGAGCGCGAACTGGCCGAGCTGCTGGGCAGCGAGCCGCACTGGTATCAACTGGTATCATCGGGCCAGCGCAGTCTGGCCGGTCAATTGGGCACCATCTGGAGCGTCTTTGTCTTTGGCACAGAGTGCCACGCCTATGTGATGCATTGCAGTTGGGACCGCTGATCCAACTTGTCTATACCGCTGTCCCGGTGCAGTGGTATTGTCCGCACTCCCCCTTCCTCTGAGCACCTCTCCATAAACGATGTCTTATGGCTATGCCATGTGTTGTAAATGCGCTGTTTCGGCGCACGCCCGCACTGTCGTGGGGCATTTCTAAGGGGCAAGAAACGGCGTTGTTGCCATTTCCCCGAAGAAAGTTAATCAGGCATTTATTCAGGTACTTATTGCTTGCTTTGAGGCAAAATTTACACCTATAATTGATTATAGACAAATATTTCTCATATGAATGTTTGATGTTGATCTCACATCAACGGTGTCAGAAATTCGGTGTGTGGAATTAGTTGCATTCGCAGTCACTGGCGTTTTCAGGGCTGTTGTAGACCAGGAAGTACCCCAGGCTGCGTGCGGCCGGAGACCGCCAGCATACCAATGGGTAAGGGCGGATACCGGTGTTTCGCGGCCTTCGTCTTGTCGTGCCGGGCAAAAATTCTTATCAATAGTTTCATTTACGAAGAGCCGAAATGAATTTAGCAAAAATGAAGGTTGGTACCCGCCTGGGCCTGGGATTCGCCCTGGTACTGGTTCTGCTGGTGGCCGTGACCGTTCTCGGCATCGCGCGCATGGCGCAAATCCAGGAACGTCTCGATCACGTGATCAATGTCAACAATGTCGTGACCCGCCTGGTGATCGACATGCGTGGCAATGTCAGTGACCGCATTACCTCGCTGCGCATCCTGACCCTGATGACCGACGCGAGCGATATGGAGCCGGAAATGGCGCGTATCAAGACGCAGACCAGCACCTATCAGGAAACGCAGAAGAAGCTCGAAGAGAGATTCGCTGTCGAGTCTACTCCTGAAGAAAAAGCCCTGCTGGCCGCGATCAAGGAATACGAGGCAGCCGCCATGCCCGCCATCGCCAAGGCTTCCGCCCTGTGGATGGCCAACGATGCGGAAGGCGCCACACGCGTGATGATCAAGGAAATCCGCCCGGTACAGAAAAAATGGATGGATGCGCTGGAGCAACTGGCCACCCTGGAAGACAAGTTGAACGAGCAGATGCAATCGGATGCCCGCAAGGCGTTCGACAGCGCGCGCCTGTTCATGATCATCCTCGGCGTACTGGCCGTGGCGATGGGCGTGGCGGCGGCACTGGTGATTACCCGCGGCCTGCTGAAACAGCTGGGCGGCGAGCCTGACTACACGGCATCGATCGCCGGCAGCATTGCCAATGGCGACCTGTCGATCGGCATCCACACCCAGCCTTCCGATACGTCCAGTCTGCTGGCGGAAATGAAGGAAATGCGCGACAGCCTGGTGGGCATCGTCGGCCAGGTACGCGTGGGTACGGAAACCATCGGCACGGCGTCGCGCGAGATCGCCGACGGGAATATCGACCTGTCGTCGCGCACGGAAATGCAAGCCAGCGCGCTGGAAAAAACGGCGTCGGCCATGGAAGAGCTGACCTCGACCGTGAAACAGAATGCGGACAATGCGCGCGAAGCCAACAAGCTGGCCGCCACCGCTTCGGACGTGGCCTTGAAGGGTGGCTCCGTGGTGTCGCAAGTGGTTGACACCATGAGCTCGATCAATGAATCGGCGAAGAAAATTGTCGACATCATCGGCGTCATCGATGGCATCGCTTTCCAGACCAACATCCTGGCGCTGAATGCGGCTGTGGAAGCGGCGCGTGCCGGTGAGCAAGGCCGCGGCTTTGCCGTGGTGGCCTCGGAAGTGCGCAACCTGGCCCAGCGTTCCGCTGGCGCGGCCAAGGAAATCAAGATCCTCATCGACGATTCGGCCGAGAAGACCGAACGCGGTACGCGCCTGGTGGGCCAGGCTGGCGTGACGATGGGCGAAGTGGTCGACAGCGTGCGCCGCGTAACCGACATCATGAGCGAGATCGCCAGTGCCAGCCAGGAACAAAGCGCGGGCATCGAACAGGTCAATCTGTCGATCATCGAGATGGATGGCATGACGCAGCAAAATGCGGCGCTGGTGGAGCAGGCGGCCGCTGCGGCGCAAAGCCTGCAAGACCAGGCGGCCGAACTGGCCCACGTGGTCAGCATCTTCAAACTGGTCGAAGGCGAAGAGAAGCCGGCAGCGTATGTGCCGGCCCCCGTGGCTAGCGCACCCGTCGCCGTACGCAAGCCCGCGCCGGCATTGCGCCCAGTGAAGTCGCTGACCCGCAAGGCGGAAGCAACCGTACCTGCGGCCGCTACGGCGCCACGCAAGGCGGCAGGCGCCGGCAGCAATGACGAGTGGGAAGAGTTTTAAGCGCGGCCAACAGCGCACAGGAAATTGTAATTACCGTATCTGATAATCATGGGGAAGCACATGTTTGAGAATAAGCGTTTGATGAGTGCAGCAGCGGCCTTGCTGGTTTCCGTTTCTTCCGCCGCCTTCGCGGCCGAGGTGCCGGCGTCGTTCGATGCCAAGAACTGCAAGGCCGACTATCCAAAAGCCTCGCTGATGAACGAAGAGCAGGGCACCGTGTCGATGTCCTTCCTGGTGAATGCCGATGGCAGCGTTGCCGATTCGAAAGTCGACAAGAGCAGCGGCTTCAAGAACCTGGACAAGGCCGCCATCAAGGCCCTGTCCGCATGCAAGTTCAAGCCGGGCACCAAGGATGGCGCCGCAGCGCAAACCTGGACCAAGGTCGATTACGCCTGGAAACTGGACTGATCCATGTTTCGCCGGGAGCGTCGCTCCCGGCACGGCTGTATCCGCTACGGGCGGCGCCTGCAAGGGTGCCGCCCGTTGTGTTATGTGCGCCAGCCAACGGCGCTGTCGCCGCCGATTCTGTTACCCTCGAAACATACCTTCGGGATATCCCACCACAAGAGGCTTATCATGCAGCGCATCCTGACACTTTCCTCCCTGGCCGCCACCGGCTTGCTGCTTTCCGCCTGCGCCTCGCTGGGCGCGCCTGTGGGCTTGCAGGCGGGGCAGACCGTGGCCGTCGTGAATAGCCTGAGCTGGGACAATCCCCTGACAGGCAAGCGTGACGGTGTGCGCACCAGCTGGCCTATCAAGGATGGCAAGGTTGCCCCTGAATATTTTCCGCTGGCGCAATTGAAGCAATGCGAGGCCGCTGGCAAGCCTTGTGCCTGGGGCGTGATGCGTGCGCAGCGCAGCGCGCCCATGCTGAGCTTTGCGGACGGCGGCGTGGACCTGGCGTTGAGCGTCTCCATCGACGTGGCGCGGCGCCAGGATGCGCGCCAGGGCGAGATGCAAACGGCGATGGCGATTCCGCAGGATGTGGCGGCGCTGGCTGGCCGGCAAGAGTTGCAGCCCAGCTGGAAATTGAAGTATGGCAAGGTCGAGCAGGTCGAGCTCGATTACGGCGTGCGCTACCAGGTGTGCGTGCAGCGTTATGATGCGGCCGGCAAGGTCATCGATACCTGCGCGATTCCATTTATTTAAGGAAGCATGCCGCCCGTGCCGCTTGTGGCAGCTTCGCCACATTTCATGTTGCAGCGTGCGTCGGGGTGTAACAATCGGTAAAAGCACAGCAAAGCACGGCGTAATTTCTTATAGTACTTAATTAAGTAGTAAAGAATTGGTACATGAAGATTAGTACTAGAGGAGAATTGCAATGAAAACCCTGTTGGCAGTAATCTCGCTGGCCGCCCTGGGTGGCTGCGCCGTGGCGCCCCCCGGTCCCGCGTATTACGGTTCGCGCGCGCCACAGGGGGCCTACAATCCCTATGACTGGCATACGGTCTCGTCCGAACCGGTGCAGTCGGGCCGCGTGATGAGCGCACCGCGCGTGGAATACACGAATGAGCCCGTGTATGTGCAGCAGCAGCCTGTGTACGTGCAGCAACCTGTGTATGTGCCGGCGCCCGTGTACGCACCGCAACCGTATTATTACAATCCGCCCGTGACGATCGGGCTGGACTTCATGTTTGGCTTTGGGCGCCACGGTGGACACCGCGGCGGCTGGGGCGGTCATGGACGCTACCACGGCCGGCGCTAGGCGCGCCCTGCAGCATGTGACGCCAGAATGCGCGCCGCGCTTCATGTCATGCGAAGCACGGCGCGCATTGTCATATGGGGAGATGCTGTGACGTAAGATGAAATCAGTGGAAATACACGGAACCCTGGTGCAGTATGTCCGCCGAGCACAGGATGTACATCGCCGCCGCTGCCAGACCTATTTGCAAGGCGCCAAAGCTGATCGGGATGAGGCGGGACATGTCGTACTCCTGAGTGTGTGGGGTGTGGTCAGGCTTTCATCATAGCTTGAGTTAATGCTATCGGGCATCGGATGAATGTCCGTCGCCATGTAGGACAACACCTCGTGTCTGGCGCCCGCCTCGTTCTCCCGCCGCCTAGCGGTTTTTCCAGCGCACTACCGGCTCTTCCGGCGCCGTGTCCGGCACGTTCGAGATCGCCAGCCAGTGTGTCAGGCGTTCCGGATGCTTGAGATTGATGCCCATGCCATCGATGATGCCCACCTGTTCCAGCATGCGCGCATCGATCTTCGCCTTCGACACCGTGGGTGCGCCCATGACCATGCGGTCATACGCCTTGCGCGCCTTATGCTCCCATTTGTGCAGATTGCTTTCGTCGAAACGGTTCGCTTCGAAGTACACGGTCAGGGTGCCATCGAGGTTGCCGAAGCCGACAATGCCCGCGCCCTTGCGGATGGTGGAGGTGTTGTCGATGTCAAATGCCGCCGTGGGCACGAAAATGCCGGCGCGGCCATCGATGTCGGGGCGTCCCACGGGCGTATCCTTGCCGTAGGAACTCGTTTCGGTCATGGTTTTTTCTGCTGACATGGTGCGTGTGTGGCGGCCGTGCCGGGAGCGCAATCGGGCCCGGCAGCGCCAGTCATCCTGTTCAAAAAATGCGTGCTGATGATCAGGGCGGGGTAGGGGCCCTGGCGGAGCGATGCTTGGCTTTGCTTGATACCCCGCTATTGTAGCGCCAATTTAATTCTTCTTGGCAACATTTCATGAGGTAGTGCATCCGTTTACCCATGAAAAAAACCGCCCGGCCAGGTGGCGGGGCGGCTGTTGCGCGACGACTGTTCAGATTCAGGCAGCTGTCTTGCGGCGTGCCATGAAACCCAACAAGCCCAGGCCCAGCAGCATCATGGCGTAGGTTTCCGGTTCTGGCACGGCGGCCGTCACGGAGACATTGTCCAGGTAGGAGCCGTACGTGGGCGCGGAGACCGGACCGATCGATTCGAAGCGCAGCACGGTCGAGCTCCCCAGCGCCGTCAGGTTCTGGATGTAGCTTTGCCAGACACCGCTGGTGGTGCCGACCAGTGCCGTCGGGGTCAGCAGGGTGGAACCCCAGTACACGTTCATCAGGCTGTTAGCGCCGCCAGCCGTATCAGGACGGCCCGAGTAGGCAAACGACAGCGCATACGTGCCGCCGGCCGTGGTGGCGATGGCTTGCGATACGGAGGTCAGCTGGTCGGTATTGAGTTCCAGGTATTGCGTGCCGTTGGCGGCGACAGGATTGAATCCGCCCTGGCCTCCTTGCGTGGCGCCTTTCTGGATTTCAAAGGCCGAGTTGCCGCTGGCCGATGAAGTCCAGCCTGTCACGCTGCTGAGCGGGGCCCAGGCTGAGGCGATGATGTTGTTTTCAAAACTGCCATTGACCACCAGTTCGGTCGCGGCGTTGGCGGCACCAGCGGTGGCCAGGGCGGCCAGTGCGGCGATCTTGAAGAGAGTGGCAGGCGTTTTCATGAGTGATCCGTTTTGGTTGATTAAAGATTAATTTGTTTTCCTAAATGACATTTAAAGAATATCACCAAAACTCACATAAAGAACAGACGCTCGATAAAAATAAATGCAATTGTGAAATTATTTATATCCACAAGGCAATTGATTTCCATGGTGAATTAATTGCAACGTCACTCCAGAGCGAACTGTGCCTTGGCGCTGCTTGCACCACAGTATTTTTGTGACATCGGGGCGTAAAAAAACCTGCATCGTTACAACAACGGTGCAGGTTTTTTCATGCCGCACACGGACCTGGCGGCTTATCGATTCGATAGGCACCGCCGCGCGTGTGGGGATCAGAACATCAGAACGCCAGGCGTCCTTGCAGGTAGACCATGCGCGGCGCGCCCACCATCTTGCCCAGGTTGCCGTCCGAAGTGCGCGTGAAGTAGCGCTTGCCGCTCAGGTTGTTGACGCCGGCAAGCAGCTCCAGGCCGGCCTGGCCCTGCACCTTCCATTTTACCTGCGTGTTCCAGGTGCGAAAGCCCGGAATGACACCCAGGTTGCCTGCCGGATTTTCCGCCACCGTGTTGGCTTCATCGGCGAACTGGCGGCTCTGGTGGCTGCTGGACAGGTCGAAACCCCAGACACCCAGCTGGTAGTGGGCGCCGACGGTGTCCGTGGTGCGCGAATAGAAGGGCACGTCATTGCCTGCATTTATACCATCTTGCAAGGTGGCCTTGGTGTAGGTGTAGGTGGCGTAGGCGTTCAAGCCGGCCAGCGGGCCGGATTGGTCGAAGTGGTAATCGATGGCCGTTTCCAGGCCCCGGTGATGCGTGGCGCCCACGTTATAGAAGACGGCGTTCTCGCCGCTGCCCACGGACTGGATCTGATTGTCGAACTTGATGTTGAACAAGGTCGCTTCGGCCGACAGCTGGCCACTCTTCCAGCGCGCGCCCAGCTCGGCCGTCTTGGCCAGTTCCGGTTGCAGCGGGTTCTTGCTTGACTGCGCATTGAGCTGCGTATTTTGCACGGCGCCAAACGAGCTGTTGTAGTTGCTGAACAGGGTCACGTTGTTGTTGAGCAAGTAAGCCACATTCAGCGAGGGCAGAGCCTTGTTGTTGAGCAACTCGATCTTCTGGTCGGTCGGCAAGTGGTTGTAGCGTTCCGTCTTGATGTGTTCGTAGCGCACGCCCGGCGTGATGCGCCAGGCGCCGATGGCGATCTTGTCATCGATGTACACGGCTTGGGCATCGGTGGCATTGTCGGCGAAGCGCGTCGGCTTTTGTTGTACGCCGCTGGCGATGACGACGTTGTAGATGGTTTCATCGGCCCGCTCGGCCAGGTAGCGGTAGCCGACGGTGACGTCCTGCGATACCTTGCCGGTAATAAAACGCTGCGTGTAGCGCGGCTCGATGGCCGTCGTTTCATAGTTGCGCGGCTGGTGGCCCAGGTTTTTCCCGCTGATCAGGATGCTTTCGCGCGAGCTCTTGTTGTAATAGGCGCGCACCTCGAATTCCTGGGTGCCGGACAGGGCATTCAGATAGCCGATGTCGAAGGCCTTGCGCTCGCCGCTCCAGTAGTCGGTGGGGCGCGTGTTCTGGAACGGGTCGGCCTTGTACTGGGCGGCGGTCAGGCCGCCCGGCGTGCGCGACGTCACGTCATAGTAGGACAGCTTGCCGTACACCTCGGCCGTCGAGCTCAGGTCGTAGCGGAATTTGAGGGCGAAGTCGTTGACTTTCTCATCGCTGCCCACGCGCCAGTCGCTGCCGCGAATGCCCGAGTACAGCACCGCCAGGCCCAGGCCACTGTCGAGCTGGGTGCCAGCAAACACGCTGGCCTGCGTGTTGTGGCCCACTTCGCTGTACGCGTTATAGCGCACGGTGGCGTCGCCCGTGATGCCTGGCGTGGTAGGCACGCGGCGCGTCTTGAAGTTGATGATGCCGCCCACGTTTTGCGGGCCGAAGCGCACGGCGCCGCCGCCGCGCACCACGTCGACCGTCTCGACATTGGCCAGGCTGACGGGCGCGAACGACAACTGCGGCTGGCCATACGGCGCCACCGACATCGGGATGCCGTCGAGCAACACCGTGCTGCGCGGCGAATAGCGACCCGCCAGTCCCCGCACGCCGATGTTGAGCGAGATGGCGCTGCCGGCGCTGCCCGAGTTGTCGCTGATCTGCACGCCGGGAATGCGGCGCATCACGTCGCTGAGGCTGGATGCGCCCGAGTGTTCGATGTCGTCCTTTTGCAGCACCGTGCGGGCGCCGGCGAAATTCTTCGTACTGGCGGCCATGCTGGTGCCCAGCAGGTTGCTGCTGACCTGGATGGATTCGAGGATGGGCCCGGCGTTATCAGCCGTATTGGCTTCCTGTGCCTGCGCGGCAAGGGAAGCGCCCAGGCAGGCGAGGGCAATGGCCAGCGTGCACGGGCGCAGCGACAAGGGCAGTGGGGAAAGTGTGGCGGCCATGCATGGATCTCCGTAATGACAATGTTTGCGCGGGCAATCAGGCGGCGCGACAACAGCGTGGCGTGGACATCCGGCGCAAGGGGATAAGAATGATAATGATTCTCATTTTATCCGTCAATTGCGCAAACTGCGTAGAGGTGGCTTTCGCCGGGACCGGGAAGGAAGTGTTGTTGATGCGGTACAGCGGAGCGCCAGGATTGCCGCTTGGCACCATTGCTGGGGTGCGGCGGCATTCCACGTGCTTCTTGTATACTCCCGCTTTTGCAGCCGTCAGACGTGAAGGTACCATGAGCCAGACAACTGAAACGACACCAGGTAATTCCTCCGTGGAACACCGCCAGGGCGACCAGCCGGCAAGTGCTGCGCGCAAATTGAATCTGCTGGTGGTCGACGACAATCAGGAAGTGGGCGAATCGCTGGCCATGCTGCTCGAAGCGCTGGGCCACCATGCGGTGGTGGTGCGCAACTGGCAGATGGCCGTCGAGCAAGTCAAGCTGTGCTTGCCCGACGCCGTCTACCTCGACATCGAGATGCCCGGCATCAGCGGCATCGAAATCGGCCGCCGCCTGCACCATAATCCCGAGACGGCCAACGCCGTGCTGATCGCCGTCACGGGCCACAGCCTGCCCATGTACATGGACGACGCGCTGGCCGTCGGCTTCCGCCACTTCCTCGTGAAACCCGTGCGCCTGGAAGACCTGGCGACGACGGTGCAGTCGGTGCAATCGGTGCTGGCGGGGTAGTCTTTCCGCTGCCTCGGCTGATGGGTGGTCAAGTGTTCAGCGCTGCGGCGCGAAATTGCAAACCGAGTGCATGCGTCACCTTCAAAATGGTGTCGAAGCTGGGATTACCTTCGCCGGACAGGGCCTTGTACAAACTTTCCCGTCCAAGTCCTGTATCTTTGGCAAGTTGTGACTGCCGCGCGCAGGCTGGATTTTTCGCTGATGCGCTCGCCTGGCATGCCGTGGGAGGAGAGGGCTGATGTTGCCTCATGCATGTGCGCTGGAATGAAAAAAGGGTTACAAGCCGAAGCGTGTAACCCTTTAATTTACCACTAATTCTGTGGGGTGGCTGATGGGGCTCGAACCCACGACAACAGGAATCACAATCCTGGACTCTACCAACTGAGCTACAGCCACCACTGTCTTACTTGCCTGTTTAGCTGTTTTGCTGAACAGGTGCCGAATTATACAAAGAACTCGGCGAAGTGGCAAATCTAAATGCAGTCTTTTTTAAAGAATCGAAAGATTGCATAAAAACGCCCGTTTTCACTCACACGGACAGGTGTGCGACGGGCGGCTGCAAGTCCAGCAAACCGGCGAAGGCTTTCGCCAATGCTTCGACACTGGCGGTCGTGTAGCCCTGCAGTCGCGGTGCGTCGTTATTGATGCGACGCAAGCTTGCTGCGTCGAGCAAGCGGGCCAGCTGGCGCGCCACGGCGTCGCCGGTGTCGACCAGGGTGATCTGTTCCTGCGTATGCGCGCGCACCGTGCGTGCTATGGCATCCTGCACGAAGGGGTAGTGCGTGCAGCCGAGCACCAGGGTGTCGACGCCTTGTTCCAGCAGGGGGGCGATGTAGCGTTCCAGCATGGCGCTGGTGGCATCGACCGGGTCGTTGCCCAGCTCGCACTGCTCGATGCGGTCGGCCAGGCCGATGCAGGGCTGCAAAATGAACGTGGCGCCCGTGGCGGCGCTCACCTGTTCGCGCAGGGCCAGCAGCTTGTCGCCGCGCAAGGCGCGCTCCGTGGCCAGCACGGCGATCTTGCCGTTGCGGCTGATGGCCGCCGCCGGTTTCAGGCCCGGTTCGACGCCGACGATGGGCAGGTCGGGATAGCGCGCGCGCAGCGCCTTGATGGCGGCGATGGTGGCCGTGTTGCACGCCACCACCAGTGCTTTCGCGCCTTGCTGCAATAAAAAGGCAGTGATCGCCAGCGAACGGTCGACCACTTGCTGTTCCGTCTTGTCGCCATACGGGGCATAGGCGGAATCGGCAAAGTACATCAGGTCTTCCCGCGGCAGCTGCGCGCGGACATGGCGCAGCACCGACAGGCCGCCCACGCCGGAATCAAAAATGCCGATGGGGGCGTCTGGGCGGGCAGTGCTTGCAATAAAAGTCATAGGGAACCGTTGAAGATAAAAAACGCCGCGCTGATGTTGCCGCGCGGCGTCTATGGTAGTGCTTGTTTAAGCGACCGTCACGGGAATCTTGCTGACGCTATTGAGTTGCTCGATCTTCGCCTGCCATTCTTTCGGGCCCGTGTTGTGCACCGAGGTGCCTTTCGCATCCACGGCCACCGTCACCGGCATGTCGACGACGTCGAATTCGTAGATCGCTTCCATGCCCATGTCGGCAAAGCCCAGCACCTTGGCGTGCTTGATGGCTTTCGACACCAGGTAGGCGGCGCCGCCGACAGCCATCAGGTAGGCCGACTGGTGCTTCTGGATCGATTCGATGGCGACCGGGCCCCGTTCGGCCTTGCCGATCATGGCGATCAAGCCCGTTTTTTCCAGCATCATGTCGGTGAACTTGTCCATGCGCGTGGCGGTCGTCGGACCGGCCGGGCCGACGGCTTCGTCGCGCACAGGGTCAACCGGACCGACGTAGTAGATCACGCGGTTCTTGAAATCGACCGGCAATTCTTCGCCACGGGCCAGCATGTCCTGGATGCGCTTGTGCGCGGCGTCGCGGCCCGTCAGCATCTTGCCGTTCAACAGCAAGGTCTGGCCCGGCGTCCAGGAAGCGACTTCTTCTTTCGTCAGGGTATTCAGGTCGACGCGCTTGGATCTTTCCGTGTCCGGCGTCCAGTGCACTTCCGGCCACGACGACAGCGATGGCGGCGTCATGTAGGCAGGGCCCGAGCCGTCCAGCACGAAGTGGCCGTGGCGCGTGGCGGCGCAGTTCGGGATCATGGCGACAGGCTTCGACGCGGCGTGCGTCGGGTGCATCATGATCTTCACGTCGAGCACGGTCGTCAAGCCGCCCAGGCCTTGCGCGCCGATGCCCAGCGAATTGATCTTGTCGCACAGCTCGATGCGCAATTCTTCCAGCTTGTTTTGCGGGCCGCGTTGTTTCAGCTCAAACATGTCGATGTCTTCCATCAACACTTCTTTTGCCATCAGCATGGCTTTTTCAGCCGTGCCGCCGATGCCGATGCCCAGCATGCCAGGCGGGCACCAGCCGGCGCCCATGGTCGGCACCGTTTTCATGACCCAGTCCACCAGCGAATCGGACGGGTTCATCATGATCATCTTGGATTTGTTTTCCGAACCGCCGCCCTTGGCAGCCACTTTCACGTCGACGGTATTGCCTTCGACCAATTCCATGTGCACCACGGCCGGCGTGTTGTCCTTGGTGTTCTTGCGGTCGAAATGCGGGTCGGCCACGATGGACGCGCGCAGCTTGTTATCGTCGAAGTTGTACGCGCGGCGCACGCCTTCGTTGACGGCGTCGGTGACGGTGCCGGAGAAGCCTTCGAAGCGCACGCCCATGCCGATTTTCAGGAAGACGTTGACGATACCCGTGTCCTGGCAAATCGGACGCTTGCCTTCCGCGCACATGCGCGAGTTGGTCAGGATTTGCGCGATCGCATCTTTTGCCGCCGGGCTTTGCTCGGCCGCGTAGGCGCGCGCCAGGTGCTCGATGTAATCAGCAGGGTGGTAGTAGCTAATGTACTGCAACGCTGCGGCGACGGATTCGATCAGGTCTTCTTGCTTTATGACAGTCATGGTGTTCTCGCGGTGGATAAGAAGGGTAAGACTCTTTGCTGATTACTGCATCAGATAGACAAAGCCCATGACCGCCGCTGGCAGCCATGGGATTCTGGTTCAATGGGGGCGTGCCTGGTTTTGCGTGACCGTCATGATGCGGTCCGTGTAGGCAATCGCCATCGCCGACAGGATGAAGACCATATGGATAACCGTTTGCGCGATGATCACTTCGATCTTGTACGAGTTGGCATTGATGAAGGTCTTCAGCAGGTGGATGGACGAGATGCCGATGATGGCCATCGCCAATTTTGTCTTCAGCACGGACGCATTCACATGCGACAACCATTCCGGCTGGTCCGGGTGGTCGTCGAGGTGCATGCGCGACACAAACGTTTCATAGCCGCCGATGATGACCATGATCAACAGATTCGAGATCATGACCACGTCGATCAAGCCCAATACCACCAGCATGATGGTCGCTTCATTGAGCTTGGTCGGCAGGGCGCTGCCTGGTACGGCCACGGCCGTCAGCACGTGCTGCAGGGCCGCGTCATTGCCGAACACGGCGCCGATCAGGTCCGACAGTTCCACCCAGAAGTGAAATACGTACACGCATTGGGCGAGGATCAAACCCAGGTACAGCGGCAGCTGCAGCCAGCGCGACATGAAGATGAAGGCAGACAGGGGGTGCAGTTTGCTATGTTTGGGTTTTTGTGAATGGTCGATCATCTGGAGTTTCCTGGGGGTAAATACCAATTTTTGGTATGCCCGACATTTTACACTTGCTGCTGATCACTGCGCATGCCCTCGATCTGGATTATTGGCCTTGATGAAACACAAAGTGGCATCAAGTAGTTGGCGTGTTATCAGTTTTTCCATCCAGAATGCTGGGCGGCGTACGCTTGACGCCCATCGCCTGTGGCGATTATGGTTAGAATGGATCGAGGAAAACGCTGCATGTAAGGCGTCAGTAAGACATCAGGCATATGGTGTTAGCAAACAATTACTACACTGGAGACTAGCATGGCCGCTATAGAGAACCAAGGGCAGGGCACCGAGCAGCAGGGACCGGAAGAGTCGCGCGTATTTCAACCGTCGGCAGCATTTGCCGCACAGGCAACGATTTCCGGCATGGACGCTTACCGCGCCATGGTGTTGGACGCCGAACGTGACTATGAAGGCTTCTGGGCCAAGCTGGCGCGCGAAAACCTGAGCTGGAAAAAGCCGTTCACCCGCACCCTGAACGAAGACAACGCCCCGTTCTACAAATGGTTCGAAGACGGTCAGCTGAACGTGTCCTACAACTGCCTGGACCGCAACATTGAAAATGGCCTGGGCGACAAGACGGCCCTCATCTTCGAAGCGGACGACGGCAGTGTCACCAAGGCAACGTATACAGAGCTGCACGAAAAAGTCTGCAAGTTCGCCAACGGCCTGAAAGCCAAGGGCATCGCCAAGGGCGACCGCGTGATCATCTATATGTCGATGTCCGTCGAAGGCGTTGCCGCAATGCAAGCCTGTGCGCGCATCGGCGCCACGCATTCCGTGGTGTTCGGCGGCTTCTCGGCGAAATCGCTGCAGGAACGCATCATCGACGCGGGCGCCGTGGCCGTCATCACGGGCGACGAGCAATTGCGCGGCGGCAAGAAGCTGCCATTGAAATCCATCGTCGACGAAGCGCTGGCGCTGGGCGGCTGCGATTGCGTCAAAAACGTCATCGTTTACCAACGCACGGGCAGCGACTTGCCGATGGTGGCCGGCCGCGACACGTGGCTGCACGACCTGGTCGAAGGCCAGAGCGCGCAATGCGAGCCGGAATGGGTCGATGCCGAGCATCCACTGTTCATCCTCTACACCTCCGGTTCGACCGGCACGCCGAAGGGCGTGCAGCATTCGAGCGGCGGCTACCTGCTGTGGGCCGCGCTGACGATGAAGTGGAGTTTCGACATCAAGCCGGACGACGTGTTCTGGTGCACGGCCGACATCGGCTGGGTGACGGGCCACAGCTACATCGCGTATGGCCCGATGGCCGTGGGCGCCACGCAAGTGGTGTTCGAAGGCATCCCGACCTACCCGAACGCGGGCCGCTTCTGGGAAACCATCAAGAAACACAACGTCAGCATTTTCTACACGGCACCTACGGCCATCCGTTCGCTGATCAAGGCAGCTGACGTGGATCCAAAAGTCCATCCAAAGAATTACGACCTGACCAGCCTGCGTTTGCTGGGCACGGTCGGCGAGCCGATCAATCCGGAAGCGTGGATGTGGTACTACAAGCACATCGGCGGCGAGAAATGCCCGATCGTCGATACCTTCTGGCAAACGGAAACGGGTGGTCACATGATCACCCCGCTGCCAGGCGCCACGCCGATGGTCCCCGGTTCCTGCACCCTGCCATTGCCAGGCATCATGGCCGCCATCGTCGATGAAGCGGGCCATGACGTGCCGAACGGCCAGGGCGGCATCCTGGTGGTGAAGCGTCCATGGCCATCGATGATCCGCACGATCTGGAACAACCCCGAGCGTTTCAAGTCCAGCTACTTCCCGGAAGAACTGGGCGGCAAGATGTACCTGGCAGGCGACGGCGCCATCCGCAACAAGGACACGGGTTACTTCACCATCACGGGCCGCATCGACGACGTGCTGAACGTGTCGGGCCACCGCATGGGCACGATGGAAATCGAATCGGCCCTGGTCGCCAACCCGCTGGTGGCCGAAGCGGCCGTGGTGGGCCGCCCTGACGACACGACAGGCGAATCGATCTGCGCCTTCGTGGTGCTCAAGCAAGCGCGTCCGACGGGCGAAGAAGCCAAGAAGCTGGCCCTGGAGCTGCGCAACTGGGTCGGCAAGGAAATCGGACCGATTGCGAAGCCGAAGGAAATCCGTTTCGGCGACAACCTGCCGAAAACCCGCTCCGGCAAAATCATGCGCCGCCTGCTGCGCGTGCTGGCCAAGGGCGAGACGATCACGCAAGACGTGTCGACTCTGGAAAATCCGGCCATCCTGGATCAGTTGAAGGAAGCGTCGTAATAGACAGGCCAGCCCCTCCGGAAGCGTATGCGCATCACTGGGGCGCATCCTTCCTGCGGGCCTGGCCAAACTTTTACCCTAGGGTAAATAACTTTGGCAGTCTGTAGAATCTTTGCTATAATCTGCGGCTTCGCGACAAGCGATATGCAGTACACAATGTGAGCAAGCAAGACGCGCGCATTGCCTTCAGGAGAGATGGCTGAGCGGCTGAAGGCGCACGCCTGGAAAGCGTGTATAGGGTAATACTCTATCGGGGGTTCGAATCCCCCTCTCTCCGCCACGGATAGTAATTAAGTAAGATCAGGACGTCTCAGGAAGTCCCTCAAAACCGCTTAGAGCCTTGATTCTAAGCGGTTTTTTCGTTTCTGGACGTTGCACAGCGTCCCAGGATATCCACCTCAAGTAGGCGCAAGTTTGGGGGCTTCTCGTACTCAGCCATTGCCGCTTGCCCCAAAAATTCAAAAAAACGACTATATTGATCTTTACAGCATGCCGCGCAGGAGGTTTGCCATGCCAAAGATCATTGCTCCGCTGACAGATTTACTCATCCGCAACGCCAAGCCACGCGAGCGGCCATACAAAATGTTCGATGGTGACGGCATGTACCTCGTCGTCGCGCCAACCGGTTCCCGCATCTGGCGTTTCAAGTTCCGGCAGGCCAACGGTAAAGAGAATACGCTGACGTTCGGCCCTTATCCGGAAATCACCTTGCAGGATGCACGTGAAAAGCGTCTGGCGACACGCCGCCTGCTGCTGCAAGGAATCGACCCCGCCAAGCATCGCGACGACGCCAAGCGCTTGGCAAAGGATAAGGCGTCCAACACGTTCGAAAAAATCGCGCGCGAGTGGCATGGCAACAAAGTGCCGACATGGAGCGAACGCACCGCCAATAACACCATCCAACGTCTGCAAGCGGACATCTTTCCAGCCATCGGCCGCATGCCGATCGATGAGATAAAGCACCGCGATCTGATTGCCGCGCTGCGCAAGATCGAGGAGCGTGGCGCAAGTGAAGTCGCCCATCGCCTGAGAGCGGTATGTGCGTCAATTTTCAGCTACGCGATTCAGTGCGGATTCACAGAGCGCAATCTGGTCACCGATATGAAGGATGTGTTGAAGACCGTCCGCGCCGGACACTTCGCCGCCATCAACGCTGACGAACTACCGCAGTTTCTGGCCATTCTGGACCGCAACGAAGCACGCATGTTCGCGCCGACCCGCATTGCGCTGCGGCTGATGCTGCTGTGCTTTGTGCGCACCAGCGAGTTGATCGAAACGCCCTGGAGTGAAATTGACCTGGAGCGCGGCGAGTGGATCATTCCATGGCAACGCATGAAGCGCGGCAAGCTGACCGTCAATCCGGATATGACCAACCATCACGTATGCCTGTCGCGCCAGGCGCTGGAGCTGCTGCGCGAACTGCACGCGATCACGGGCCGCAGCAAGTACCTGTTCCCGAATCAGCGTGACCACGAAAAGCCGATCAGCAATAACACGATACTGGTGGCGCTTGGACGCATGGGATACAAGGGCAAGATGACCGGCCATGGCTTCCGGGCGCTGGCCATGAGCACCATCAAGGAGCGCCTGGGCTACCGGCATGAAGTTGTGGACCGGCAGCTTGCACATGCGCCGAAGGACAAGGTGGCCAGCGCCTATGACCGGGCGCAGTTCCTGGCGGAACGGCGCAAGATGATGCAGGATTGGGCCGACTATATCGATGCCGTCAGCGGCAAGGGAGCGCCGCCGCAGACGCCAAGATTAACGCTGGTCAGTGGCGAATTCAGCCGGGATGGCGGAACAGGAGGGCACCATGTCTAAGTATGTATTGCGCCTCACGGATGAGCTTATCAAGCAAGCTGCTCCGAAGGACAAAATATACAAACTATTCGATGGGGCTGGTCTGTACATCGCAGTGCAGCCCAGCGGCAGCAAGGTCTGGCGCATGAAGTATCGCCAGCAAAGCGGTGGCGAAAGCGTTCTGACTTTTGGCCGGTACCCTGAAGTTTCCATTGCCAAAGCGAGAGAACACAGGCTTGCAGCGCATCAGCTGCTGGAGCGGCAGCAGGACCCGCACACAGAATTCAATCGAGAAAAATTGCATCCACTGCCAAAGCCTATTCCAATCGACGAAATATTCGATGAGCCGGAGTGGGGCCATGTCCAGACCAGTATTCGGCGGGCGACCCTGCTCGCTATCCGTCACCTCGAAACCGCCTTATTTCCGGCATTGCAGCGCATTTCCATCAGTGAAGCACAGCACAGTATCCAGCAAGCAGCCATTCGGCAAATTGAACAGGCTGGTTTGCAGGTCGTCTCCCGTCAGCTGGAGGGTGTCGCGACGGCGCTCGCTGCCAGTTATTTACGTAACGGTATGAGCATGGACCAATTGGTTAGTGCGATGAAAGAGTCAAGGAGGCGGGTACGTCGCCAGGGCGACAACATGCAGTAGCTATCGGAGTCTTTGACCGGGTCCCAATTCTGCGCACTACGAAAAGCGCACTTGACGAAACGAACCACTTGCAAACGTCGATATCAGGCATAGAATGAAGCTCTCTTATGTGGGAATCGCTCCCACGAGGGCATGCTTCGAGCATGTCCCTATGCTTAGCGGCATAGGCGTTGCGGTCGTTACCCGCCACCATGATACATAGCAGTTTCTGCTAGATATATCGCCGGGCCATGCAGAAGCATGCACATCTCGGCACGATAAAGCGCTGCCTTCAGCGTCTTCATATCCCACAATCCGCAAGACGGATTGCCTGGATGATTGCGCCCCGTGGGCGCTTCTTCAAACAGGAGCAAGACTCCTGCCCCGATTGGTTCGCATGCCCCGCGAGGTAGCGCACCGTATGAAGCACAGCATGGCTTTGCCGCAAGCCGCACCGTCAGCAGAAATGCCAGCGATGCGATGCCATCGCGGCTGCCGCCAGCGCGTGTGCTTCAGAGTCGCCAGTATCGTCACCGCGAGTGCGATGCTGGCATGTATGCCGTCACATGCCATGGCTACGTGAGCGCGTCGTTACTGGCGGCCTGCTGCCAGTGACGACGCGCCGCCGACGGCATAGGCCAAGGCGGCAAGCCCTGAGCGTCCGCGTGACGGTGCTCAGTGACGAGGCCAGGCGCCTCTCCATCGCAGGCAAGCCTGCGATTTCCTTCGCCCGCTAAGGGCTTGTGTTTGAACCGTGCACGAGGTGCACTCCATGGACCCTGGGTGATTGGTCCCTGCTGCTGCGGCTCCCTCCGGGAGCGCGCAGCGGTGCCACACGCGCATGCGGCGCGGGCAGGCAGTAACAGCAACCGCATACACGGGAGTGGTGTCCCGAGGCCCTTGATTCAACCTTTTCTGCTGAGGCAGTTGGGGTGGCCAGAAACACTTACCAGACAGGATTACACCACGCAGCATCGATGTGAAAACCAAGGATCGAAGGGATGACTTTGCCATGCGCGACTTGAACTACCAGCTCAAGCAACTGTGTCACCGCAACCGGGATGGCAGCTTTGCGACGCAGGCCGACCGCGAGCGCTTATTGAACCTGTGCGCCAACGACCTGGCGGAACGAGGCTTCCAGCATATGAGCGTGGACAGTCTGAAACCAAAGCATGTGGCGGCGCTGCTCGATAAGTGGAAGCAGGATGGAGTCAGTACCGGAACGGTCAAGAATCGCATGAGCGCCCTGCGCTGGTGGGCCGAGAAGATCGGCAAGGAGAACATCATTGCGCGCACCAACGGCGAATACGGCATCGCGGAGCGGGTGTTTGTCACCAATGTCTCGAAGGCAAAGGTGCTGGACGCCGACACGCTGGCCCGCGTGAACGATCCGTATACGCGCATGTCCTTGCAGCTGCAGGCCGCGTTCGGACTGCGGCGGGAAGAGAGTATCAAGATCAAGCCGGGATGGGCCGATGGCGGGAATATCCTGCGGCTGAAGGATAGCTGGACCAAGGGCGGCAAATACCGGGAGGTGCCGATTACCACCATGCAGCAGCGCGCCGTGTTGGAAGCGGCCAAGGCGTTGGCGGGAAAAGGCAGCCTGATTCCGGCGCAGTTGCGGTATCGGGACCAGTTGAACCGCTTTCGGGCGCAGTGCGACAAAGCTGGACTTCATGGTGTGCATGGGCTGCGCCATGAGTACGTGCAGCGGCGCTATGCCGAGTTGACTGGCCGACCCTGTCCAGCCAGTGGCGGCCCGACATCGAGACAGCTGGATGCTTCACAAAAAATCGTAGATCAAGCTGCGCGGATGAAGATTTCGGTGGAGATGGGGCATGGACGTGAGCAGGTTACTTCCATCTATCTGGGCAGATGACCGCCCACTTGTATCAGGGGCGCAGCGCATGGAACAGACGAGATGCATAAGGGGGAGTCCTGGAGCTGCCGGAATTATCGCGGAGAGTCGGCATGACTCTCCATTGTTTGCTGTTCATCAATCGAAGGAGAATCTTATGACCACGACTAGAAAATTCCTCCGCTTGCCTGCGGTCATCGAGGCCACCGGCTGGTCCCGCGCCACAATCTGGCGCAAGGTAAAGGCAGGCGTGTTGCCGCCGCCGATTCCCATCGGCCCCAAGTCTATCGCTTGGGACGCTGACGAAATCGCTCAATGGCAGCAGCGCTGTATGGATGCCAGACGTGGAGTCGCTTGAGCGGACGATCGAGTAACAGGTGGATCAACAGCGGACCAACATCCTAAGAATTAAGCCAGGGCATCTATTGATGTGACTAGCACTTGTCGCAGTTATCAATGTTATACAGTAATCGATCGTTAGCGAACTTTGCTTCTACAGTGAGAGCTTTCCATTCACCCAGTGGATGGCAAGTCTAGGTCTTCGTTTCGTAGCAGTATCCATTCCACTGTGCGGTTAAATTCTGTCTTGTCTTGAAAATAAATTGTTGACTTGGACCATACTCGGACGCCCATGTATGCATATTTGATGACTCTGAAAGGGGGTAAGGGTCTCAGCTGACAATTATTCAACAACAATGACGCAGGTTGAAGCGTACGCAGTTCGTTGTAGTCTAGACGACCGTCTCCCTCTCGTTTGAGTTTCAAAATTTTATCGATAGAGGCCAACTTGCAGCAACGATGTAAAAATGAAGTATTTTTCATTTTGGCAAAATGGTATCCTCTCTTGTCGGTGATTTTTTGCTATACACCGCCTAAGTCTGGTCGTTTTGGTCCCAGTCTAATAGCGAAAATATGATGATATTCTTAATCTAAAGATTGAATTTTTCCAAAGGGATTTTTTGTGGACATTAAGGCGGGACTGGTTGCAGCTTATCGACGCTATGGGTTTACTATGGCACGAGATGGGACAAGAGAAGGTTTTCTTGTTTTTACTTTAAAAAATGGTTATTTCGATAATGCTGAGATAATTCGACTTCACCCAGAAGTTAAGACGGATGAAATTTTTCGCGAATTTACGATCGCAGGCTATGCATGCACTATCAGAGATGCCAAATTTCCTGATCTTGCGGAAGAGGAATTATTTAATGGTTTTTTTTCCGTGCATTCAACGCGAAAAAGGCTCATCGACGATTATCGGAGGTTTACTAAATCTTTGGTAGAACCATACGGAGTTAAGGCAGTATATGAGTATGTAAAAGCTCCATATACAATTAATGGAAAAGAGGGCGAGCTTACACCCCCTGCAGAGGTGCTATCTCGTATAGATGAGAAGCGTCCAATTTTATTTCTTATAGAAGCGGCTGCTGGTTTTGGGAAGACTTGCACGGCGCAAGAAATTGTTCGCTTATTAGCGGATCATTCTAGTCGACTTCCATTATACGCAGAGTTGTCGAGAAATCGCCAAGCTCGGATTTTTAGATACATTTTACTCGATGAGATAGATCGAACTTTTCCGCTCTTAAGTTCGGGACTGGTACAAACTGAAATAAAGAATGGACGTATTGCTGCTATTCTTGACGGATTTGATGAGCTTTTAAGAAAAAAAGAAGAGAACGGAGATTTCGAGAATAAAGAGCCAATGCTAGAAACAGTAAGCGAGTTGTTGACTGGTTATGCAAAAATAATCATAACTACGAGGAGAACAGTTCTTTTTGATGGCGATGAATTTCATCAATGGTTAGATAGGCATGCCGATACATTTTCCGTGGTTCGTATACGAATTCAAGAGCCGAAAGTAAATGATTGGCTTCCTTATGCCCGTGTAGAATCTTTAAAGCAGCGCGGATTAGATGTTGATGCAATGGCTAATCCCGTACTGTTATCATATTTAAAGTGCATCGACGAAACGTCATTCGCTCAGGTAGTGGCGCAACCTGAAGCAATTGTTCAAAGTTATTTTGAATACATGTTAGATCGGGAACGAGAACGACAGGATTTAAGAATGACTATCGAGATGCAATCCGAAGTCCTATATCGTATTGCTACCGACATGATGGATAAAGGCTATACCGCTGAGCAGCGTGATTATATGGTGAAATTATTTTTGGAAAAATGCGGCAAAGAAATCGACCTATCTCGGAATCAATACCCGGCTTCAGACAAGCCAAGTAGGGATGAAATAGCAAATAAACTTGCCAGTCATGCCCTTCTTGATCGGAGTGCATCAGATATTAATAAGATTGGATTTGTTAACGAGTTTTCGTTAGGGAATTACGTTGCTGAAAATATAATTTCTGAGCCTGGTTGGCTAGGCGACGACTTGCGTTTCATTGAGCCTGCAATTAACTCTTACTCTCCAAGGACAGAGATCTCCCGTAAAGTTCTCTATTCTGGAATAAGTAATTCTCTTCCATTTTTGGATGAACGTGGACGTATAGACGTTTCAGCTAAACTAATAGGGAAAATGCCAGATAATCTTATAGATGGAGCAGTAGAAGCTATTGAATTATTTTCCCTAGATATTGGTGATGCATTGATTTCGTCATTTCAATTTAGTGAAGTGATTTTTAGGAATTGTGTATTTATTAAATCAGGTCTTCAAAATGTTTCATTTTTAAATTGTAGATTTTTTGATTGTCAAGTAATAGCAACGGAACCCGCTGGTCCTGTTTATGTATTAGGAGGAGAAAGTTATCCTGATATTATGATCTCTCTGTCCCAGTTGCCAACGGATATTGAAGATGGGGTTGAAGAAGATAGAGAAAGAATTGTTGAACAGGTGTTGTTGAAAAGATTCTGGCCGGTGGGAGATCCGATCGGTCAAAAGCCCAGTCGTCCAGTCTACAAACCTTTGAAATTTCTCTGCCAACCTATTGAGAAATGTACAGCCGCTGAGCTATATGCAGGAGTTGAACGTTTGCTGAGAGAAAATGTTCTTCTTGAAATGAATAGATCTAATTTAATTACGTTAAACAATGACTCGATGAAGAAAGTGCAATCTATTTTTGGAGTTGATCAATGATCCAAATTGCTGCTTTCACAAGGGTTGCTGATAGTTTGCGTCGCGAGATTGAGCAGGAACTAATGACGCTAGGATTATTGTGTCGAGTTTTTGGTCGAGGAAAGTCGCTTGCATCATTGCAATCGAAGCTACAATCAACTCCTGGAAAATATAAACCGGGAGGAAAGCTGATTCAGGATGCAATCGGTCTGAGGGTAGTAGTATATTTTCCCGAGGATGTTCAGATCGTGGAAAAAATATTGCGCATGAAATTTGAATGTGATGATATCTCTTCAAACATTGATAAGCCAACAGATAGTGTTTTTGCTGTCTCAAGGTACAATTTGATATTTAGACTTTCACCGTCTTATTTCCGCGACATGGATGAACCCAGTGTTGAAATACCAGTTGACAGAGCATTTGAGGTACAAATTCGTACAATTTTGTCGGAAGGGTGGCATGAAGTCGAGCACGATTTGCGATACAAGCGTAAGCAAGATTGGATAGAGCATGACGATCTTAGCCGCGGCCTTAACGGGGTCGTCGCTACCCTTGAAACGGCAGAGTGGAGCATGCGGAAGATCTTTGATGATTTAGCTTATAAACAATATAAGGCTAGAAAATGGGATGCTATGTTGCATTCATCCCTTCGCATGCGGATTACCTTGCCGTTAACTGTGAGTGTGGAAAAACATTTGGATGAAAACAAGGATGTTGCACGTAAAGTTATCCGAATAAAGAGGGCGGAAGTGTTTTACGCGCTATATAAGTTGGCTCCAAGAATTCCATTGACGGCCGATAATTTAGTTTTTATTTGGAATCGAATATCAATAAAAGACGAGCGCTTAACTGAATTGACGCCTAGAATTATTTCTGAAACTATGGATTCATCTGGGATGTGAGATTTTTATATTTACTTTTTCAATAAGCTTGGCTTAGATAAATTTTTTTTAAATGGATTTAATTTAAATTACAACATGGAAAAGTATGAGTGTGCGCAAAGAAAATGTTAAGTTCGAGGTGCCATTTGTTGAGGAAATTCGAAAAACTGGATTTGTTTTAGAAAATCAGATAGCACAACAACTGAAAAGCACTGGGTGGACGGTTATTAGTAATAAATACTATGTTGATGATGCCGAGGAAACAGTTCGAGAAATAGATTTAGTTGCCTATAAATGTAGCAAGGTTCAGCATTTTAATGTGTATACGGTAGTGATAATTAGCTGCAAAAAAAGTGACTCAAATGCTTGGGCATTATTGTCAAGAAAAATTAATCTAAATGACCCAAATGCAAATTTTAGACCATTGCATGTATGGTCAAATGATAAAGTAATTGATTATAAAATTTCACAAACAGATAATAATAGTAAGTATTATAAAAGAGTAACCGAACTTGGAGTAAAAGAGATACTTCAAGATCCAAGTGTTGAGGTTTTTGCATATCAAGAGATGGCGAAATCAACAGGTAAGTCACAAAACGACAAAGCTATTTTCAACTCTATTACATCGTTGATGAAAGCGCAATCCTATGAAATGTCATCTTTGCCGGAACGAAAAAAAACCCCAAGTGTTTATCAATTTAATCTCTTATCAGTTGTTGGAACCGATCTTGTTCGCTTAATGTTTAGCGGAGATGAAATTGTCGCTTCGAATATCGATTCGGAGCATTATTTGGCAAGCTATATTGTTAATAAGCGTGAAACTTTTTCGAGGATCAGGTTTGTAAAGTCGGATGTTTTTAGTGACGTATTGAAAGACTATAGTGAGGTACCCTGACTTTTTCGGACACTCTTGTTTGGTAAACTTCACCAACTGGAGAACTTATGAAACGCTCAACAACATACACGCCAGAGCTTCGAGAAGAAGCAGTAAAGCTGGTC
>NZ_JBNYXM010000026.1:0-74793 GCF_051380665.1 Janthinobacterium lyxosi
CCCGTTCGCCACTCGCCACCAGAGCAAGCTCCGTGCTGCCGTTCGACTTGCATGTGTAAGGCATGCCGCCAGCGTTCAATCTGAGCCAGGATCAAACTCTTCAGTTTAATCTCTGTTACTTTGCCATTTTACCGGCATGGTCGAACTATTTAACTAGTTCAAACCCCTCGCATTGCGAGGTGTTTGCTCACTCAAAAAACTGACAGGCTACTTCCGAAGAAGTATCCTATTTCATTATTTCTTGTGAACATTTGATATTTTAAGTTAGACGCCAATCCGAAAATTGACGCTGCACTTACATCAAATGCCCACACTTATCGACTGTTAATTGTTAAAGAACTGTATTCGGTACTGCTCTCGCGCTATCGACAAAGCGTTGTGTTTGTCAGCTGCGAAGAAGGAAGAGTATGAAGCGTTTGCAGCATTTCGTCAACCTTCTTTTTCACCCTGCTTTACTCGGCATTTGCATGCATCGTTCAGCGAGGGGGCGAATTATAGCCCTGCTCCGCACGCCCTGCAAGGGCTATTTACAGGCCATTTATGGCAAGACAAACGATTTTACCAAGGTCAGCTCGCCAGCGGCCCGCATCGGCACCTGGAAGCTCTGCAGCTTTTCACGCGGCGTACCTTCGTTGGTGATGATCGATATGCGGGCGACGGTCAGCATGGCGGTGTTCTCGCCGCTGCCGTAGTAATTGACATAGGCGTGATAGTTGCCCTTCAGCGGCGCCGCGCTGGAAAAGATTTCCGGGCCATAGCCGGTGGTCACGTCCACATCCAGCGCGCCACCATCTTTCAATACGCGATTGCCGTACCAGGCGTGACCACCGTCCGGCGTGACCACATGCAGATCAAGATCGGTGCCGGCGCTGTCCCACGACAGCACAATACGCAAACGCGCCTGCGTCTTGCCCTGGTAGCTGTCGACAAACTGGGTGCGCGCGCGGCTCCTGCCATCCGGAGAACGCACTTCCACGCTGTTCGCGCCGCTGGCGAATCCATAGGGGCGGCCGTAGCTGCCGTCCTCGCCCACCTCCATCGGCATCACCACGCCATTGACCACCAGCGTGGCGGGCTTGCCCTTGACGGCGCCCGCGATACGTCCTCGTATCTGCGCCGTTTCGGCCTGGCCCGGCTGCAGGTTGACCGACGCGGCGGGGTAATTGACTGCTTGCGTATAGTCCTCGCGCGCGCCAGCCGAATTACGCCAGCCGCCCTTTGGTGCATCGATGGTGACCTGGGCCTGCGCCCAGAGTGGCAATAGCATCAGGGGAATCGAGCAACGGATATAAAAACTCACAGGGCCTCCAGGTTAAGGTCGACGAGCCGGCGGGCCAGCCGCTCGACATATTCTTCGTCCTGGCCGCGCGGATGGCGGCGCAGGCCAAGGTGCAAATATTCATGGGCCAAGGTGATGCGGTCTTCGCGCGTGGCCAGCGGGCGCATGAAGATGCGGTTGCGCAACTGCTCCGAATACGGCGCGCCGCTCGATAAGGCACAGACCAGCGGCGCTTGCGGCGGCGCCTCGTAGCCGGCCTCGCGCAGCAGCACGCGCTGCCAGCGCGGCACGGACCGCGCCAGCCAGTCCTCGTTCTGCGCCAGGCGACGGCAACGCGCGCCGGTATTGCCAAAGGTGCTCAGCGCGCCGCCAGGATAGGCTGCCGCCAGCAATTCATCATAATGCTTGCCCTGTTTGGCCTGGCGCAGCGCCTCGCTCCACGCCATCGTGCCCTCGGACGGCTGGTTGCTGTGATAGCGCACGGTGACGCCATCGACGATCAGCTGGTCGGTCCAGCGCGCAATCGCCAGCGCCGCCGGCGTGGCAGGACTGGGACTGACGCGCTGGGTCGCGCTGCTGTCGGCGATCTGCTGGCAGCCCGCCACGCTCACCGCGTTCTGCTGCAGATACGTGCGCGCGGCAATCGCCAGCGCCTTGGCCGCTTCCGGCTCATTAGTACTCGCTTCGCGATCGAGCACCCGCGCCACATATTCATTGACGCCGAAGCGGCCGCGCAATTGCGGACGGCCGCCCTTGTCTTGTACCAACATCAGCTCGCCGATGCTGCGCAAGGCGAGGTTCTGGCCACTCTCGAACTGCACATGGTAGCGGCCATGCAGCGGCCCGGGCACGGCCACGCCACGCTCGCCGCGCACGGCGCGAATCGGATAGCGCTTGAAGTAATCGACCACCACGCAGCCACCGTCGTCGGCCGCACCCACTGGCGGCAAGCTGGCGGCAAGCCTGGGCGCCCACTGTGCAAAGACATTGCTGCTGCCGCCCGCGCCGCCAAACCAGATCGGCGTGCCGTCGGCCAGCCAGCCGGCCGCGCCGCCGATACGTTCGTCTGCCCGGCGCTGCTCGTGCCAGGAATACGTCTTCACGCGCAACTGGCTGCCGAACCAGCGCGCCGTCCCGGCCCCGCGCCCACCGCGTCCATCCAGCACCACGCGCAACAGGGCCGCTTCCGCTTCCTGGCGGCTGGCGGCCGGGATGCTGTCCAGCGCGCGCAGCAGGCTGTCCAGGCGCACCATGCGCGCCGGCGCCAGCTGCGCGGGATCCGCCAGCCAGGCGAAGTCGCCCGCAGGCGCACTACCCAGGCGGCCAGTCCAGTACTGGCGCCATGAAGCCGGCGCGATCATCAGACGCCTGGGCGAGAAAAATGGGCCGCAGGATTGCGCCAGCGCCGCGTCGTGGCCAATGCTCTGGCCCGCATCGCAGCAATACACTTCTTCCGGATCGCGGCCGCCGCAGCGGTAGTCCGGCATCGCCACCTTGTTATCGGTCGCGTACACATACACGAACAGCTTCCACAGGCTGGCCAGCGGCACTTGCCGCGCGCCGTCAAACGGGGGCGGGGCCACGCCGCCCTGGCGCAGCTGCCGCACTTCGGTCTTGCCGTCGCGCCACCAGGCCACGTCCAGCGATTTTGACGATGACTGCGCCCACGACGGCGCGGCCAACAGCATGGTCGCCATCAATGCAGGAAATGCCACACGCATCACTCGACCTTCAGCGCACGCGTAGTCTTGCCGCCGCCCTCGAGCGCTGTCTGCTCCGGCTGATACATGCGGTAAAAGCGCGCCGGCGGCAGCACATAACTGCCCTTCTGCGCAAAGCGCAGCAAATGACGCACGGTCACGTCGCCGGCCAAAGGCTCGATTGGCACGGCATAGCCGTCGCGGCGCTCGGTATGACGCGCGCGTTCCAGCGCGGCCGGCTTGTCGCCCGCCATGACCATGCCCCAGGTGGTCGATTCGACCATGGCCCCGGGCGGCAGCGCCACCTCCAGCAGACCAAAACGGTGCTTCGCACCCGGCGCCGCTTTCAGGGTGATTTCATCGAGGTACAGCGCGTCCGTGCTGAGCGTTTCGCCCGCCTTGACCAGTTCCGTCGTGTAGCCGCCCTTGCCTGCCTTCATGCGCAAGATGTGACGTTCAACGGTGACCGGCAAGTTCTGGGGTTCGGCGGCATGGCTGTCGTACTGCACCACGGCCACCGTGCCGGCCGGTGCCGGAGTCGATGCGGCGAGACGCAATTTATCGGGAATACTCTTGGCGTCCGTCCAGCGCCAGAGCGGCTGGCCGCTGCGGCTGTCGCGTTTTTGCCAGGCGCCGTCCAGCGCCACGGCCGGTCCCTTGCCGAACGATGCGCCGCCCAGCTTCTTTTGCACCCAAAGCAAGGTCATCGCGCGGTCCAGCGTCGGCATCTCGGCGCGCACGCTGGCCAGTACCGCATCGGCCTGCGATGGCGGCACTTCGCCAGCCAGCATCAGCAAGGCCTGCGCCACCGGCGCCTTGGACTCACGCAAGACTTGCCAAGCGCTGGCCACTTGCAGCTGCAGTGAATGCGGCAAGGCGATGCCATTCTGGCTGGCGACCAGCGCCACCAGGCCCAACGACATCGCTTGCGCTTCGCGATCAAGGGCTCCGCCCGGCAGCAGGCTGCCGCTGTCGCCCGCCTGGCGCGGCTTGCCGCCCAGGATGGCGATCGCGCTGTCATCCACCAGGCCGGCAGCCAGCGTCTGCGTAGGCAAGCCCATTTCGCGCGCCATCCACAGCACCAGCGCGCGGTCGCCCATCGCGTCCTTCAAGCCATGTTCGCTGTAGACGGCCAGCAGCTTGTTCCAGTGCTCGGGCGGCAGCTCGATGTGCAGCGCGCGCGCCGCGTACCAGTCGGCGTAATAGGCGTAGGCTGTCATCAAGGCATTGCCGGCCGTGGCGTTGCCCCACCAGGCGAAGACGGCGTTGGGACCAGCCATGGAGACCAGACGCAGGCGCTGCGCCGTCAGCAGCGTTTGCAGGCGTGCACTTGCCGCGCCGGCGTCCGGCCCCAGGCTTTGCGTGGCCAGCGCGAGCGGAATCAAGCGGCTCGCCGTCTGCTCCACGCAGCCATACGGATAGTCGATCAGGTCGTCGGCGATGCGCGCGAACTGGCTGGCCGCGCCCTGCGCGAACGAGACGCGGATATTGCGCGCGTCCGCCGGCAACTTGAGCGCTAGGTCACCCATCGCACTAGTAGCACCATCAAGCGGCAGCACCAGCGTGCGCGGACTGCTCCAGGCGGCGGGCAAGGTTTGCATGGCCGTGTCGAGCGCGTCGACCAGCTTGCCGTTCTGTTTTACTTCCAGGCGCAGCGGTCCGGCCCCTGGAACGAGCGGGAATTCGACATAGTTCACGCCCGGCTTGGCGGACAGTTTTTCCGTCTTCGGCTGCGCCCCACCGGAGAGGACAACGTCGAGCGCCTGCTCCTTGCCCGTCTGGTTGAACACGGCCACCGAGGCACGCGGCGCATCGCCGGCACGCATCCAGTCCGGCGCGGTCCACTTGGCATAGTAGTTCTTGTCCGACCGCAGATAGGCAGTGCGCTGGCCCACGCGACCTTGGCTATCCATCGCACGGCCCGTGATGCGCCAGCGTGTCAGCGCATCGGGCATGCTGAAGCTCACCCGCGCATTGCCATTCGCGTCGGTTTTCAGCGACGGCGCCCAGTAGGCGGTGTCGATATTGTCGCGGCGCGGGCGCTCCAGCACCTTGACGCCACGCTCGTTGTAATTGTGGCGCGCGGGCGCACCGGCAGTGCGCCCCTGCGCCATGTCGTAGCTGATGAAGGACAGGCTGGCCGTGGTGCGCACGTTGTTGCGGCGCGGATGGTAGAAGAAGTCGCCGATGTCCGGCGCGATTTCCGGCTGCAGCACATAAATCATTTCATCGACCACGCCCAGCACCACCATGGTGCTCAATGGCTTGCCGTCCAGGGAGGCCTTGACGTCCAGGGTCACCTTCTCGCCGGGCTGGTAGACCTCCTTATCCATCTTGAACTGCAGCGCGATGCGCGGCTCGATCACTTGCAAGCCGGCGTTCTCGAACACGAAGTCGCCATTGCGCGTGTACGCCACCGAGAACGTCATGTTCGGGCCGTGCTCCTCCTTGACGGGAATGCGCACGCGCCACTGCCGCGGCGCCACGCGCTGCGCCTGGTACCAATCAGCGGCGCCGGCCATCAGGCCATATTGCTCCACCTTGTCACGCTCAAGCGTCAACAGCGCCTGGTCGACCTTGTCGGAAAAGGTAATCAGCGCCTCGGCGATGTCGCCCGGACGATAGCGGGCGCGATCCAGCACGATCTCGATGCTGCCCGGCGTCGTCTGCACGCCATCGCCGGAGACCCAGTGGCTGGCGGCGGCCAGCAGGTTGCCGCGTTCGTCGCGCAGCGCCAGCTGATATGAGCCGGAGGCCGGGAATGTCACGTCCCAGCCCTTGGCAACTGGGTCGAACGCGCCCTCGGTCTTGCTCTGCTTTTCCAGCTGCACCATCTCCCAGCGCACGGGTCGCGCCGCGCCCTGGCCATCGGCCACCAGGTCGAAATGCACGGCCTGGCCCGGATCGGAAAACTGGCGCGTGGCCTTCAACTGGTAGCTGCTGCTGGAGCGTTCTATCATCAGCTCGCGCGTCGTTTTGACGCGGTAGGCCGCGCCATCGGTCGCCAGCACGGTCAAGATGTAGCGCGAGGGATCGGCGGCGGGCGGCAAGGTGAAGTCCACATTGCCGCTGCCGTCGCTGACCACTTCTTCGGTTTTCAGCGACACCGGGAACAGGCCGCTGTAACGCAGCTCACCCTCGACCATGGTGTTTTTCTGGCTGCGCAGCGACAGTGTCATCTTCGCGTTTTTCACCGGTTTGCCGTCCGGGTAGCGCAGCGCGATGCTGCCCTTGACCGCCTCGCCCGTCTTGAATTCCGGTTTCGATGGCTGGACGTTGATTTCAAAGTGCGGCTTGACGTATTCGGCCACGCGGAAGGCCGCGCCATACACACCGTCCTTGTAGCTGAAGCGCAGCTCATAGCCACCGGCGGTGGCTTCCGCGGGCAGGCGGAAGCGCGTGTCGGCGCCCGTGTCGCCGGACAGCTGCAACGTTTGCGTCAGCAGCGGCGTGCCGTTCGGATTGAGCACGGTCAAGCTCAGCGGCGCACCAGCCGCTGCCTGCGATGCACATTTGCGTATCCTTCAAGGCGATCTTGCCCGCTTCTTCGAGCAGGCGCGTCAACTGGTTGCGCGACACGGCGATGGCGAAATGCTTGAGCGAGCCGTCTGCGTCGCGCCACAGGGCCACTTCCGCCGGCTGGTCCAGCACCATGCGCAGCAGCTGGTCGCCCCATCCCAGCGCATGTTCGTAGGCGATGCGGCGCAAGCTGCCCTTGAGCCCCAGCCTGTCTTCGCTTTGCTCGTAATAGAACAGGAAATCCTCGCGCAGCACGTCGCGCGCCAGCGGCACCGTCAGCAGGTCGCGCGGCAAGGTCGACAGGCTTTTCGTGCGGACCAGCGCGTCAGGCCGGGATAAATCCAGCTTCAGGCTGTTGACCGGCCCCATCACGCCCCAGCCGAAGACCCGGTAGCCGACCAGCGCAGCGGCCACCACCGCCACCCCGGCAAGTGCCCCGACCAGGACTTTTTTATTAAGCACTTTTTTATCTTGTACTTTTTTCGCCAGCACCTTGTATCCCTTTACCCTGCCGTAGCATTGACAAGTTAGTAATTATTAACAAATGGTGACATGGCATTTGTGGCCGCAACGCACCAGTGACGGGACAGCGTAAAATAGCGGTTTCGCCGTTTCAATCGCCTCCCATGACCATCCTGCTCTCCACCCTGAACGCCCGCTACACTCACGCCTCGCTGGGCTTGCGCTATTTGCTGGCCAATATGGGGCCGCTGCAGGCACAAACGCGGCTGCAGGAATTCGTCATCGGCACCAAGACGACGGAACTGGTCGAACGCATCCTGACGAACAAGCCGCGCATCATCGGTTTTGGCGTGTATATATGGAACGTCGAAGAAACAACGAAACTGGTCGCCATGCTCAAGCGCGTGGCGCCCGAAGTCATCATCGTGCTGGGTGGGCCGGAAGTGTCGCACGAGGCGGGCGAGCAGGAAATCGTCAAGCTGGCCGATTACCTGATCACGGGCTGGGGCGACGTCACCTTCCCCAAGCTGTGCGGCGAGATCCTCAACGGGCCGAAACCGCTGATGAAGATCCACGCGGGCGTGCAAGCGCCGCTGGCGGAACTGCAGCTGCCCTACTCCTTGTATACAGACGACGATATCCGCCACCGCACGATTTACGTGGAAGCGTCGCGCGGCTGTCCGTTCAAATGTGAATTCTGCCTGTCGGCACTGGACAAGACGGCCTGGCCCTTCGCCCTGGAGAACTTCCTGGCCGAGATGGAGTCTTTGCATGCGCGGGGTGCCCGCCTGTTCAAGTTCGTCGACCGCACCTTCAACCTGAACATCAAGACCAGTTTGAAGATCATGCAGTTCTTTCTGGACAAGATCGAAGCCAATCCGGACGATCCCATCTATGCCCACTTCGAGCTGGTGCCCGACCACCTGCCCGATGTCTTGAAAGAAGGCATCAGCAAGTTCCCGCCCGGTGCACTGCAGTTCGAGATCGGCATCCAGAGTTTCAATCCGGACGTGCAATCGCTGGTCAGCCGCAAGCAGGACAATCAAAAGGCGGCCGATAACATCCGCTGGCTGTGCGAAGAATCCAATGCCCACCTGCACGTGGACTTGATCGCCGGCTTGCCGGGCGAGGATGAAGCGAGCTTCGCGGCCGGTTTCAACAAGCTGGTGGCCTTGAAACCGCATGAAATCCAGTTCGGCATCTTGAAACGGCTGCGCGGCACGCCCATCATCCGCCATACGGAAAACTATGGCATGGTGTTCGATCCGCACCCGCCCTACACTATCCTGGCGAATAAACACCTCGATTTCATGAGCATGCAGCGCCTGGTGCGCTTCGCCCGCTACTGGGACCTGGTCGCCAACTCGGGCCGCTTTGCCAATACGGTGCAATGGATGCTGGGCGACACGCCGTTCGAAAACTTCATGGACTTTTCGAACTGGCTGTACGCCCATACGGACGCCACGCACCGCATCGCCATGGAACGCCTGGCCAAGCTGGTGGCGCAATGGCTGCAGACGCGCGGCATGAGCGCGGTCGAGGCCCATGCCCTGTTGGCCAGCGACTATGCGGGCGGCGCGCAGGCGGCCGCACAGTCCAAGCCAGGCGAAGTGAGTACTAGCAGCGCCAAGGTGCGCCCGGACGTCGCCCTGCCACAGCGGCAGGCGCGCCACCTGGCGTCCTGACAGCCCGGCGATTGAACAGCGGTGGCGGTCTGCGCCATTCTCCCTTAAACTGGCACGATGCCGACTGTACAATCGCCGAAACTGACCCTCTCCCAGACCAACTCCCAACAGGGAGCGCTTGTCACTGCCAGCGGCACCTGGCAGGTGCACGCCCTCGCGCATGACAATGCGATCAAGGCCATCGACGCCCAGCTCCAGCCCTTGCAGGGCGACGCGAATGCCAGCTGGGACCTGTCACAGATCGACAGCATGGACCATATCGGCGCCCAGCTGTTCTGGAATGCCTGGGGCAAACAGCGTCCTGCGCAGCTGACCCTGGCGCCGTCGCAGGAAGAGTTTTTCCGGCGCATCGAAGAGACGGGTCCCCTGGAAACGCCACCCTCGCGCGCCAACCGCCTCACGCCCGTGATGAAACTGGGCATGACCATTTTGCTGTTCTTCGAACACTTGAAGGGTTTTATTGCCCTCGTGGGCCAGGTGACGCAGGATATCGGCCGCTTTGCGCGCCATCCCATGCGCGGACCGTGGCGTGAAATTTCCGCCAATATTTTCCATGCGGGCTTCCAGGCGCTGGGCATCACGGCGCTCGTCGGCTTTTTGATCGGCGTCGTGCTGTCCTACCTGTCGGCGCAGCAGCTGCGCGCCTTTGGCGGCGACATTTATCTGGTCAACCTGCTGGGCATGAGCGTCATCCGCGAACTGGGGCCCTTGTTGGCGGCCATCCTCGTGGCCGGCCGCTCGGGCTCGTCCATCACGGCGCAGCTGGGCGTCATGCGCGTTACAGAAGAGCTCGACGCCATGCTGGTGATGGGCATTTCGCACGGTTTCCGCCTGATCATGCCGAAAGTGCTGGCCCTGGCCATTTCCATGCCCCTGCTCGTCATCTGGACGGATACGGCCGCGCTGATCGGCGGCATGGTGGCGGCCAAGGTGGAACTGAATCTGTCGGCGCGCTACTTCATCCAGAAGCTGCCGGACGCCGTGCCGCTGGCCAACTACATGATCGGCCTGGGCAAGGGCGTCATCTTCGGCATGCTGATCGCCCTTGTCTCCTGCCACTTCGGCCTGCGCATCAAGGCCAATACGGAAAGCCTGGGGCACGGCACCACCACCGCCGTCGTCACGGCCATTACCGTGGTGATCCTGGCCGACGCCGTGTTCGCCATCGTCTTCAATGGAGTGGGATATTGATGGCGGACAACGATAACGTTTGCAAGGTGAGCGAGGGCAAGGAGGGCCGGTTCAACCTGCATGGCAGCGCACCCGTGGTGGAAATCACCAACTTGTGGACCAAGTTCGGCCGCACCGTCGTGCACCAGGACTTGAACCTGGAAATCGAACGCGGTGAAATCCTCTCCATCGTGGGCGGCTCCGGCACGGGCAAGACGGTGCTGCTGCGCCAGATGCTGGGCCTGGAACATCCGGCACGCGGTTGCGTCAAAGTCTTCGGCGAAGATATCAACCAGGCAAGTTCCGACCAGTTGCAGCAGTTGCGCAACCACTGGGGCATGCTGTTCCAGCAAGGCGCCCTGTATTCGGCGCTGACCGTGTTCGACAATGTGGCCCAGCCGATGCGCGAATTGCGCGTGCTGCCCGAAGCATTAATACGCGACGCGGTATTATTAAAGATGAATATGGTGGGCCTGGGCCCGGAACATGCGCTGAAAATGCCATCGGACTTGTCGGGCGGCATGATCAAGCGTGTGGCGCTGGCGCGCGCCCTGGCGCTGGAACCGAAGCTGCTGTTCCTCGACGAACCGACGGCGGGCCTGGACCCGGACCTGTCGGAAAGTTTTGTCTCTTTGATCCAGTCGCTGCACCGCGAGCTGGGCTTGACGGTGGTAATGGTCACGCATGACCTCGACACCCTGTTCGCCCTGTCCACGCGCATCGCCGTGCTGGCGGAAAAACACGTGATCGCCATCGGCCCCACGCGCGAGGTGATCGAAGTGGACCACCCGTTCATCAAGCAATTTTTCCTCGGTGACCGCGGCCAGCGCGCGCTGGCCGTCCTCGATGAAAAACAGGCGGCGGCGGACAAGGCTGCGCAGCCAGGCGCTGACGCCGGCACAGACAAGAAAGCGGAGAAGTAATGGAAAACAGATCACATGCCCTGATGACGGGATTTTTTACACTCACCCTGCTGGTGGCCGCCATTTTGTTCGGCGTCTGGTTCAACCGCGACCGCGTGGAGCGCGTCCCTTATTTGCTCGCCACCACCCTGTCCGTGCCGGGCCTGAACCCGCAGGCAACCGTGCGCTACCGGGGCCTGGAAGTGGGCAAGGTCGACGCCATCGATTTCGACACACAAAAGGCGGGGCAAATCCTCGTGCACATCAGCGTCGCGCCCGACACGCCCGTCACCAACACCACCTTTGCCACCCTGGGCTACCAGGGCGTGACGGGCATCGCCTACATCCAGCTCGACGATGAACAGGTGGGTTCCACATTATTGGGCACCAGCAAGAACAAGCCTTCGCTGATTCCCCTGCGCGCCGGCTTGCTCGACCAGCTGGAAAAGCGCGGCAAGCGCATCCTCGACCAGGCCGAGCAGATCACCAACAAGGTCAACAACCTGCTCAGCCCCGACAACCAGGCGGCCATGCTGGGCGCCTTCAATGAAGTGGGCAAGGCAGCCAAGGCCTTTGGCGCCATTCCGCAGCAACTGGAGCCGACCCTGACGCAATTGCCGCAGCTGACGGAACAAACACGCCAAACCTTGACGGCCGTCAGTACGGCCAGCAAGAACGTGTCGGACTTGACGGCCACCTGGAAAAAGCTGGGCAACGATATCCAGGCACCCGGCGGCGTGCTCGACAAAGTCAATGGCACGGTCGACCGGGTCGGCAATTCGGTGGAAACGGTGGCCAATGGCGTATCACTGGAAGTGCTGCCGCAGGTAATCGAGCTGAGCGGCGAAGCGCGCTCCTCGATGCGCGCCCTGAAAACCACCATGAGCACGCTCAATGAACAGCCGCAGAGCATCTTGTTCGGCGCCCCAGACATCCCGCCCGGTCCGGGCGAGCCCGGTTTTTCGGCGCCGGGCAAATAAGGAGAACACAGCATGCAACTCCCTCGCAATCTCACCGCACTCATCCTGGCCGGCGCTTTCCTGCTGGGCGGCTGCGCCAGCCGCGGCCCCGTCCCCACTTTTTATGATTTCGGCCCGGTGGCGCCGATGGCGACCGTGCCGGCGAGCACGCCGCCCGTGCCCGTGCTGGTGATCGCCGACGCCAACGGCCCTTCGTGGCTGGACAGCCAGCGCATGTATTACCGGCTGCTGTACGCCGATGCACAGCAATCGCGTCCGTACGCCTACAACCGCTGGAACACGCCGCCGCTGCAACTGTTGAGCCAGCGCCTGAAAACCCGCGTGGCGCAAAGCGGCGTGAAAGTGCTGTCGACTACGGACGCGGCCGCCGGCATTCCCCTGCTGCGCATTGACGTCGATGATTTTTCGCAAAACTTCGATACGCAAACGCACAGCAGCGGCCATGTGTCGCTGCGCGCCTCGCTGTTCCGTGGCCACCGCCTGATCGACCAGAAAACCTTCAGCCGCAGCGGCCCGGCCGGCAGCGCCGATGCGCAAGGCGGCGCGCAGGCGCTGGCGGCAGCATCGGACGCCATCGCCACCGACCTGCTGGTCTGGCTGGGCACGCTGAACCTGCCGAAAGAGTGACCGCAGCACGATGACCGACCCCGCAGCCCCTGCCAGCCCGCCAGCGCCACTGCCGCCCGTACGCTCGTCGCCCGTGTCGCGCGCGACCCTGCTCGCCTACGTCTTCCTGATCGTCTACGCCAGCTGGTTTCCGTTTACGGGCTGGCACAGCAATGGCTTGTCGCCGCTGACTTTCCTGGAAAACACGCGCATGCCCCGTTACTGGACGGGCTTTGACGTGGGCATCAACATCGTCGGCTACATCCCGCTGGGCGCGCTGATCGTGTATTCGCTGTTTCCAAGGATCACGGGTTTCTTTGCCGTCATCGTCGCCAGCCTGTGCGGCATGTTGATTTCCGGCAGCATGGAAGCCGTGCAAACCTATTTGCCCAGCCGCGTGTCGTCGAATCTCGATTTTTATACGAATGCGGCCGGCTGCTTTATCGGTTCCATCATCGGTGCCTTGACGGCACGCAAGCTGCTTGACCATAGCAATCTGTACCGCTTGCGCCAGCGCTGGTTTGCCCAGCACGCCAGCCAGGGCCTGGTGCTGGTGGCCTTGTGGCCGCTGGCGCAGATCTATCCGCAAGGCTATCTGTTCGGCCTGGGCCAGCTGCTGCCCATCCTCTCGGACTGGCTGTCGCAGCTAACGGGCATGGAGATCGACCTGGCCACGTATCTGCGTCCCGATGTGATATTAACCGTCGAGCAATATTGGCTATCAGAAACCATCATCACAGCTTGCGGCATGACGGGCGCCGTGCTCACCTTGCTGTGCCTGCTGCGCCGCGCGGCACCGCGCGCCGTGCTGATGCTGATCCTCATCGCCGCCGCCTTGATCGTACGCTCGATGGCCAGCGCGCTGCTGTTTTCGCCCGAGAACGCCTTCGTCTGGATCACGCCGGGTGCCCAGGGCGGTTTCTTGATCGGCCTGATCATGCTGGGCGGCCTGGCGTTCGCGCCCCATGTGGCGCAGCGCCGCATCGCGGCCGCCACCTTGCTGCTGAGCCTGGTGATGGTGAATACGACACCGATCAACCCGTATTTCATGTCGACCTTGCAAGGCTGGGTACAAGGCAAGTTTCTCAACTTTAATGGCGCGGCGCAATTCCTCGCCCTGCTCTGGCCTTTCATGGCCCTGTGGTTCCTGTGCCTTCCCTCGCACCGCCTGAACCGGCAGGACGATGCGCAGCGCCAGCGTCGCGAAGACCACCCATAAGCGCTATCATGGCGTATTGATGAATCAGCAGGAGAACAGTATGAGCGACGCACCGTATTTTGAACGCCACGTTTTTTTCTGCATGAATAAACGTGAAGACGGCCGCAACAGCTGCGGCGACCATGGCGCGGAAGCGGCGCAAAAGCATTGCAAACGCCGCATCAAGGAACTCGACATGAATGGCGCGGGCAAGATCCGCATCAACCAGGCCGGCTGCATGGACCGCTGCGAAGAAGGCCCGCTGCTGGTCATCTACCCGGAAGCGACCTGGTACACCTATGTCGACACCAGCGATATCGATGAAATCATCGATACGCACCTGGTGGGCGGCAAGATTGTCGAACGCCTCAAAATCTAAGCCCCATATTTAATCCTAATTTAAGCCTACGCCACCAGTATGAGCATCATGAACAGAAACTCGGAAAAATTTACCCTCGCCGGCCATGCAGGAAGCATGGAAGGCTTGCTCGATTTCCCGGCAGACACCCCGCGCGGCATCGCCCTCGTCGCCCATCCGCATCCGCTGTATGGCGGCACGATGGATAACAAGGTCACGCAAACCCTGGCGCGCGCGTTTGTCGCCCTCGGTTACGTGGTGGCGCGCATCAACTTCCGCGGCGTGGGCGCCTCGGAAGGCGTGCATGACCATGGCGCGGGCGAGACGGACGACATGCATTTGCTGTATCAACACATGCGCAGCCTGTACCCGGGCTTGCCCGTGGCCTTGTCCGGTTTCTCGTTCGGCACCTTCGTGCAATCGAAACTGCAGGAACGCCTGGCCGCCGCCGGCACGCCCGTCGAGCGCCTGGCGCTGATCGGCAGTGCGGCCGGCAAGTGGGCCATGGCCGACATTCCGGCCGACACCATTTTGATCCACGGCGAACTGGACGACACGATTCCCCTGTCCGCCGTCTTCGACTGGGCCCGTCCACAAGACATTCCCGTAATCGTGATCCCCGGCGCCGACCACTTTTTCCACCGCAAGCTCAATCACATCAAGAACCTCGTGATTGCGCTGTGGCATGGTGACAAGCCCGCCATCGCAGCAGATGATCATTGAAGTGTGGGCTTACTACCGTCTCCACAGCTATAATTGATCCGTTTTTTCCACGCGGCCATGTCAGTAGCAACAACATGGCCCCCAGCCTTCATCTTTTTCGCAGACCAGCCTCCATGAAAAAACTTTTAGCGGCACTGGCCTCCAGTGTATTTTTCTTTTCCGCCGCCTACGCCCAGAGCGTTCCAGCCCCGACCATCGCCGCCAAGTCCTGGCTGCTGCTTGACGCCACCAGTGGCCAAATTATTGCTTCGCAAGATCCGGACGCGCGCATCGAGCCGGCATCGTTGACCAAGATCATGACGGCCTACCTGACGTTTGCCGCCATCCGCGAAAAGAAACTGGCACTGGACCAAAAAGTGAACGTCTCCGTACGCGCCTGGAAAGTCGATTCGAGCAGCTCGAAGATGTTCATCGACCCGGCCACCCCCGTGTCGATCGACGACTTGCTGCATGGCCTGATGATTCAATCGGGTAACGACGCCGCCGTGGCGCTGGCTGAAGCCGTTGCCGGCGATGAAGGCACCTTCGTCGTGCTGATGAACCGCGAAGCGCAACGCATGGGCTTGAAAAATACACGCTTTGCCAATCCGCATGGCTTGCCTAGCCCGGATAACTATTCCACAGCGCAAGACCTGTCCGTGCTGGCCAAGCGCGTGATCGCCGATTATCCGGAATTCTACAAAATCGATTCGATCAAAAGTTTCACGTACAACAAGATTACCCAGCCTAACCGCAACCGCCTGCTGTGGCTGGACCCGACCGTGGACGGCATGAAGACGGGCCACACGGAAGCAGCCGGCTATTGCATGATCGCTTCGGCCCGCCGTCCAGGCGGCACCGGCGAGCGCCGCTTGATCTCCGTGGTGCTGGGCACCACGTCCGACCAGGCGCGTACGCAGGAAAGCCAGAAGCTGCTGAACTGGGGCTTCCAGAACTTCGATACGGTCAAGCTGTACTCGAAAGGCCAGGCCGTGGCCACGCCGGAAGTGTGGAAAGGCTCGAAAGGCACCGTGAAAATCGGCTTCGCCCGCGATGTGCTCGTCACCGTACCCAAAGGCACGGCTGCCAAGATGAAACCGGTGCTGGAACGCAAGGACCCGCTGGTCGCGCCACTGGCTGAAAACGCCCCTGTCGGCAAGCTGAAAATGATGGTTGACGACAAGGTCCTGCTGGAACTGCCTGTCGTGGCACTGGAAACCATCAACCAGGCCACGATCTTCGGCCGCGCCTGGGATTCGATGCGCCTGTGGATGAAATAAGCAGTTAGCGGTTCCCAATAAAAAATGCCCGCAATCTCTGCGGGCATTTTTTTCGTCTTGCGCTACATCAAATTACTTCAGCGGCGCATCCTTCAGGTGCGGCTTGCGCGCCACGGGCGGGAAGGTGCCGTGGCGGCCTGCCGCAAACGTCGCTTCCGTCTGCGACGCTTCCACCGGCACAGCCACCTTGCGCACCTTGGCCACCTGCGCCGCCGTCACCGGTGTACCGCGGTTGCCCCAGCTGGTCTGGATGAAGGTCACCACTTGCGCAGTCTGCTCATCATTGAAGATGTCGGCATACGGCGCCATCGTCAGCGCCGATGGCGCCGTGCGCGTGGCCGGCACGGCGCCGCCCGACAGCACGATGTTGATGGCCGACGTGGGATCATTCGTCTGCAGCACGGCATTGCCCGCCAGTGCAGGGAAGGCCTTGTCGTAGCCCTTGCCGTCGGAACGGTGGCAACCGGCGCAGCGGTCCAGGTACAACTGCGCGCCCTTGGAATTGACGACGCCGCTGAACAATTGCTTGCCCAGCTTGTCATCGGCCACGAATGCCGGGGTGGCCGGATTCGATGGCGGCAAGGACTTCAGGTATTTCGCCATCGCCGCCAGGTCGCCATCCATCATATGCTGCATGGAATGGGCCACCACGTCGTTCATGGCGCCGAACGAGGCCGTATGGCTGTTGCGGCCCGTCTTCAGGAATTCAGCGATCTCGGCCGCGCTCCAGCGCGCCAGACCGCCGCCATGTTCATTGCGCAAGGAGGGCACGGACCAGCCGTCGATCACGCCGCCACCCGCCAGGAAGGTGGTGTTGCCCGCGTCCGTCAGCGATTTTTCCTGCATGCCCACGCCGCGCGCCGTGTGGCAGGCGCCGCAGTGGCCCAGGCCCTGCACCAGATAGGCACCGCGCAGCAATTGCGCGTCGCCGGTAACTGGCGCCTTGTAGGGCTGCGGCGTGGGGGCAAAGGCCCAGCGCCAGATGGTCAAGGGGAAACGCATCGACAATGGCCACGGAATGTCGGCCGCCTTGTTTGGCGTCGGGTCCGCTTTCACGCCATGCATGAAGTAGGCGTACAGGGCTTGCATGTCCGCCTCGCTCAGGCGCGAATATGACGGGTAGGGCATGGCGGGATACACGGTGTAGCCGTGTTTCGTCACGCCAGTGCGCATCAGCTTGTCGAAATCGGCAAAACTCCAGTCGCCGATACCGGCCTTCTTGTCGGGCGTGATATTGGTGGAATACACCTTGCCGATCGGCGTTTCCATGCCCAGGCCGCCGGCGAACGGCTGGCCCTTGGTGCCGGCCGTATGGCAGGCGATGCAGTCGCCCGCGCGGGCCAGGTATTCGCCCTGGCGTATCAGCTGGGCGTTCGGGGTGGTGGTGGCAGACAGGGCGGTGCCGGAAGCGAGCGCCAGCAACAGCGCGCCCACGGTGGTGGTGAGTGTGTTGTTCATCTTCTTGTTCTTTATCAAGCGACCAGGGGACGGGGATCTTTCAGGTATTGCTCGCGGATGGCCTTGGCCGACCAGTAGGTCAGCGCGCAAGCGAGGCCCGTCGGGTTGTAGCCGATGCCGACCGGGAACACGCTGGAGCCGACGGCAAACACGTTGTGCACGTCCCAGCTCTGCAGGTAGCGGTTGACGACGCTGGTCTTGCGGTCCGCGCCCATGGCCGTGCCGCCCGCCCAGTGGGTGGTCTGGTAGTTGCGCAAGTCGAGGTGGTCGCCCACGCTCTTGACGGAGACCTTGATCGCTTCCGGATTCATGGCTTCGGCCACCTTCATCATCTTGTCAGTGACGAAACGGCTCATCTTGATATCGTTTTCCTTCCAGTCGAAGGTAAAGCGCAGCAATTGCTGGCCATACTTGTCCGTGTAGGTCGGGTCGAGGTCGACATAGCAATCGCGGTAAGTCATGTTGGCGCCATGACAATCGAACGAGACCGTGTTCAGGTAGCTCTTCTTGACGGCCTTTTTCCAGGCCGAACCCCAGGCGGGCGTGCCATCCGGCGTGGCGATACCGGAGATGGGCTTGGAGCCGGCCGGGTTGCACCAGGCGGGCGAACCGCCCACGAAGCCCAGCGGGCCATGGTCGAAATTGTCGCCATTCCAGTCATCGAGCGCGACACCGGTGCCGCCGGCGCCGATGAAGGGATTGGTGTTCGTGTCTTCCTTGAAGAAAGTCTGGATGGTGGACATCATCTGGTAGGCGATATTGCGTCCCACCACGCCTTCATTGCTGACGGGATCGTATGGCTTGCCTATGCCCGACAGCAGGAACAGATGCGCATTGTTGTAGGCAAAGGCGCTGGCGATGACCAGGTCGGCCGGTTGCTCGACGGCCTTGCCGTCCGCATTGATATACGTCACGCCGGTTGCGCGCGCTTTGCCACCTTTGCTGCCGTCGAGATTGATGCGCACAACGTTGCAATTGGCGCGCAATTCAAAATTAGAGACCATGCGCAGGGCCGGCATGATGTTGACGTTGGGCGAAGCCTTGGAATAGTTGTAGCAGGCGTAGCCGGAGCAGAAACCGCAGAAGTTGCACGGGCCCATCTGGCAGCCGTACGGGTTCGTGTACGGCCCGGAGGCGTTCGACGAGGCATTGACAAACGGGTGGTAGCCGACGGCCTTGGCCGCGCGGCGGAACAGTTCAGCCGTGTACGGCACTTTTTGCGGCGCCAGCGCGTAATTGTCGGAGCGGTCGCCCTCGAACACATTGCCGTCGCCGACGACGATGCCATTGACTTTATACGCCTGGCCCGAGGTGCCGAAGACTTTCTCGACGAAATCGAAGTGCGGCTCCAGCTCGGCGTAGGTCACGCCAAAGTCCTGGATCGTCATGCCTTCGGGAATGAATTTTTTGCCATAGCGACGTTCGTAGTGGCTGCGGATTTGCAACTCTTCCGGCAAGACGCGCCAGTGCATACCCGACCAGTGCAAGCCTGCGCCGCCCACGCCCGTGCCGGGTTTGAACGCGCCGATCTGGCGGTACGGCACGGCCACGCCGGTGATGCTGTGGCGGAAGGTAAACGTGCTCTTCGACATATCCTGGAACAGCTTGCTGCGCTGGATGTAGGTCAGCTCGTCGAGGGTCTTCGGATAGGCGCCGTCGGGATAGGTGTCGCGGTACTCGCCGCGTTCCAGCGCGACCACGTTCAGGCCCGCTTCCGTCAATTCCTTGGCCATGATGGCGCCGGTCCAGCCGAAGCCGACAATCACGGCATCGACAGGTTTCATTTTCAAATCTGGTTTGATATCACTCATGATGGTTTTTCTTTTTCTTTGATCTGGTACAACAACATTGCGGTTACAGGCTCAGGCAATCGACACGGGAGGAAGGGGGTATTTTTTCCCGTACTGTTCCACCCAATCCATGTAGTCGGCGCGGGCGCCGGGGAAACCCACCATCTTCCAGGCCAGCATGTCCTTGTTACCGCCGTGCACGGGGTCGCAAAAGTATCCTTCGCGTGTGTTTTGCAGCAACTGGTTGAAGAAGATTTTCGACGGCACTGCGCCGATGTCCAGGGTGCCCTTTTGCAATTGCGTGATGACGACGTCGCGCTCGGCCCCGTTCAGCTGCACGAAAGGCTTGCCGGACTGCTTGTTGACGGCCGTATTCACGCCGGCCAGGGCGCTCTGGTACAGCTCGCGCGGCGCCATGTGGAACTGGTAGCCGAACTGTTCGATCGAGGGCACGAACGGCCCCTGCATGTACCACAGCGCGCCATACGCATAAGGCGTGTTCATCTGCGAGTCGATGAATTCATGCACGCCAGACTCCAGTGCGCCCGGCCCTTCGCCGTCGGCGGGAATCAAACGGTCAACCAGTGCGCTCAGGGTGGCCCATTCGATGGCATCGAAGAAGCGCGGTGTATAGGCAGGCTGGTCCTTGGAGACGGCCATGGCCAGGCCGCCGCCGGCACCGGCCAGCAAGGCCACGGCAGGCGCTGCGCCGACGGCCTTGCGCAGGAAGTTACGCCGATGGGGCGAAATCCCGATGATTTTCATAGGTTTTCCTCAGGCGGCACGAGCCGCCACAGTGATGGATGTGGGAGTCAGAAAGAAAATGCGGGTACGCGCCGCTGAGATTGCAGATTTCACGTAGAGATGACTGGAGTATCGCGGCGCCGCGCATCCACCTGTCGGTTAATTGACCAAGATGATTGACAAGCAGTTGCTTTGCATTTACGGTGCGCATCGTACCATAATTAAAAAAAACATTCAGAGACAGGCTCAACGTGATTAAAAATGCAGCAGCGCCGCGTGGACGTCCGCGCAAGGCGGGCGTGGAAGATGCGGTGCTCGAAGCGATCGTCATGCTGGTCAGGCAACATGGGCTGGAAGCGGTAACGATACAGATGGTGGCCGACGCTGCCGGCGTGGGGCGCCAGACGATATACCGGCGCTGGCCGCGGCGCGAAGACATGCTGCTCGACGCGCTCGTCAAGCGCACGGCGGAAAAGCTGCAGCGCGCGCTCGACATGCCGGATGGCCAGGAAATCGAGGCGATCTGCGCGCGCATCTTCGACAACTTGAACGCCGATGGCCGCTTTACCTGCGATTTATTGGTGCTGATCCACAACGATGCGGCGGCGCAGCTGCGCTTTCGCGAGCAAATCGTCGCGCCGTGGATCACCCTGGTGGTGCAGCGCCTGGTCGAGATCGGCGTGCGCGCCGATCTCGACCTGCGCCTGTTCGCCTTCATGCTGCAGTCGGCGCTGGTGTACCAGATGCAACTGGGCGGTCAGCTCGACGATGCCTTGCAGGAGCGTTGCTGCCGCTTTATCCGCAGCATGCTGTAGCACTGGATATAATCGTGGCGTAACCTTCTTCGCCACCACCAGAAAGCCAGCCCATGAGCCATGTATTTCCCACCAGCCTGCAAGCGCCACGCAGCCGTTTAAGCAGCAACGGCCCCGAACTGTCGCGCATCGTCGCCGGCATGTGGCGCATCGGCGAGTGGAATATGTCGGCGCAGCAGCGCCTGGCCTTCATCGAGCAATGCCTGGCGTTGGGCGTATCGAGTTTCGACCATGCCGATATCTATGGCGACTACAGCGCCGAAGGCCTGTTTGGCGAAGCGCTGGCCCTGCAACCGGGCTTGCGCGACAAGATGGAGCTGGTCAGCAAATGCGGCATCAAGCTGCTGTCGCCCCACCGTCCCGGCCATGCCATCCAGCACTACGACACGAGTGCGGCGCACATCACCAGTTCCGTGGAACATACCTTGCGCCAGCTGCACACGGACCGCCTGGACTTGCTGCTGATCCACCGTCCCGATCCGTTGATGGATTTCGACGAGATCGCCGGCGCGTTCACCCAGTTACAACAAGCGGGCAAGGTGCTGCACTTTGGCGTATCGAATTTCAGCCGCCACCAGTTCGAGTGCCTGCACCGGCGTTTCCCGCTGACAACAAACCAGGTGGAGTTTTCACCGCTGCACGTGACGCCCCTGTTCGACGAAACCTTCGACGGCTTGCAGGATATGGGGGTGGCGCCGATGATCTGGTCGCCGCTGGCCGGCGGCAGGCTGTTCCAGGGCGGCGATGCGAATGTGGAGAACTTGCGCAATGTCATCAAGCAGATCGCCGACCAGCTGCAGCGCCCGTTTGCCAGCGTGGTGTTTGCCTGGATCATGCAACTGCCTTGCCGTCCCTTGCCGCTGACGGGCACGGGCCGCATCGAGGCCGTGGGCGTGGCCGTGGAAGGCACGCAATTCACGCTCAGCCGCAGTGACTGGTTCGCCATCCTGCGCGCCGCGCGCGGGCACGAGGTAGCTTAAAAGTTAGTCAATCTCGTCCGGATCGTTAAATACCTGCGGCAAGGCAATGCCCCGCCAGCCCAGGTACCAGGCCAGGTTCAGCGCCAGGGTGGCGGCGATGTAGACGGCGAAGAACAGCGCGAAGAAGCTGGTCTTCAGCCACACCAGCAGGGCGATGGCAACGATCACCACCAGCAGCGCGGCCAGGCTTTTCTTTTGCTTGGAGCTGGGGAAACGCAAGGTCGACACCATCAGGCTGCCCACGCCCACCAGCAGCAGCATCAGCAGATAGCTGTGCAGCATGGAATCGATGGGCGCCGGCCACGCCACCACCACGGCCGCCACGCAGGCGGCACCGGCCGTGATCGGCATGCCGACAAAATACAGCGGGTCGGTATGCCCCACATTCACATTGAAGCGCGCCAGGCGCATGGCGCCGCAAGCGACAAAGAAAAAACTGGCCATGCCGCCAAAGCGCAGCAGCAGCGGATCGTGCACGCCCATCTGCACAAAGCCGTAGCAGTACAACAAGACGGCCGGGGCGCAGCCGAAATTCATCACGTCGGCAATGGAATCGAGCTGCACGCCGAACTGCGAACTGGTGTTCGTCAGCCGGGCCACATAGCCGTCGAGCGCATCAAACACCCCGGCCAGCACCAGCAGCGCCGCGGCCAGGCGATAGGCATCCGCGTCGCCCACCGCGGCGTTATCGACGGAAATGACGATACTGGCAAAACCGCAGGCTATCGACAGCAAAGTCACCATGCTGGGCAAGGCGTACTTGGCGCGCTGCAGGCGCGACTTGGGCAATGTGTTCAAATTTGTGGGCAATCAAAGTAGCTGGAATGAGGCAATGCAGCGGCAAACGCTGCGCTATGCTCATTCTACCCTGCGCAGCCGTGGCACCGCCTCCGCACGAGCACGCGACATATCTTTTCATGGATGCTCTACGACAGATCAAAATGCCTTAGAATCGTTTCACAGGGCAGCACACCGGCCCCCACCTCTGTCCGCCTACCTATACAGGAGTCAACTTGACTGTCTCGTCACTGCGTTGGAAACACTGGATACCCGCCATGCTGAGCGCGGCACTGCTGAGCGCCTGTGGCGGCGGCGATAGCGGCAACAAGACGTCGCTGAGCACATCGACCCCGGCCGGGCAGCTGACACAGGAGCCGGGCGCTCCCGTCCTCAGCAACAATATTGCCACCGATGGTTTCAACTGGTTCAACTACCGGCGCAGCCAGATCGGCCTGTCGCCAATGGTACGCAATGGCTTGATCGACAGCGCGGCCCTGGGCCATTCCAACTACTTGAATCTCAACAGTACGGTGGCGCACGAACAAGTGCTGGGCAAGCCCGGCTTTACCGGCGCCAAACTGGGCGACCGCCTGGCCAGGGCCGGCTACGTCGTCACGTCGCTGCAGGGCGAAGTCATCGCCGGCGCGAGCAACACGTCCGGCTTTTACCTGGCCGAAGAGCTGGTCACGGCCATCTATCACCGCTTCGTCATTTTCGAGCCGCTCTTCAAGGAAGGTGGCGCGGGCGCGGCCGTCAGCGGCGCCGGCTATGCGTATTTCACCACCGACCTGGCCGGCAACCGCAATTATGGCCCCGGGCTGGCGGCGGGACAGATCGTCACCTATCCCTTTGGTGGGCAGCAGAAGGTGGCCGTCAGTTTTTCCAGCGATAACGAATCACCCGATCCCGTGCCGAACCAGGACGTGGTCGGCTACCCGATCAGCGTGCATGCCAACTACGGCGCCACCGTCAGCGTGACGGCGTTCAGCGTGCGCCAGCGCGGTGCCGGCACGGACTTGACGGTGCGCCTGCTCACGAGCGGCAACGATGCACACACGCCGGTATCGGCCGCGTCCATCATTCCGCTGGCGGCCTTGACGGCGAACACCAGCTATGACGTGAGTTTCATCGGCAAAGTCAATGGCGCCGACGTCACGCACAGCTGGTCATTCGCCACGCGCTAACCCTGGCATCCCTCGCCAAGCGGGCGCAGTGTCGAGGGCGACTGGATGTAAAATAGCGGTTCCTGCTTTACTGACATTGACAAGTTTTGGGGCTCTCTGCACAGCATGCTGAAACCACACGCCACTTGCGATGATGATGCCGCCGTAGCAGCATCCGACATGGTCCGTATTCTCGATGTTGAGAACGGACTGGGCCGCATTATGGGCGACCGCATCCTGTACCTGAAAATCCTGCGCCGCTTCCTGCATGACCACGGCACCACGCCGTGCCAGATCCGCGCCGAATTCGACGCCGGCAACTATGCCTGCGCGCGCCTGAAAGCGCATACCCTGAAGGGCGCCGCCGGCATGATCGGTGCGCGCCACGTGCATGGCCTGTCGGCAACCTTGGAGTCGGCACTGCGTGCGCAGGCGCCCGATCTGGCCCAGCAGATGCTGCAGCTGGAACTGGCGCAAGATCAATTGCTCGGTGCGGTCAGCAGCATGCTGGGCACGCTGGAAGCGACCCATACGGCGGCGCAGGACGTGGCGCCCGATCCTGCCGCGCCCGCCATCCAGCTGCTGCTGGCGCGCCTGGCCAGCCATCTGCGCGAAGGCGATGGCGCGGCCATCGACATCCTGGAAAACTCGGCCAGCCTGCTGGCCGCCAGCCTGGGCGTGCACGTCTACCAGGAAGTGGCGGCCGCTGCGCATGAGTTCGACTTCGACGGCGCACTCGCGGCGCTGCTGCGGCGCCGCTGATTACCGAACTCAAGGGTGGTATTGCGCCTCTTCCGCATAAGCCATGCCGCAACTCTTGCCGCAAAAGCGGCGCACGGCGTCGAGCGGCTTGTCGCAATACCAGCACGCGCCTTTTGGCGGCAAGCTGGCGATCAATTCCGGTATGGCGGGCATTGGCCGCGCCAGTACCCCATATTCGCCCTGCACGATGTGCGGCTGTTTGCTGTCCATGGCGCTTCCTTTCCTAGCGGCACTTCAAGGCCGCTCAGCAAGATTACGTCAGCGCAGTTTGCAGCCCATGACATTTCTCAACGGCGGCCACGCTTGCCCCATAGGCACGCTGAAATTTCCAAACGACAACGTTGTCACTTAACACTACAATCAGTGTTCCGTTCACTTGCGCTTTCGCCATGAAACACATCCCTCTGCTGCTCTCCTGCTTGCTGCTCAGCGCCTGCGCCACGCGCGCGCCCACCGCCTACACCCTCAATTCGGGCGCCGAACGCACGCCGGAACAATTGGCGGTGGTGTTCGAACACGCCGACCTGACCCTGCGCATCGACCCGGCCAGCCGCAGCATCGCCGGCGATGCGCGCCTGACCTTCCTGGCGACGCAGCCGATCTCGCGCTTCGCGCTGGACCTGGACCGCAACCTGCCGGTCGATGCCATCGAAGTCGACGGCAAGACGCTGCGGCCACAGGACTATGCCAACCCGGACGGGCGCCTGAGCATGACCTTGCCGGCCACCATCGCGGCAGGTGCGCGCACCACCATCCGTATCGTCTACCATGGCGTACCGCACGTCGCCGTGAAAGCGCCGTGGGATGGCGGCATGGTGTGGTCGAGCACGACCGATGGCGCGCCGTGGATCGCCAGCGCCGTGCAAGGCGAAGGCTGCGACCTGTTCTGGCCCTGCATCGACCATCCGATGGGCAAGGCCCAGCTGATCGACCAGCACATCCAGGTACCGGCGCCGCTGGTGGCAGCAGGCAACGGCATCGCGCTCGGCATGGATGAGGCCGACGGCTGGCGCACCTGGCACTGGCGCGCCAGGCATCCGAGCACCTATGGCATCGCGCTGAACGTGGCGCCCTACCGCAGCCTGCAGGGCGAGTATGCGAGCCGCTACGGCAACCGCATCCCCCTGCAGTTCTGGTACCTGCCGGAAAGCGAGGCCAAGGCAGGCGCCCTGTTCGCGGAATTGCCGCCCATGCTGGATTTTTTTGAAAGCGTCATCGGCCCCTACCCGTTTGGCGATGAAAAAGTAGGCATCGCCGAAACGCCGCACAAGGGCATGGAACACCAGACCATCAATGCCTATGGCAACAAATTCGCCAAAACCAGCTACGGCTACGATGAATTGCTGCAGCATGAATTTGCCCATGAATGGTTCGGCAACCAGTTGACCAACAGCAACTGGGACGATATGTGGCTGCACGAAGGCTTCGGCACGTATATGCAACCCCTATATATGCAGTATCTGCGGGGCGAGCAGGAATACTTTGCTTCGTTGCAGCAAATGCGCGCCGGCATCGTCAACAAGGCGCCCATGGTCTCGGGCAAGCCGAAAAGCGAGGAAGAGGTCTACGACCTGAAAAAGGGCGGGCCGGGCGGCGACATTTATGTGAAAGGGGCGCTGGTGCTACACACCTTGCGCGGCCTGATCGGCGACGAGGCCTTCTTCCGCGCCGTGCGCCTGCTCGTGTATGGCACTGAACATCCGCAGCCGGGCCACTTCCAGCCGCGCTATGGCAGCACCAAGGAATTCATGGCCATCGTCAACAAAGTCACGGGCAGCAATTACGACTGGTTCTTCCAGGCCTATCTGTACCAGGCGGCATTGCCAGAGCTGTCCGCCGTGCGTGACGGCGGCACCTTGCGCCTGCTATGGAAGACGTCTGCTGACATCGCCTTCCCGATGCCGGTGGAAGTGCGTATCGGCAAGGAAATCCATACCGTTTCCATGTCGCTGGGCTTTGGTGAACTGCCCCTGCCGGCTGGCGCCACTTACACGCTCGACCCGCACTCACGCGTGCTGCGCCGCGCCGAGCATATCGAGACGTTCCAGAAGTTCAGGGGAGAACAGGCCAAGCGCAAGAAGAGCTGAGGCGCCGCAGGCCGGGGGCGGCCGCTATTTCCGGAAACTGCGCACCGCGTCATTGGCATTCTCGGCAATGACTTTTTGCAGCGTCGGCTGTTGCGCATACTTGGCGGACAGCCGTTTCCACTGGCGTTGCGCCTGGCCGCAAGAGCTGGCCACGGCTTGCGTGATCTCGCGCTGGCGCGCCTTGTCGTGCTCATCCCATTCGCCGGCAAAATGCTCGCACATTTGCGCATGCTCAATGAACTGCGCCACGTCGCGCGGCAACTTTTCCTGCGCCGTCGCCAGCAAGGGCAGACAGCACAGCACGCAAGCGAGCAGTCTTTTCATCATGTCCCCTTACTTGCCGATGCAAAAACGGCTGAAGATCACGCCCAGCAAATCGTCAGGTGAAAACTCGCCCGTGATGCTCGACAGCTGCACCTGCGCCAGGCGCAGTTCTTCGGCGAACAGGTCGAGCGACTGGTCGTCCTGCGCCGCATGCGCGGCAGCGATGTTCAAATGCTTGCCGGCCGATTTCAAAGCGATCAAATGACGTTCGCGCGCCAGGTACAGCGATTCGCCCGTCTGCTGCCAGCCGGCGATGCGCAAGAGCTCGGCGCGCAGCAAATCGATGCCGATGTGCTCGTGCGCCGACAGATACACGTGCGTGGCGTCGGGCAAGCTGTCGACGCCGGGCTTGTGGCCGGAGAGGTCAATCTTGTTCCACACGCGCACCACGGGCACGCCTTCCGGGAAGGCGGCGACGATGGTTTCGTCGGCCAGGGTGGGGCCATGGTCAGCGTCAAGCAGGTGCAGGATCACGTCCGCCTTGCCAATCTCGCCCCAGGTGCGTTCGATGCCGATGCGCTCGACGGCGTCGATGGTGTCGCCGGCGCTGCGGATGCCGGCCGTGTCGATGATGTTGAGCGGAATGCCCTCGATCTGGATGGTTTCGCTGACCTTGTCGCGCGTGGTGCCGGCGATCGGCGTGACGATCGCCACATCGGCGCCCGCCAGCGCGTTCAACAGCGACGATTTGCCCACGTTGGGTTGACCGGCCAGCACGACATTGAGGCCTTCGCGCAGCAGCGCGCCCTGCGCCGCCTGGGCAAACACTTTATGCAGCGCGTCGATGACGGCCTTCAATTGACCGCGCGCATTCGATTTTTCCAGGAAATCGATTTCTTCTTCCGGGAAATCCAGGGTCGCCTCGACCAGCATGCGCAAGCCCGTCACCTGCTCCACCAGCACATGGATGGTGTTCGAGAACGCGCCCGACAGCGATTGCGAGGCAGACTTGGCGGCCGCTTCCGTGGAAGCGTCGATCAGGTCGGCCACGGCTTCGGCTTGCGCCAGATCAAGCTTGTCATTCAAGAACGCGCGGCGCGTGAATTCGCCCGGTTCGGCCAGGCGCAAGCCGTTGTCCTTGCCCGCCTCCAGCACGCGCGCCAGCAGCAGCTGCAACACGATCGGGCCGCCATGGCCTTGCAATTCCAGCACGTCTTCGCCCGTGTACGAATGCGGGCCCTTGAAGTGGATGGCGATGCCCTGGTCGATGATGCTGCCGTCACTTTCCGTGAATGGCAGGTAGGTGGCATGGCGCGGTTTCAGCTGCTGTGCGCCGAACAGGGCCATCATCAGGGGAGCGAGGTTTTTGCCGGAGGCGCGTACCACGCCGATGCCGCCGCGTCCGGGTGCGGTGGCAATGGCGGCGATAGGGGAAGAGTCGAGTTTCATGGGGTAATTGTAGTGTATTCGGGAAAGGCTGCAGGAGCCGCGCTATTGTCAGCGACAAACAGGTGCACATGAAGGGGGCGCTCAGTGGAAAGCCGACAAAACCCACTTTTTTTTGACATCGTACCCATTGGGTACGATGTCAAAAAAAAGCCCGCGCGAGGCGGGCTTTCTGTTCGCTGGCCGGAATTACTTGGCGGCGACCGCGTATTTCTTGGTGATCACCCATTGCTGGCCGATCGACAGGACGTTGTTGACGACCCAGTAGAGTACCAAGCCCGACGGGAAGAAGAAGAACATCACCGAGAATGCCAGTGGCATGAACAGCATCATCTTCGCTTGCATCGGATCGGCCGGGGCCGGGTTCAGCTTGGTCGTGATGTACATCGAGATCGCGTACAGCACAGGCAGGATGCACCATGGGTCATGCTGGGCCAGGTCGGTGATCCAGCCGATCCATGGCGCACCGCGGATTTCCACGGACGCGTTCAGCACCCAGTACAGGGCGATAAACACGGGCATCTGGATCAGGATCGGCAGACAGCCACCCAGTGGATTGATCTTTTCCGTCTTGTACAGCTCCATCGTGGCCTGGTTCATCTTTTGCGGATCGCCTTTGTAGCGTTCGCGGATGGCTTGCATCTTCGGCGTGACCAGTTTCATCTTGGCCATGCTGCGGTAGCCGGCGGCCGACAGCGGGAAGAACGCCAGCTTGATCAGGATCGTGAAAGCGATGATGGTCCAGCCCCAGTTGCCCAGCACGCTGTGGATCTGTTCCATGACCCAGAACATCGGCTTGGCGATGATGGTCAGCCAGCCATAATCCTTGACCAGTTCCAGGCCAGGCGAGACCGGTTCGAGCAGGTGCGCGATTTGCGGACCCGAGTACAGCTTGCTTTCCATGCTGGCCGAGGCGCCGGGCGCCAGGGCAGGCAGTGGCAGCACGTTGCCGATGGCGTACAGGTTGGGGCCGACCTTCTTCGTGAAGATGTCGCGCTTGGCGTTCTCAGGCGGAACAAAGGCGGACACGAAGAAGTGTTGCGAAATCGCAAACCAGCCGCCGGTCGCCGTGGCCGGGTGCAGGCCCTTCATGGCGTTGTCGTTGCCCTTCTTCTCGTCTTCCACAGCCGCTTTTTCGATTTTCTCGAACGTCAGCTTCTGGTACTTGTCCTGTGGCGTGTACAGGGTCGGACCGGTGAAGCTGCTGTTGAAGAAGGAGTCGCCGACCGGCTTGTTGCCGTCATGCGTCAATTGCAGATACAGCTGTGGCGTCACAGGCGCCGCACCCACGTTGGCCACGTCGTGGCGCACGTCGATGACGTAGTCGCCGCGCTTGAAGGTAAACGTCTTGGTCAGCTTGACGCCACCCTCGACCGCTTCCATCACCAGTTGAATCATCTGCGTGCCATCGCTCAGGGTACGCACGCCAGGCTGCACGGTGAAACCGCTCGCATGGGTGGGGAAAGGACCGCCGACCAGGCCCGATTGCGCCAGGTAAGTATGGTTCGCGCCTTCGTCGAACAGCACTTCGTTTTGCTTGCCGTCGTCAGGCTGGCACCATTTGAAGAGGCCGAAGCAGCCGCCAAACCAGCCAGGATTGCCCGCGCCCTTGAACTTCAGCAATTCCAGACGCTTGACCTGGCCGCCCAGGGTGTCGATATCGACCTTGATGACGTCGGTGGTGATGGTAATCACTTCGCGCTTGAACGCGGCGGGATCGACAGCCTCACCCGGCAGGGCAGGCACGCCTGCCGCAGCCGCGGCAGCCAGGGCATCCGTCTTGGCAGGGGTCGCAGGCGCCTTGGCGGTTTGTTCCGTGTTCGCGGAGAACATCGACGGCTTGCCGTTCGAGATCATCCATTCGTTCCAGAGAATTACCAGCGAGACGGAAAACACGATCCACAGGATGGTACGTTTATTGATATCCATTAGGGTATTTGTCAGGAGTGGTTGCAACCGCAAGCGGTCGTTGAAGATTGTTTAGCATCGGCCGGCGGCACCGGGTCGACACCCCCTTCATTCCAGGGGTGGCAACGGCACACGCGTTTGGCAGCCAGCAGGCTGCCTTTGGCGGCGCCGTGCACGCGCAACGCTTCCATCGCGTAATGCGAACAGCTCGGATAGAAACGGCAATTCTGTCCCAGCATGGGGCTGATCAGCAACTGATAAGCGCGCAGCAGGAACAGCAACAGGGTTTTCATGGCGCGGACGGTGGTGGCGCAGCAACAGAACGGGCCTGGGCGGCGATTTGCGCCGCGAACAGGCGGCTCAATTCTTCACGCAGCTCGGCTTTGAGCCGGCTCGTGGTGGCCGGGCCATCCTTGCTGTTGACGGCACGCGACAAACGCACCACACAGTCGACCGGCGGCATCGCGCTGTTGCGAAACAGCTCGCGCGTGACGCGCTTGATCGTGTTGCGGGTCGCCGCGCGCGGCGCGAAACGCTTCGCCACAACGACGCCCAGCCGCGCATGCGGCAATTGATTGTGTCGGGTATACAGCACAAAATGCGCTGTTTTTTGCGAAGGGCGCAAACGAAAAACGGATGAAAATTCATCCGTTTTAACGATACGCCGAACGCGCGCGAAGTCGTGTGAACCTTCGCGTTGATTGCCGACTGGAGTACAGCTAGCCACGCGATCAGCTGTCAACGACAAGCCTAGACGGCCAGACGTTTGCGGCCCTTTGCGCGACGTGCGTTGAGCACATCACGGCCACCACGGGTAGCCATACGAGCGCGGAAGCCGTGCGTACGCTTGCGGCGAACGACGGAAGGTTGGTAAGTACGTTTCATGTTGGTCTCGCTAAAAACAAAAAAAATGCAAAATCGGGTCTGACGTCCCGTCAGTTTTTGGTGCCAATGACAATCGCGCACTTATGCCAAGGCACAAGCTGGCCAATCTCATCGCCCGCTTAATCCACGCTTAGTCCATATTGTCGTTCCAAATGAATAAACACGGAATACGGGCGGGGAACCCTGAATTATTCAGCATATGCCCCCCTCTTGTCAAGGATTGCCGTGATCGCCAGGAAATTTGCACGCCGGACCCCGTCTGCCGGCAAGCCCCCGCCACAGCCCGCGCCAGCACTGACTGTAACGGGATAACCGGGGGATAAGTCGCCTCTTATACACACGGCGCCCCACCCTGGCACAGAAAAATAACCGCCGTGCCTGTGGATAACTTTGGCAGTCGGGAGTAGAATAGCGCGTTACGTGTGGCGAGCCCTCGCGCGACGCCGGCCTTGCAACACGGTGAACGCAGGGCAGAATCGATACGCCCTCCCACACCTTTTCACATAGACATACATGGATAATTTCTGGCAGGCCTGTTCCGCGCAGTTGGAACTGGAGCTGACACCGCAACAATTCAGTGCGTGGATCAAACCGCTTATCCCTCTCGATTACGAAGAGGGCAAGCTGCGCATTGCTGCGCCCAATCGCTTCAAGCTCGATTGGGTCAAGACCCAGTTCGCCAGCCGCATCACTGCGCTGGCCATTCAGTACTTCGAAGCGCCCACGGAAGTGCAGTTCGTGCTCGACCCGCGCCTGGCCCTGCCGAAGAAGCCCGTCACCGCCAGCACCCCGGCCAGCGATCCGAATGGTGGCGCGCCCAGCGCGCGCGCTGCGGAGCCGCAGCCGAGCGTGCCGGAACTGAGCATCGGCGCGGCGCCGCGCCGCGAGCAGAGCCGCATCAACACCGACCTGACCTTCGACAGCTTCGTGACCGGCAAGGCCAACCAGCTGGCGCGCGCCGCCGCCATCCAGGTAGCGAACAATCCGGGCGTGTCATATAACCCGCTGTTCTTCTACGGCGGCGTAGGCCTGGGTAAGACCCACTTGATCCACGCCATCGGCAACCAGGTGATGGCCGACAATCCGGGCGCGAAGATACGCTACATCCACGCAGAACAGTACGTTCGCGACGTAGTGACCGCTTACCAGCGCAAGGGTTTCGACGACTTCAAGCACTACTATCACTCGCTCGACATGCTGCTGATCGATGATATTCAATTCTTTGGCGGCAAGAGCCGCACGCAGGAAGAGTTTTTCTATGCGTTCGAGGCACTAATTGCTGCGAAGAAACAGATCATCATCACTTCGGATACCTATCCGAAGGAAATCACGGGCATGGACGACCGCCTGATCTCGCGCTTCGACTCGGGCCTGACGGTGGCCATCGAACCGCCGGAACTGGAAATGCGCGTGGCGATTCTGCTGAAAAAAGCCAAGCAGGAAGGCGTGACCTTCTCCGACGACGTGGCCTTCTTTGTCGCCAAGCACCTGCGCTCGAACGTGCGCGAACTGGAAGGCGCGCTGCGCAAAATTCTGGCGTATTCGCGTTTCCATGGCAAGGATATAACGATCGATATCGTCAAGGAAGCCCTGAAGGACTTGCTGTCCGTGCAGAACCGCCAGATTTCCGTGGAAAACATCCAGAAAACAGTGGCCGACTTCTTCAATATCAAGGTTGCCGACATGTATTCGAAGCGCCGCCCCGCGAATATCGCCCGGCCGCGCCAGATCGCCATGTACCTGGCCAAGGAATTGACACAGAAGAGCTTGCCGGAAATCGGCGAGCTGTTCGGCGGCCGCGACCACACCACGGTGCTGCATGCCGTGCGCAAGATCGCGCTGGACCGCACCAAGAACCCGGAATGCAACCACGAATTGCATGTACTGGAGCAAACCTTGAAGGGCTAAGCACCATTTGGCAAGACTGGCTCAAAACGTGCTTTACCCTTATTATCTGGGAGGGCACCGCAGCCGGTCTGTCGGGGCTCCCCATGGCAACAATTGTTAAATTAATACGTTAAACGTCGTACTGTTCAACCTATACATTGAGGATAAATATGCAATTGGTCAAAACCACCCGAGATACCCTTCTCCGGCCACTGCAGATCGTGAGCGGTATTGTCGAGCGTCGGCACACTATGCCGATTCTGGCCAATATCCTCATCCGCAAAGACGGTGAAAATGTCTCCTTCCTGTCGACCGACACCGAAGTGCAGATCACCACGCACGCGGAAATCGGTTCCGGCGCGGACGTCACGGGCACCACCGTGGCTGCGCGCAAGCTGCTGGACATTTTGCGCGCGCTGCCCGAATCGGGCGACGTCACGATGACCCTGCTGAACAAGCGCCTGACCGTGCAAACGGGCAAGTCGCGCTTCGCCCTGCAAACCCTGGCGGCGGAAGAGTTTCCAACCGTGCAACAAGCGGAAAGCTACAACGCCTCCGTCACCCTGCCGCAGAAAACGCTGAAGCACCTGTTCAACATGGTGCATTTCTCGATGGCGCAGCAAGACATTCGCTATTACCTGAACGGCTTGCTGCTGGTTCTGGATGGCAATAATGTCATCGCCGTGGCCACCGACGGCCACCGCCTGGCGTTTTGCCAGGTCGCCACCGAGCAGACGTTTGCGCGCCAGGAAGTGATTATTCCGCGCAAGACCATCATCGAACTGCAGCGCCTGCTGGAAGAGAACGATGAGCCGGTGCAGCTGGACATCGCCGCCAACCAGGTGAAACTGACCTTTGCCGACATCGAGCTGATTTCGAAGCTGGTGGAAGGCAAGTTCCCCGACTACACGCGCGTGATTCCAAAAGGCTACAAAAACGACTTCACCATCGGCCGCGATGAACTGCTGCGCTCGCTGCAACGTGCCGCCATCATGACCAGCGACAAGTTCAAGGGCGTGCGCTGCATCATCACCCCGGGCAGCATGAAAATCAGCTCGACCAATGCTGACCAGGAAGAAGCCGTCGAAGAGCTGGAAATCGACTACGGCGGCGACTCCGTCGACATCGGCTTCAACGTGACGTATCTGCTGGACGTGCTGAACAACCTGAAATGCGAATACGTCAACATCGCGCTGGGCGACTCGAACTCGTCCGCCCTGATCTCCATCCCTGACAATGCGGACTTCAAGTACGTTGTCATGCCGATGCGCATTTAAGCGTAACCCAATGCAAAACTGGGGTCTGACCCGACAGGTTCAGGCCCCGCAATCAGCAATCGTTATTTGAGAAAGCAGTCCATGTCCGAGAATCCACAAGACACCCCGATCCAGGCCATCACGGAAGAATACGGCGCCTCCTCCATCCAGATCCTGGAAGGCCTGGAAGCCGTACGCAAACGCCCGGGCATGTACATTGGCGACACCTCGGACGGCACCGGCTTGCACCACCTGGTATTCGAAGTGCTGGACAACTCCATCGATGAATCGCTGGCCGGCCACTGCACGGACATCCACGTCACCATCCACAGCGACAATTCGATCTCGATCACCGACAATGGCCGCGGCGTGCCAACCGGCCTGAAAATGGACGACAAGCACGATCCGAAGCGTTCGGCGGCGGAAATCGTCATGACCGAGCTCCACGCAGGCGGCAAGTTCGACCAGAACTCGTACAAAGTCTCGGGCGGTTTGCATGGCGTGGGCGTGTCCTGCGTCAATGGCCTGTCGAAATTGCTGAAACTGACCATCCGCCGCGATGGCAAAGTGCATCACATGGAATTCGTGCGCGGCGTGCCGCAAGACCGCCAGATCGTCATGGTGGGCGACATCGCCACCTCCCCGATCAAGGTCATCGGCGACACGGACAAGCGCGGCACCGACGTGCATTTCTGGGCCGACGAAGAGATTTTCACGCACGTGGAATTCCACTACGAAATCCTGGCCAAGCGCATCCGCGAACTGTCCTTCCTGAACAATGGCGTCAAGATCAAGTTGTCCGACCAGCGCACGGGCAAGGAAGAAATCTTTGCCTTCGAAGGCGGCACGCGCGGCTTCGTCGAATACATCAACAAGGCCAAGTCGGTCTTGCACCCGACCATTTTCCAGGCCACGGGCGAGCGCCTGTCGGACCAGGGCACGAACATCTCGGTCGACGTGTCGATGCAGTGGAACGATGCTTACAATGAACAAGTGCTGTGCTTTACGAATAACATCCCGCAACGCGACGGCGGCACCCACTTGACGGGCTTGCGCGCGGCCATGACGCGCGTGATCAACAAATACATCGATGAACACGAGTTCGCCAAGAAGGCGAAAGTGGAAATCAGCGGCGACGACATGCGCGAAGGCCTGACCTGCGTGCTGTCCGTGAAAGTGCCGGAACCGAAATTCTCGTCGCAGACGAAAGACAAGCTGGTATCGAGCGAAGTGCGCGGCCCCGTCGAAGAGATCGTCGCCAAGACCCTGGCCGATTACCTGCAAGAAAAACCGAACGACGCCAAGATCATTTGCGGCAAGATCGTCGAAGCAGCGCGCGCCCGTGAAGCGGCCCGCAAGGCCCGCGACTTGACGCGCCGCAAAGGCATCATGGACGGCCTGGGCCTGTCGGCCAAGCTGGCCGACTGCCAGGAAAAAGACCCCGCCCTGTGCGAACTGTACATCGTCGAGGGTGACTCGGCAGGTGGCTCGGCAAAACAAGGGCGCGACCGCAAGTTCCAGGCGATCTTGCCGCTGCGCGGTAAAGTGCTGAACGTGGAAAAAGCCCGTTTCGAGAAAATGCTGTCGTCCGAGCAGATCACCACCCTGATCGCCACCCTGGGCACCTCGATCGGACCGGACGAATTCAACGTCGAAAAACTGCGCTACCACCGCATCATCATCATGACCGATGCGGACGTCGACGGCGCCCACATCCGTACCCTGCTGCTGACCCTGTTCTATCGCCAGATGCCGCAACTGGTCGAGCGCGGCCACATCTACATCGCGCAACCGCCGCTGTACAAAGTGAAAGCCGGCCGCGACGAGCGCTATCTGAAAGATGATGCCGAAGAAGCAAGCTACATGATGTCGGTGGCGCTGAACACGGCCGTGCTGGTGCCGCGCGAAGGCGCGGAAGGCATCTCCGGCGAGACCCTGACGGAACTGGTGCGCAAGTTCAACCTGTCGAACACCATCATGACGCGACTGACACGCGTCATCGACCGCGCCGCCCTGACGGCCATCATGACGGGCGTGCAGCTGGACCTGTCGACCCTGGACCTGGCGGAAACCTCCGCCCTGGCCCTGCAGACGGCCATCAACGACAACGCCGTGCGCGTGCACGTGCGTTCCGACGATTTGTCGGAAAAACACAAGCTGCACATTGAACGCATGCACCACGGCAACATCAAAGTGACGGCCATCGACGCCGACTTCGTGCAAGGCCCGGATTACGCCGTGCTGAGCAGCGGCGCCGCCACCTTCGAAGGCTTGATCGGCGAAGGCGCCTTCGTGCGCCGCGGCGAAGGCGAGCGCATCAAGGAAATCGCCGTGGTCGACTTCCACCAGGCCATGCAATGGCTGCGCGACGAAGCCGAACGCACGGTCTCGAAACAGCGCTACAAAGGTCTGGGTGAAATGAACCCGGCCCAGCTGTGGGAAACCACGATGGACCCGACCGTACGCCGTCTGCTGAAGGTGCAGATCGAAGACGCCATTGCGGCGGATCAAATCTTCACGACGTTGATGGGCGACGACGTGGAACCACGCCGCGCCTTCATCGAAAACAATGCGCTGCGTGCGGGCAATATCGACGTGTAAGCCAGCTTCCCCTGGTTTCCGTGACAGCCAAGGCGGCCCTCTTCAGGGCCGCTTTTTTTTGCCTACCAGCATGGCGACTTAGGACCATAGACAGTACTTCTACATTGACATACTTGCCTAAAGCAATCAATAATCTGCCATAAGCAAGCAAATGGGAGGTGTCACATGCAGGCGGATCAACTCAGCGGGCGCACGGAGATCGTACGTAGTTTCAACCGTTTCTATACGCGCCAAATTGGCGTGCTACATGAACATTTGCTGGATAGCGCGTTTTCGCTGACGGAGGTGCGCATCCTGTACGAATTGGCGCACCGGGAACAACTGACCAGTGCAGACCTGTGCCGCGAGCTGGGCTTGAACGCGGGCTATCTGAGCCGGGTCATTGCCGGATTCGAAAAGCAGGGGCTGATCGCCAAGACGCGCTCACCCACGGATGCGCGCGCGGCGCAATTGCAGCTGACCGAACAGGGCCAACGCACACTCGCGCCCTTGGTCGATGCATCGCGGCGCGAAGTGGCGGCCATGCTGGAACGCTTGCCGCCAACGGTGCAACAGGAACTGGTCGATGCCATGGGACAAATCCAGGGCTTGCTGGGGGAGCCATCGCCCGCTTATGTCCTGCGCAACCCCCAGCCGGGCGACATGGGTTGGATCATCCACCGGCAAGCCGTGCTGTATGCGCAGGAATATGGCTGGAACAACGAGTACGAGGCACTCGTTGCCGAAATCCTCGCCAAGTTCGTGCGGGAATTCGACCCTGTCCGTGAGCGCTGCTGGATCGCCGAGAAGGACGGCAAGGTGATCGGCTCGGTCTTCATCGTGCACCAGGACAACACGACGGCCAAGCTGCGCCTGCTGTATGTCGATCCCTGCGCGCGTGGCCTGGGCATAGGCAGCCGCCTGGTCGATGAATGCCTGCGCTTCAGCCGCCAGGTGGGCTACACGAAAATGGTGTTGTGGACCAACAGCATCCTCACCGGCGCGCGCCGGATCTACGACAGGGCTGGCTTCGAACTGGTCGAGGAAGAGGCGCATCACAGCTTTGGCAAGGACTTGGTCGGCCAAGTGCTGGCGCGCGACCTGTAAGCAGGCGCTTGCCAGCCCCTGGCATGGAAGCGACTGTGGCGGCGCCAGGACAGTGCCCACCGTTTTCCTCGCCCATATCCCCACTTCCGCCAAGAAACCAGTACACTAGTTCTTGGGCGCAACTAATTTTGTACGCGCGCCACGCGCCTGCCGTTGCCGGGAGGCGTCCCTGCCGCAAGGCTTGTTGTCTGCCTGGACAAATGCCATGTTCACTTCGCGCAGCCTGTCTTTTGCCTTCTATTACCTGTTCTTTTCAGGAGAACGGGAGCAGCAGCAGCGCTTTTTCAAGGAACTGCATTTCATTTCGATAGCCATCCTGACGTTTGGCCTGGCTTGCTGGTTGGTCACGTTCAGCCTGACCTTGCCACGCGCCTCGCTCGATCATGCGCATGCGGCGATGGCCGTGACGGGCATGGTGGTGGGGCTGGTGCTGACCAAGTATGCGAAGTCGCTGCAAGCCATCATCGTCAGCGGCACCATCAGCGTGCTGTTCATCGCTTTCGGTTTTCGCGTGCTGATGCTGGGCACGGAAGACCCCGCTTTCTGGGTGTTGCCGCTGGGCGTGATGATCACGCTGACGACGGCACCCATCTTCAGCGGCATCGCGTACTACCTGGGCGTGTCGCTGTGCGTGTGGGCCATGCTGGGGCTGGGGCAGTTTCCCGTGCATGCGGGCCAGGCCGACCAGCATTGGCCCGTGCTTGCCGTCACCATCAGCATGATCATCGGCCTGGCGCTGAATATCTATTTTCTCGTCTTGCGCATCCATAATTACCGGGCCCAGCGCGAACTGACGACGATGGCCTACAAGGATGGCTTGACCGGACTCAACAACCGCCGCATGTTCACGCAAAGCGCCCGCGCCTTACAGCGTACGGCACACACACCCGCGTATTTTTTAATGATCGACATCGATGACTTCAAGCAAATCAACGATGTGTACGGCCATGATGCGGGCGACGAGGTGCTGAAAAAGATCGCCGAAGTGATCGCGGGGCTGTCGGGCGAGCACCTGTGCGGCCGCCTGGGCGGCGAGGAGTTCGCCATCATTTACCTAGGAGAAAAGAACGCCGCCTGCGCCTTTGCCGCACAACTGGTCGACAGCGTCGAGGCAGCTTTCGTGCCGGAACGCAAGGTGTCCGTCAGCATCGGCATGGCGGAAATGATCAAGGAAGCGGACTTGTCGCACAGCTACCGGCGTGCCGATGAATCGTTGTACCAGGCCAAGAAGAACGGCAAGAACCGCTACGTGCTCAACGCCGCCTAAGTATCGCCATTGGGGCTAGCGTCGAGCAGCGCCAGCAAGACTTGCGGCGAAATCTTCCATGGATCGCGCTGCTCGAGGTCCACCTCATCCCAGCTGTCCTGGGCTCCGATCTTGAGGATGGTCAAGGGAATATCCTTGCTTTCAAAGAACGCCAGCATGCGGCGAATCAGGCGGCAATCCTTGGCGTGGTCGTCCGTATACAAAGGGCAGGTATAGAAACACCCCTTCTCTCCCATGCGCAATTTCCTGGCCACGCCGAGACGCGAGTAGCCCACGTACTTGTGCAGGAACTCGGTTACTACCTCATTGTCAACGGGAATACTGCAGGAAATGGTGATCTTGGCCATGATAACGGGGGACAGTGATTCAACAACCAAGCTTAGCAGAAAGCGTTTCATTCCTGAAATGCTAAGATCTCGGCGCGCGCATGCCGGCAAGCGGACCGGCATGGCGTCTCGACAAGGATTGCCATTGAACACCCCAGGAAAATTCACTCTGCGCATGCTGTCGCTGTGCACCGCCCTGTGTCTGCCGCTTTCAGGCATGGCACAAGCCATTTCTGCCGAGGACGCCGCCTTCGTTGCGGCCACCGTGCCCGTGCCCTCACCGCCGCTGCGCCTGAGCGCGCATCCCGAAATCCGCGCCGACGTGTTCAAGCTAGTCGGCTATGCGCGCGGCAGCTATACACTGGGCAATGCCCTGATCGCGCGCCAGGTGCTCGACAGCATGCGGTCACTGGACGACATCACGCGCACCATGCTGCCCGACGGGCGCTCGGTGCTGGCCTCCATTAATGCCAGCGAACACGGTGCGCAGCGTGCCGCCATGCTGTTCGACCCGCAACGCAAGCTGTTGGCACTGGCCCTCGTCAACGGCCATTGCCAGGCCGCCATCGGCGATGCCGCGCCCGCCTGCCTGCCGCCCACGCACGCCGTGCTGACGGTGTTCCTGCCAGCGGGCACAGAGGACGAGATGGCCGCGCCGCTGCTGGTGTGGGCGCGGCAGCTGCCAGCGATGTTGGCACAGGCTGCCCCGGCACAGCGGCAAAGCATTGCCGCTGTGGAATACATCACCACCCGCCCCGGCCAGCCCGGCTGGGAAGCACGCGACGTGCCGCCCGGCTTTCCCACCAGCTTGCTGCACCTGCTGCTGCCGAACGCGGAACTCAACAGCAGCTCCAGCGGCGGCAAACTCATCGCACCGGCGGGCCTGGCCGGATTGCCGATGCGCACGCCCACGGAAGCGGCCGAGGCCGGCGACGAAGCCATGCCCGATGCCCACATCACCCTGCGCAGCTATGCCGACTTCCACTGGGTGCTCAACACCTACGCCAAACTGGCCAAGGGCGCGCAAGTGAAGGGCCATGACGACAAGGTTGTGTTCACCGGCAGCGATACCAGCGGCCGCTACACGCTGACCCTGCGCGAGCCGGACAAGGAAAACGGCGTCTTCATCACCGTGGCCAGCTGGCGGGAAAAATAGGCCGGAGGGGAGTTCGGACAGGGGAAAGCATTGCTATTACGCACAGGAGCATGGCATTTTGGCATTTTGCGGTATGATTTCCGGCCGTGCGGCGCGGCCCGATCCCCGCCTTGCCCACTCAGTCCGTCAAGCCAGCCACGCTTGCGTCGCATCCTGCCTTAAGGAATCCATATGTTCGGTTTTAACTTGCGCGTTGCCAAGATGGTGTGGACGGCTTTCCTCATCGCCTTCCTGCTATTTCTCACCTACAAGGTCTCGTCGACCCTGATCGTGGTGGTCTTTGCCATTTTCTTCAGCTATCTCGTGTATCCGCTGATCGGACTACTGGAGCGGTATGGGCCGAAGCGCCTGCCGCGCACGGCCAATATCGGCATCGTCTTCCTGGTGGTGATCTTGCTGGTGGCGATACTGGGCTCCATCTTCGGCGCGCGCATCGAGCAGGAGGCGATCAAGCTTAGTGATCAGTTGCCGACTCTGCTCAAAGGCAACAATTTTGCCGAGCGCATCCCGTTGCCGGAATTCATGGAACCCTTGCGCGCGCGCCTGCTGTCGTTCATGCAGACGCAGCTGAGCAGCGGTACGGGGCAAGCCATGCCGCTGGCGAAAGAACTGGGCCTGACCGTCATGCATGCAGCCAGCAACCTGATCTATCTGGTGCTGGTGCCCGTGCTGAGCTTTTTACTGATAAAGGAAGGGCCGGACATGCGCGACGGCTTGCTGTCCTTGCTGAACCGCCCGAACAAGAAACTCTGGGGCGCCATCATCGATGACCTCGACATTTTGCTGTCGCGCTATGTGCGCGCCCTGCTGCTATTGTCGATCGCCACTTTTGTGTCCTACAGCATCGCCTTTTCCCTGATGGGCGTGCCGTACAGCCTGCTGCTGGCGGGTGCCGCCGCCCTGCTGGAATTCATCCCGTTTGCCGGTCCGCTGGCCGCCGCCATCATCGCCGTCGTGGTGGCCGGTTTCAGCGGCTTCGAGCACGTGTTCTGGCTGATCGGCTTTATCGCCGCCTACCGTTTGTTCCAGGATTACGTGGTCAATCCGTACTTGATGAGCGAAGGCGTGGAAGTGAGCCCGCTGATGGTGATCGTCGGCTTGCTGGCCGGCGACCAGCTCGGTGGCGTAGTGGGCATCTTCCTGTCCGTGCCTGTGATGGCTGCCATCAAGATCGTCTTCGTGCGCGCCAGGGCTGCCTTGCAGGCGCGCCACGATGCGCTGGAGAAAGCGGAACAAGCGGCAGAGGAAGCGCGCGCCCAGGCCCTGGCCGAGGCGGCGCTGCTGCAGGAACAGGGCAGCAAGGTGGCCCTGGAAGCGCAGTAACTTAGAACTCTTCCCACTCGCCGCTATTATCGGCGGCGGGCTTGGCGGGACGCGGTTTTGCAGCAGCGACAGGTGCTGCCGCGGCGCGGGCCGGCGCCAGGCGCAACGCCGGGCGTTTCAAGGCCGTGCTGGTGGCGGCCACGACAGGCTTGCGCAAGGCAGGCTTGGCCGCTGCCGGGCCGCTATGGTTGGCGTCGAGCTTGAAGATGCTGACCATCTCGGCCAGTGCCGCCGCCTGCTCTTGCATCGATTCCGAAGCGGCTGCCGCTTCTTCCACCAGTGCCGCATTCTGTTGCGTCACGGTATCCATTTCCGCCACGGCCTGATTGATCTGGCCGATGCCCAGTTCCTGCTCGCGGCCGGCGGCGCTGATTTCGCCCATGATGTCCGTCACGCGGCGGATGCTGGATACGATCTCGTCCATCGTCGTACCCGTCTGGCTGACCAGCGCGCTGCCGGCACCCACGTTCTGCACCGACGCTTCGATGAGCACCTTGATATCCTTGGCGGCGCTGGCCGAGCGGTGCGCCAGGTTGCGCACTTCCGTGGCGACGACGGCAAAGCCACGGCCTTGCTCACCGGCACGCGCCGCTTCCACGGCCGCGTTCAGGGCCAGGATGTTCGTCTGGAAGGCGATGCCATCGATCACGCCGATGATATCGGCGATCTTTTTCGACGATTCGCTGATGGTGCCCATGGTATCGACCACTTGCGCTACCAGCACGCCACCCTTGACGGCCACATCCGAAGCGGAGACGGCCAACTGGTTCGCCTGGCGTGCATTGTCGGAATTCTGCTTGACGGTCGAGGTCAGCTCTTCCAGCGACGAGGCCGTTTCTTCCAGGCTGGAAGCTTGCTGCTCCGTGCGGCTGGACAAGTCCAGGTTGCCGGAGGCGATTTCATTGCTGGCCGTGGCGATGGCGCCGCTGCCGTCGCGTACGCCGCGCACGGTGCTCGACAGGCGTTCCTGCATTTTCTGCAAGCCCGTCAGCAAGGCGCCCATCTCATCGTGGCGCGTGATGACGATGTGGTTGGCCAGGTTGCCGTCCGAAATGGCGTCGAAATGGCGCAGGGCCTGGTCCAGCGGGCCAAAGATGGCGCGCAGCAGCAAGATGCTGGAAATAATGGTCAGCAAGGCGCCCACTACCATGCCGATGATGGCCATGGTCACTTGCGTGTGGTAACTGGCTTGGCTGGCCGCATACATTGCGGCGGCCGAGGTAGCCTGGAATTGCGTCAATGTTTCGGCTGCCTGGTCCAGGGTGCGGTACAGGGGCGTGAGACCCTTCATCATCAAACCGTCCGCTTGTGCGACGTTGCCTTCACGCAAAGCCTTGCTCATGACCAACAAGCCATTGCTCATATAATCGCTGCGCTTCTTGTCCATGTCGTCGGACAGGCGCTTTTCTTCCGCGTTTTGCGGCAAGGCCAGGTACACCTTCCAGGACTTGTTGGATGCCTCCATGAATTGTTCGGCACGGGCCAGGGTATCCTTGGCGTCGGCCGCATCGGGATGCACCATCACGCGGTCCATCGTGAAGCGCGCGCGGCCCAGCAGAATCTGCGATTCGCCGATGGCTTGCGTCGATGCCAGCTGATTGCTGTAGACCTCGTTGAGAGTATTGTTGGCCGATTTCAGGCTGATGATACTCATGACGCCCAACACGGCGATCAGCAAGCCCAGCACACTCATGGTGGCGATCAGGCGCATTTTTATTGTTATATTCGACAGCATGCAATTTTCCTTGGTAAGGGCGCAACCATTCCTGCGCATGCCGGACGGATAGCACAAGCGCCAGATGGGCGGGACAGTTCTTAATTGTTCAGGACAAAATTCGGTCGACGGAGCGTTACTGGCGGCTGGGGGAAGGCGGCCCGCTCATCATCGTCAGGAGTGAAATACAGGGCAACAGGGTTGAGGTTTCCTGTACTTTTAATTTCCTTACTGCAAGATACAGGGAAAAATTACCAGTAGCAACATCCAGCATGGATTTTCACGCTTTGTAACAAGCGGATGATGTTTTTTGCGCAGAACTGGCATTCCGCTGTCGTGCGCGGTCGCGCCGGAATGCCAGGTATGTTAATAGACGGTTTCTTCGATGAGCTGGCCATCGTCGCGGAAAGACTGGTGCAACCCAAGCTTCCTGCCCATATTGTAGGCACCGACCTGACTGGGCATGCCGTTCTTGAAATTCTCGATGCTAACGCCATGCAGCACGCCCTTGTTCCAGTTGCGGTGAAATTGCGGCAGTTCGCCATCGGGATAAAACAGGGTTTCCGCACCATCGCGCTTGCCGTCGGCAAAAATACCCTGGTAACGCCGCTTGCCATCCGGATAAAAACTTTCCATCGTGCCATCGAGCACGCCCAGGCGGTAATGCTCGACCAGCTGCAGCTGACCGCTGGCCGCATACTGCTCCAGCTTGCCATCTGGCTTGCCATCGAGCATGGTCAGCACTTGCCTGCCGCCATCCGGCGTCGCCATCTTCCACGGTCCCTGCTTGACGTCATCGACGTAGTTACCGCCACCGCCAGGCTCCGTCCACTGGCCCTGCTTCTTGCCATTCGCATAGTTGCCCTGCCATTGCACCACGCCATCGATGCGGCGCTCGCTGAGCCCATTCAAGCGGTCTTTCACAAAATGGTCATAACCGGTGAAACTGTGCATGTCCGCTTCGCGCCATTCGGCCACGCCCGGGCTCACTTCCCAACGGCCCGTGCGCTGGCCCTTGAACATCTGTCCCGTGGTGGTTTCATCGCCGCTTGCATACGTCCATGGCCCTTCGGCCTTGTCATCGACAAAGGCGCCAAACGAGCGGATGGTATTCGGCTCTTCGTAGTGCCATACACCGGTACGCTTGCCCTGCGCATACTGACCCCGGGCGAACACGCTGCCCACGCAGCAATTCACGTCGTATTCGATGAATAGCCCATCCTGGCTGGCGGCAAAGCGCTGCGGCTGCGTTTCCCAGGTGATCCACTTGACGTGGTAACTGGGCGCATGGCCCCCTTGCCAGCCCTTGCCCAGCAGATACGTGACGGTGAGGAAATGGCCCTCCTTTTCCTGGAAGGTTTTTTTATAGGCAAACGCGGGCGCTTCCGTTGGCTTGCCAGGTAACAACTCACCATCGATATTGAAATAGCCGACCAGGGTGCCATGCGCATGCTCGATGGCGTCGAATTCGGCCACGCCCGTGGGCGCATACGCGATGCTGTAGTCGATCAGCTGCAGGAATGCCAGCGCCGCGCGCACCCGTGCTTCATCCATGGCGGCGGCGCCGCGCACGATGGCGTCCAGCGCGGGCTGCAAGCTGGCCACCTTGAACATCCTGCCGCCGCTGCGCTCGTAGCGGTAGGCATGCAAGCCGTATTGACCGCCGCTGCGGCTGAGCACCAAGGTGGTTTCGCCTTCGCTGTCGAGGTCCAGCTGGAACACGGCCTCGATGCTAGCCTTGCCGTATTTGTCCAGGTTCATGCGTTTCTCGCTGCCTTCATTACACTGGCAATAGTAGCCGTTGACTTCGCCACTTTCCCGCAGGAAGGCCAGCACCACGCCGCCGTCGCGGCGCTCGACGGCGCTGGCGGTGGCCATGGGAGCGCCTTCATAAAAACGCGCTGCCGCCTGTGCCGGCGCCAGGGTGCCCAGCGCCAGCAGCGCCGCCATCGTGCTCATCCAAAATGTTTGCCGCATGTCAACTCCACTACCGAAAACCGCCATTATGCATGGCTGTTCAGGCAAGACCGGACACCCCAGGACGCTGGCCAAACAGGGGCCGCTGCACCGTCTGCGCCAGCAGCACGCCCAGCAGCGAGATGCCGCCGCCGACCAGGTGATACACGTGCATGCTTTCGTGCAGCCAGACGATGGCCAGCAAGGCCGTCAGCAAGGGCAGCAGATTGACATAGATGCTGCAGCGGTTCGGCCCCAGCAGTTTGACGCCTTCGATCCACAGGTAGGACAGCACGATGGACGAGCCGATGCCCGCATAGCCGATCAAAGGCAAGGTGGTAGCGTCCAGCCTGGCGCTGCCGGGCGGCAGCAGCAGGAACAGCGGCAACATGCACGCCAGGGCTGCCAGCGCCTGGCAATAAATGGCTTGCCAGGCGGGAATGGATAAACGCCAGCGGCGCAGCAGCACGCCGTACAGGGCAAACACCAGGCAGGCCAGCAGCATCAGCGCATCGCCCGCATGCACGCCCTGCTGCAGCAAGGCCAGCACATCGCCGCGCCCCACCAGGTACAGCAAGCCGCCAAACGACAGCACGCCGCCGGCCGCCATGCCGACCGTCAGGCGCTCGCCCAGCAGCAGCACGCTGAGCAAGGCCGTCATCAGGGGCGCCAGCGCCGTGACGATGGCCATATTCGTCGCCGTCGTCGATTCGGCGGCGCGGTAGGATAGGCTCTGGAACAGCGCCATCGACATCACGCCGCACAGCGCCAGCTGCCACCACTGGCGACGGATGGCGGCGCGGTTGCGCCACAGGGGACGCGCGATAAACGGTGTCATCACCAGCAAGACCAGCACCAGGCGGTAAAAAGTGATGGCCGTGGGGGCGATGCTGGACGCGGCCAGCTTGGACACCACGACGTTGCCGGCCCACAGCAGCATGGCCAGAAACGGATACAGATAGGCGCGCACAGGCATGTGTAGCTCCGGGAATAGTTGCGGGGAACCATCATGCCGCAGGCGCGCCGCGCCTTCTCGCGCTAAAATGTCTGCACCTATCGCAAAACTGACCTTATTTTTATGGATTGCACCTCCCCCGCCTTTCAGGAATTGCTGCCCGTCACGGCGCGCGCCATGGCGCTGGCCGTCGACTATGCGCATGGCCACGTGATTTCCGTGCACCGCCACACGCATGCACAGTTGCTGTATGCCATCGAGGGCGTGATGACCATCGAGGCGCAGGGCGGGCGCTGGGTGGTGCCGCCGACGCGCGGCGTGTGGCTGCAACCCGGCATCGCGCACCGGGTGCGCATGAGCGGCGCCGTCAAGATGCGCACCGTCTTCATCGATTGCGCCAGTTCGCCCCTGCTGCCGCGCCACAGCTGCGTGCTCGACATCAGCCCCCTGCTGCGGCAATTGATCGTGGCGGCCGTCGACATCGCGCCCGACTTCACGGAAGGCAGCCGCGACTGGCATCTGCTGCAATTGCTGTTGCACGAACTCGACAGCCTGCCCGTGCTGCCCCTGTATTTACCCTTACCCGTCGATGCGCGCCTGCGCGGCATCTGCGCGCGGCTGATGGCGCAACCGGGCGAACAGCAGACGGTGGCGTACTGGGCGCAGGAACTGGCAATCACCGAGCGCAGCCTGCACCGCTTGTTCCAGAAACAGACGGGCATGCGCTTTGGCCAGTGGCGCCAGCAGGCCCGTTTGCTGCGGGCGCTGGAACAATTGGCGCACGGCAGCAAGGTCATCGACGTGGCCATGGACAATGGCTACACCAGCCAGAGCGCGTTTACCGCCATGTTCAAGAAGCATTTCGGCACCACGCCCACCGCGTTTTATCAGGCAAAAGTCATCGCGGCATAAAAAAATGCTGCTATGCATCAATAATCATGGGCGAGAGTCGCCGCGCTTGTTATCATCGCAAGCCTTATCGCACCGCGCCCATCCTGGCAGCGGTGTTGACCTCATTCTCACGCCACCATGACACAGAATTTCTTCCAGACTTTTATCCTGCTCTTGCTTGTCACCGATCCGTTCGGCAACGTTTCCCTGTTCGTCAATGCCCTGAAACGGGTACCGGTCGAGCGACGCTGGAAAGTCGTGGTGCGCGAGTGCATGATCGCCTTCGGCATCTTGCTGCTGTTTATGTTCTTCGGCCGCCATTTCCTGAACGCCTTGCAATTGTCGGAAGTGGCCCTGCGCATCGGCGGCGGCGTGATCCTGTTCCTGATCGCCATGCGCATGGTGTTTCCGCAGCCCAACGCGGGCAATAGCGACCACGAGATGGGCGGCGAACCGTTCATCGTGCCGCTGGCCATCCCCGCGCTGGCCGGCCCGTCGGCACTGGCGACCGTGCTACTGTTTTCCTCGCATGAAATGAACGAAGTCATCGCCCATGTGGCGGGGCTGACGGCCGTGGCCGTGGTCTGGCTGGCCGTCTTCCTGTGCGCCGAACGCTTGCAGCGGGCGCTGGGTCCCAGGGTCATGACGGCGTTTGAACGGCTGATGGGCTTGATTTTGACGGCGATGGCCATTGAAATGTTGCTCGCTGGCATACGCGCATTTTTGAAATCCGTTTAACATTGTCATTCATCCACTGAAGGAGTCCAGCATGAGCCGTTGCGCCCACCTTTGCCTGATGGCCGATTACAACCAGTGGATGAATGCCAAGGTCTACGCGGCGGCGGCCGGCCTGCCGCCCGGCGAACTGCAACGCGAGCGGGGCGCCTTTTTCGGCTCCCTGCTGGCCACGCTGAACCATGTGATGGTTGGCGACACGCTATGGCTGCAGCGCTACGCGCAGCACCCGGCCGGCTTTCCCCTGCTCGACCCGATCCGCGCCATCACGCCACCCGCTTCGCTCACACACCCTCTATTCGCGGCCGAGGATTTTGCCGCCATGCATGCGCACCGGCTGTGGCTGGACCAGCTCATCATCGACTGGGCCGCCACCCTCCTGGAAGAAGACCTGGACCATTTGCTCGACTACCGCAACAGCAAGGGGCCGAACCGGCGCGAGTTTTTCAGCCTGCTCATGCATTTCTTCAATCACCAGACGCACCACCGGGGCCAGGCCAGCACGCTGCTGTCGCAAGCGGGCGTGGACATCGGCGATACGGATTTACTGTTTCGCATCCCCAACCATATCGGGGACTGACGGCAAGCGGTAGCGCCACGCCTTGAGCAAGATCAAGCCCAGCGCCAGCACACCCAACAGCGCGCCACAGGCCAGCGCCCCCTGCATGCCGTAGCGGGCGATGGCCATGCCACCGGCCAGCGCACCCACTGTCACGCCCAGGTTGATGGCGGCGATATACACGCCGATGGCAAACGCGGGCGCCTCGCGCGCTTCGCTGCTGAGCCACACTTGCGTGACGATCAGCCCGCTCGTGTGCGCCGCGCCCCAGAACAGCAGCAGCACGGCCAGCGCCACCCAGCCGCTGCCGCTGCCCGCATACTGGTACAGCAGCCAATACGCCAGGCCCAGCAGCACGGGCTGCAGCAACACCGTGCGCAGCACGTGCGTGCCCAGCTGGCGCCCCGCAAACAGATTGCCCGCCACGCCGCCCACGCCAAACACCACCAGCGCCAGCCCCGTCTGGCGCGCCGACAAGCCCGCTTCCTGCTGCAGATACGCGGCCGCATACGCATACACGGCAAACATGGCGGCAAACACCAGCACGGCAGCGGCAATATTGAGCCACAGGGCCGGCTTGCGCAGCACGGCCAGCTGGCGGCCATACGCCATCGGCGCCTCGCGCGGCGTATCCGGCAAGAACAGGTACAAACCCAGCGCCGCCAGCGCATTCACCAGCGCGCAGGCAAGGAACGATGCCTCGTAGCCATACTGGGCGGCGATCCACGTCGTCAACGGGATGCCCAGCACCATGCCCATGCTGGTGCCCGTAAACGCATGCGCGCCGGCCCGCGCCGATTGCTGCGGCGGATACAGGGCGACGGCGGCCACCATGGCCAGCGAGAAATACATGGGGTGGAACAGGGCCGGCACGATGCGCAGCGCCAGCAGCAGCTCGAAGCGGGGCGCATACGCCGAGGCCACGCTGGCCAGCGCGAACACCAGCAGGGAGACGACCAGCACGCGCTTGCGGCGCCAGCGCGTGGCCAGCAGCACGAGGAAAGGCCCGCCCACGGCGATCACCAGCGCGAACAGGCTCACCAGCGATCCCGCCTGCGCGGCCGTCACGCCGTAGCGCTGCATGATCATCGGCAGGATGCCCACCACGCCAAACTCGATGCAATACACGCCGAACAGGCCCAGCGCGAGGAAGACGATGGGCTTCATTGCCCTTGCTCCACGCCATACACCGCCTGGCACATTTCCATCACGAACGGACCCGCCATGCCTTCCAGTGCCGTATTCGTGAACGCCACCACGGACAGTTCGCGGGCCGGGTCAACAAACCACGAGTGACCATACGTGCCGCCCATGCGCCACGTGCCCGCCGCTTCCGGCGTGGCGGCCAGTTGCGGATCGGTCAAGACGGTAAACCCCAGGCCGAAGCCCCGTCCGGGCCAGAACGGCAAGTCGAAGCCGCCCGTCTGGCTTGCGCCCATCTGGCGCGCCAGCGCAGGCGCCAACAGGGGCGCGCCGCCCAGGCGCAGGGTTTCCAGCAGGCGCATGAAGTCGGGGGCGGAGCCGACCATGCCGGCGCCGCCGGACGGGTACGCGTGTGCGTCGAAGGCGCGCGCCGGCGACAAGCTAAAACCTGCCATGCCATCGAGAAACGGCAGATGGTCTTCGCCTTCGTCCAGCAAGCGGCGCGGCCGGGACTCCCCCGCTGCGCGGTCTGCATACGCCACGGCCAGGCGCGCCGGATCGGTAGCCAAAAAACCCGTGTCGCGCATGGCCAGCGGCGCCGTCACCAGGGCAGCCACCGCCTGCGCCAGCGGCAATCCCGCCGCCTGCTCGATCACGCCGCCCAGCACATCGGTGGCAATCGAGTACGCCCAGCGCGCGCCCGGCGCATACGCCAGCGGCACGGTGGCCAGGCGGTGCAGGTTGTCTTCCAGGCTGACGGTCGACGCATCCATGCCGTCGGACACGCCCGCCTGCGCATACGCGCCGCCCGGCGGCTGGAAGAAGCTGTAGTCGAGTCCGGCTGTGTGCGTAAGCAGGTGGCGCACGGTCATCGCCGCCACGGCGCCGTCCGGCTGGCGCGGCGCAAAATACGGCAGCCAGCGCGCCACTAGGTCGTTCAGCCCCAGCCGGCCTTGCCCCACCAGCGCCAGCGCGGCCGTCGAAACGATGGGCTTGCTGACGGACGCCAGGCGGAAGACGGCGTCTTCGCGCATGGGCCTGCCCGCTTCGCGGTCCAGGTAGCCGGCCGCGCGGCGGTACACCTCCTGGCCACGCTGGCGCACCAGCACCACGGCGCCCACCAGGCGCTGCTGCTGCAACACGGTGTCCAGCAGGGGATCGATGCGGGCGGACAATGCCGCTGGAGAGAAGTTGTAAATCATGGCGGAACCTTTCAAATGATCAAGCAGCCAAGGTAAGGCAGGTGCGATCAAAGAAAAATGGGCTATAGTTTCTGTTTGTGCGGACGTTGGCATCCGCAATCAAAGGAAAAAAATGGATAACCTGGCGGGATTCACGGCCTTCGTGCAGGCGGCGGAAATGCGCAGCTTCGTGGCGGCAGGCCGGGTGCTGGGTATTTCCGCCTCGGCAGTGGGCAAGAGCATTGCGCGGCTGGAAGCGCGCCTGGGCGTGCGCCTGTTTCACCGCAGCACACGCAGCATCGCGCTGACCAGCGAAGGCACCGTGTTTCTCGAACGCTGCCGGCGCATCCTGGGCGAGATCGAAGCGGCCGAGCGGGAGTTATCCAACAGCAAAAGCGCACCGCAAGGCCGGTTGCGCGTCAGCCTGCCGCTGGTGGGCAGCCTGCTCAACCCCGTGCTGGCCGCGTTCGCGCGCGCCTATCCGCAGGTAGAACTCGATCTCGATTTCAGCGACCGCCGGGTCGACGTGATCGAGGAAGGCTACGACGCCGTCGTGCGCGCGGGCGAAAGCGCCGACAGCCGCCTGATGAGCCGACAGCTGGGCCAGTTCCAGCTGCAGTTGGTGGCCGCGCCCGCCTATCTGGCGCAGCACGGCACGCCCCTGCTGCCGGCCGACCTGGTGCAGCATACTTGTTTGCTGTACAAGTTTCCCAGCAGCGGCAAGGTCGAGGCCTGGCCCCTGCCCGAGTGGCCAGCCCTGCAGGCGGCCGGCTTGCCGGCCCTGCTCAACTGCAACAATGTGGAAACCCTGCTGCACTTTGCCGAAAGCGGCCTGGGCATCGCCGCCCTGCCCGACTTTGCCGTACGCGCGGCACTCGCTGCTGGCCGCTTGCACCCCGTGCTGGACGCGCACCGCCAGCACGCGGGCGCCTTCCGCATCCTGTGGCCCAGCAGCCGCCACCTGACGCCGAAACTGCGCGCCTTCATCGATTTCCTGGCCATCCACGTGTTTGCGGAAAGCTGACGACGCCTGCTGGCGCCGCGCCCGTTGTTTCCACACGACAACTTATTTAATTTGCTAACAATTTTCAAACTTTTCGGGGATTTGATACAAGTTTTTGTATTGCAGTGCGGAATTTTGAGGAACAATTACAGGCTGGCCGCCCTTACGTATTAACCCGTAGTGGCAAGGCATGGCCGTGCCTGGCGCCTGGCCTGTCGACGTTTTTCCTCACTTCCGTACCACGAAAGCAATCATGTCATTCACACAATTCAAAATCGGCACCCGGCTCGGGATCGGGTTTGCTGTCGTCCTCGGCCTGCTGGTGGCCGTCTTGCTCGTCGGCCTGTACTCCATGGGGCAACTGAGCGCACGCACGCACGACATCGTGGCCGACAAGAACGTCAAGATGGCGGCCGCCAATACCATGAGCGACAACGTGCGCAACATTACCCTGGCGATCACCAGCGTGGTGGTGGCGCCGACGGAAGCGCTGGTGCAGGCGGAACTGGCAAAAATCGGCGAAGCGCGCAAGAAATACGGCGCCGCCAAGGAAACCTTGCAAAAGAAAATCTCAACGGACAAGGAAACTGCCCTGATGGCCGACCTGGACGCGGCCCTGAAATCGGGCGCACCACTGAACAACAATGTCATCGAGCTGCGCAATGCGGGCCAGACGGAAGAGGCGATCGCCTTTTTGACGCAGCAGGCGGCACCCAGCCTGAAGATCGTGCTGGGCGCGCTCGACAGCCTGGTTGCCTATGAAGCTCAGCAGGCGGCGCAGGCGGCAACAGACGCCGAAACGCTGAGCGCCAGCGCGCGCACCTCCATGATTGCACTGGGCAGCGTGGCCGTGCTGCTGGGCGCTTTTGTTGCCTGGATCATCACGCGCTCGATCACCCATCCCATCAATGCAGCCGTGGCCGTGGCGGAAACCGTGGCCTCGGGCGATTTGTCGTCGCACATCGTCGTCAACTCCAGCGATGAAACGGGCCGCCTGCTGGGCGCCTTGAAAGCCATGAATACCAGCCTGCTGGGCGTGGTGGCGCAAGTGCGCCACGGCACGGATGCGATCTCCACGGCATCGGGCGAAATTGCCGCCGGCAACCTCGACCTGTCGTCACGCACGGAAGAGCAAGCCAGTTCGCTGGAAGAAACAGCGTCGGCCATGGAAGAACTGACCTCGACCGTGAAACAGAACGCGGACAATGCGCGCCAGGCGAACCAGCTGGCAAAAAGCGCATCGGAAGTGGCCGTGCGCGGCGGCAGCATCGTCGCGCAAGTGGTCGACACCATGGGCACCATCAATGCGTCGTCGAAGAAAATCGTCGACATCATCGGCGTCATCGATGGCATCGCCTTCCAGACGAATATCCTGGCCTTGAACGCGGCCGTGGAAGCGGCGCGCGCCGGCGAACAGGGACGCGGCTTTGCCGTGGTGGCAACAGAGGTGCGCAACCTGGCGCACCGCTCGGCTTCGGCCGCCAAGGAAATCAAGGAACTCATCGCCGCCTCCGTCGCCAACGTGGACACAGGTTCGCGCCTCGTCAATGAAGCGGGCCAGACCATGGGCGACATCGTCGACAGCATCGTGCGCGTAACCGACATCATGGGCGAAATCACCTCTGCCACGCACGAGCAGACCATCGGCATCGAGCAGATCAACATGGCCATTGCCCAGATGGATGAAGTGACGCAGCAAAACGCGGCCCTGGTGGAAGAAGCGGCGGCCGCCTCGCAAAGCATGCAGGAACAGGCAGGCGAGCTGGCGCACGTGGTGGGCTTCTTTAAAACCGGCAACGCCGTTGCCGCATCTCAACCCGCAGTCAAGCTGGCCGCCGCCCGCAGCAGCATCCCGGCGCCAGCACCAGCGCGCCCCGTGGCCCGCAAGGCAGCCGTGCGCCAGGCCGTGGCCGCCGCACCGGCACGCCGCAGCAATGCTGGCGCCGAAAGCGAGTGGGAAGAGTTTTAAGGGACTTTAATGGGCTTTAAGGGGGCGTCCCGCCCCGGCACGGCGAACAGGGCTGGCAAAGCCCGGTTCGCCTTCAGCGTTTGCCGCAAGTAGGTCTCCAATTGCGCTCCCGGTGCAGCTGGCGCCGGGCCGCCAAGATGCTGCTGCAGCAATTGTTCTAGCAGATACACCGCAGCCTGACGATACAGGGGCAGGCGCGGATTGTGCCCCTCTTCAGGATCGACCAGCAGACTGACGGACTTGCCGGACAGCTGTAAACGGGCCACATAATCGGTCACCGATGTGATCTGCACCGTGCTATCCCTGGCGCCAGCCATGATCAGCAGCGACTTGCTGACCTGGTCCGTGTGACGTACGGGGGCGGCGGCCTCCAGCGTCCACATGGCAGCGCCATCCTGCAAGTCCACGCCCAGATCCTGTAAACGCAGCGGTAATGCCGGGTCGCCACCCGGCGCGCTGGCGATGGTGCGCAGGGTGCGCGCGAAGTCCGCCGACGGCGCGATGGCCATGCCGAACTGAAACAGCCTGGGCGTGTGGGTCAGCGCCAGCAAGGTCGCATAGCCGCCAAAGGAATGGCCGGCAATGGCCAGGCGCTGCCGGTTGCCCACCCCTTGGCGCAGCAGCCAGCGCACGCCATCAACGATGTCGGCCTGCACGCGGCCGTTACCCAGGTCGCCACCGGCCGCCGTCATGTAATGCAGGCCATAACCGACGGAAGCGCGAAAATTCGGCTGGAACACGGCGACACCGCGGTTCGCCAGCAATTGGACCAGTGGTGCGTAAGCGGCGTTGCTCCGTTCCCACGGCCCGCCATGGACCAAGGTCAGCAGCGGCATCGACGCCGCCACCTTTCCGGGCGGCAAGGTCAAATATCCATGGACGAGCACACCGTCTGACGCCCGGTAATGGATGGCGCTGGTCTGCGCCAGCTGGCCTGGAGGCAAAGGCTGGCCAGCCGCGCGCTGCGCCTGCAGGATTTCGCGCGTGCTGCGCCGGACACTGTCGTACAGCCAATAACGGTCCTGGCTCAGGCGTGATCCGCTCTCGGTCAGCAACAGTGTCGCCCCGCCTCGCGCCGCTTCGATGAAGACGCCACCCTGGCCGAATTGCCGGTCGATATCCACCACGGCGCGGCGCGCCAAGCGTGTCAGCCCGGCATGGTGCAGCATGGGCGATTCGAACAGGGCAAACAGCGGCGTACCCTGGTCCGCATCACTGATCACCCGACGGATATCCGCCAGGGCGGCGTGGTCGGCATGCACGACGCGACGCTTGCCTTGCGCCAAATCAATCTCCACCAGCACGCTGCGGTCGCCATGTTGCGCCATGAGCATGCTCAGCCGGGAAGCATCAGGCGCAGCAGCCACCAGCGTGCAGTCATCCACGCGCTGGCAACGCAACACCTCTTGCCAGCCCGCAGCCTGGCGACGCGCGATGCTGCGCATGCCGTCGCTGGCGACGGTCATGGCAAAGCCCAAGCGACCCGTGGCGTCCAGCAGGAAGCCGGAGAGTTGTTCGCCCTGGTACAACAACTCGCGTTGACCTTGTGTATCCATGCGCTCCAGGCGATAAGCGCCGCTGGCCGCATGGTAGCTTGACATCAGCACATGGCGTGCGTGAGCGGCGTCTGCGGGGAACAAACGATGCTCGGCCCTGCCGTCGAAGGCGGCCAGCTTGTAGCTGGTGCCGTCGACGACGGATACAAGCGACACGCCGTCCTGCATGACCAGGAACAGCGTGCTGCTGTCGCCGGACCAGAACAAGGCCACCTGCCCAGGTAACGTCAGCAGGCGCCTGGTCACTTGCGTGCGGGTGTCGAGCACATGCAGGCTGGCTTTTGCCCCCTCACCATCCAGATACGCTACCGACGCCCCGTCCGGCGACAGGCGTACCGCATGCAGACGCGGGCGACGCTCGAAGGCATCGCTGGGAATGCGCGGCGCAGGCGGCAGCGCGGCATTGCGTGCCAGCAATGGCGCCAACGTCAAGGTCCCAGTCACGGCACCGGGCGCCGCCAGGGCCTGCTCCAGAGTCAAGCCAGCCGCCAGGGCCACGACAGCGCGCCAGAGACAGTACCGGTGGCCCAGGCCCAGGCCCATCATGTGGTCAACGCAGCGGCAAGCGGGCGCGCCTGCGGTACTGGCGAGCGCGGATGCAGGATCAGCAGCGTCAGCAGGCAGGGCGGCCCCAGCAGCGCGCAGGCCAGCAGCCAGATGCGCGGCACATCGGCGGCACGCCGCCAGTACCACGCGCCCATTACGCTGAGCAAAGCGGCCAGCAGTGCGGCGCTCCAGACGGCAGCCGGACGGGTGGCATGCCGGGCATCGTCCTCGGTCAAATCCGGCACGGCGCCATCGGCATACATCCGCTGCGGCAGATTGACGAGCGCATGCAGCACGGGTGAGAGCCACCAGTCGGCGTATTCGAACAGCAGGGGAAAATCGTGGTCGATGGCGCGCGTGGCGACCGGCTGCGCACGGCCGCTGGCGTCGATGAACAGCAACGCTTGCGTACTGCCTGGCACGCCTGACTGCATGGCGCGTCCACCAGTGATGGAAACCAGCGTACCGTCGAGCAATGGCGCAATGTCAACGCGCTCCAGGTTGCTCAGCGGAACAGGCAATGGCAGGCGGAACACTTCCATATCGGCAGCACCGCGTTGCGCCGCCGCGACAGGCGCATAGGCGAGCAGGTGACCATTGCTGAGCACATACACCCGTTCGCCGATTTTCTTCGGTGCCGCAACGGCTTGTTCGCCGGCCGGCAAGAGCGCCTGCAGCCGTAGCGCATGGCCAGCCGGGTCGAATACCAGCACCATGTTGCCGGTGAGCACATTTCCGGCAAATACGGGTACGCCGGGAAACGCCTGCAAGTCGCCCAGTCCATGCAGCCCCAGCTGATTGACGAGGGCGCCCGTGCGCATGTCGTGCACGTCGAAACGCATGCTGCCGTGATTGAAGGTCAGGCGCTGCTGCAGATCGCTCAGTTCGGCCTGCGGCGGTACGTTCTGGTTCGACAATTGCTGTCGCACGGCATAGCGCGTGATCGTCGCTTGCAAGGTTCCCACTTCGAGCAAAGGCAACTGGCGCCGCCACAGCGGCGCACGCTCATCCTGGGCGCCGGCCAGGCCGGCCAGCATCAGGCTGCGGCCATCGGCGCGGCTCACGTCCGCGTAGCCGCCAGCCGGCGGCATGGCCATCGTCTGCGGATGCTGGCCCAGGCCAATCTGGGCGATGTGAAAGACCGCCAACGTCCCCCACAGCAACAGACAATACATGCCCACTACCAGGGGCACCGCCTGCGCCAGCGTGGCGGTGCGACCGCCGGTAGGCGGCATGCGACTGGGCGTGAAACTGGCGTGCGCGTTCCACATCAACAACACTGCGCAAGGCAGCGTCGCCAGCAGCAGGCTGACCGCGCTGGCCGCGTGCATCAGCATCAGATAGGGTAGCAGGACAAGCAGGAAGGCACAGCGCAGGCGGCTGATCATGATGGCGGCGCCGCACAACCAGGCAATCAGCGTCATCATCGCCAGGTAAGGCACGGCCAGGTAGTGGCGCATGTCGGCCGTGCGCGGCGACAGAAAATCAGTACCCAGCACGGTCAGCAGCAGCGGCAGGCCGATGGCCAGGGCGATCAGCGTGGCCGACGCCAGCATCAACCCTGCCAGGATGGCGCCGGGAGCCAGTGGCCGGTGCAGCAGCCACAGCCAGCGGCTGGGCTGGCGATAGCTGCCGATCTGATGCAGCGCAAGACCCAGACCTGCCAGCATGCACACGGCCAGGATGACCAGTTGCATGGGCCAGCCTTGCTGGAAGATGCTGCCGAGGCGGGCCAGGAAGAGTTGCAGCAGTACATGGACGGCAGCAAAGATCAGGGTGGCCCGCAAGTAGCGGCGGCACTCACTCAGGTACAGGTCGCGCATCAAAAAGTCTTTCTCAGGCCGCGTGCAGCGTGGGGTTAGTAGAGGAAATATGGCCGCGCGCCAGCAAGGCATTGATGGCGCGGTCCAGGCTGACGGGCATGTTGTGCACGCTGCGCGCACCCAGCAGGCGCAGGCGCGCGGCAAATTCCGCTCCCTGGTCCAGCACCATGAAGTGGCTCAGGCCGTCGATATGTTCGGTATGCAAGATGCCGGGCAGCCCGCTCGTATCGGGTGGCAGGAAGGGAAACTCGGCCACCCACAGCAGCACCCGCTCACACAGCACGTCCGGTGCGCAAACCTGCAACAAACGTCCGCGCTCGAGAATGATCAGCTGGTCGGCCACGCGCTCGATTTCTTCCATCTGGTGCGAGCAATAAATAATGGTCATGCCATCGCTATAGCTGCTTTCCATCATGGCTCCCAGGAACAGGCGCTTAGCCACCACATCGAGGCCCAGCGTGGGTTCGTCGAGGATCAGCAGTTCGGGACTTTGCCCCAGCGCCAGGGCCAGGTTCACGCCGGCACGTTCGCCACGTGACAGCTGCGCGATGCGTTGGCCAGGCAGTACATTGAAGTTGCGCAACACGCAGCAATAGCGTGCCTCATTCCAGCCCGGATACAGGCGACGTTGCATGGCCGTCAGTTCATCGATCGTCAGCCACAGGGGCAAAGTGTGCTCCTCGTTGACATAGCCGATGCGTCCACGCAAGTCCGGCGTCAGCCGGGCGCAGTCACAACCGAGGATACGGGCACTGCCTCCGGTAGCCGCCTCGAAGCCCAGCAGCACGCGGAACAGCGAGGACTTGCCAGCGCCATTCGCGCCGACGATGGCATGGATGCCGCCGCGCGCCACGCTCAGGCTGAGCTGGTCGAGTGCATGCTTGCCCTTGAAGCGCAGCGATAACTTGTCGGTCTGCAAGATGGGTTCAGTCGTCATCGGGCGCTCTCAAGCGGTCTTCTTGGGAGCGCACAATGCCAGTTCGCCCGCTACCCGCTCCAGCACCACGCCAGCGGGATAGTCGAGCGCGATGACGTCGCCGACGAAGCGGGTCAAGGCCTCGTCCAGACGCCGTGCGCGTTCCTCTTCGGACAGGCGCTGGCGCGGTGCAGCCACGAACAAGCCCAGGCCCGCGCGCGCATCGAGCCAGCCCTCCGCCGTCAGTTCGCTGTAAGCCTTGGCGACCGTGTTCGGATTAATGCCCAGCTGCAAGGCCAGGCCACGGACACTGGGCAAGTTCGCGCCCGGCGTCAACTCGCCACTGGCGATCAGGCGCCGTACGCCGTCAACGATCTGACGGTGGATGGGACGCGGATCGCCTGTAGCGATCTGTAGCATCAAGGGACTGCGACGGTTCATGGCATGGCTCCACTGTACTATTACAGACAGTACAGTAACAGTGAAAATGACAAGCTGTCAACGATAAAGAGACGTAGGAAGTTGCCGTCCGGCTTCATTCCAGCGACAGGCCAACTTTTTTTGCGGCAAAGCCCGCGCAATAGGCGAAAGTGCAAAACGTGCAGCGCGCATACGCTTTACAATCCTCGCTCGCTTTACAAAATATTGGTCATCATGAATCAGGCAGAACAGCAGCGCCTCCTGGCTATCCTGGAGTATTGGCACAAGATCGAATTCTTTATCCCGTTTGACCTGAATCAAATCACGGACGTTGAAGACCAGTCCACCGTGCGTCTCCTGCACCGCGAACAGCTGGCGCAATTGCCGCTGCAGTTCGCCACGCAATGGCAAGTACCGTCCGACCGCGAAATCGACGGCTTTTCGCTGTTCCTCGGCGTGTTCGACAAGGCCGAAATCAACAAGGCTTGCCCGCCAGCCAGCGGACCGGAAAACATCGCCGAAACAGAAAAAACGGAACTGGCCGGACGCTCGTGCTTTGCCCGCCTGTCCCTGAATGCGCTGGGCGAGCCGCAGTTCGATCCCGTGTCCGTCTCGACCTTGCCGTGGGCGCTGGGCCGCGCCCGCACGCCGGACTGGTCCGGCCTGAGCCTGGATGCCTTCAGCGACAGCCAGCTGGCGCTGCAAGACAGCTTGCGCAACTTCGCCGCTGCCCGCGTCCCGCAGCAAGTGACGGACGAAGCGGGCAATGTCTCGGCGCCCCTGTCCGGCATGGAAATCGCGGCCCTGGCCGACCTGCTGCGCGACTGGGCCGGTTTCCACCCGTCCGCAGGCCAGCCGCTGGCCGTGCTCGAATTGCGCACGCGCAAGAAACGCGCCGCCGTGGAAGAGGCGGACCTGGCTGACGCCAGCCAGAACCGCAGCCTGAACTTTGGCGACGCGGTGGAGCCAAGCATCGATATCCTCAACAGTTTTTACCTCGATGACCTGGAACAGATCATTCGCGCCTTGCGCGGCGGCAAGCTGCCCGCGACTGTCGCCGCCTACCTGACGCCGCTGGCGCAGGACGAGCGCATCGACCTGTACAGCCCGGCCGGACGCCAGGCGCTGGCCGCCATGCTCAATCCGGCCAATATGAACCGCGGACACTGGCTGGAGGACGCCAGCTACGCCATGAGCCTGATGCAGCAGTTCGCCATCCACGGCGCGCGCACGGGCTTGAGCGAGCGGGGCATCTTTTCCGTCAACGGTCCGCCCGGCACGGGCAAGACGACCTTGTTGCGCGAATTGTTCGCCGACAACATCGTGCGCCGCGCCAGCGTACTGTCCTGCCTGGACCGCGCCGGCGACGCCTTCATCGGCAAGGTGGCCGTGGCCTTCGAGGGCGTGCGCGACCCGATCACCATCGCCCGCTTGCGCCCGGAACTGACGGGCTTTGAAATGGTCGTCGCCTCGTCCAACAATGCGGCGGTGGAAAACATTTCCGGCGACTTGCCGAAACCCAAACAGCTGGGCAAGGAATGGGCGCGCACGCGTTACTTTGAAAGCGTCGCGCGCAGGGTAGTGGCCGATGGCAATGGCGCCAACCGCGCCTTGAGCGATGCTGAGGCGCCATGGGGCTTGATGTCCTGTGCGCTGGGCAATAGCGCCAACCGCCGCCGCTTCGTCAGTAATTTTTATGACGACGATTGGGACAAGAGCACGGCGCGCAAGACGCCGAACGCGCAAAATATCCGCCAGTGGCTGTCCAGCTACCAGGGCGTCAGCTTCGCCCAGGCGGCGCGCGAGTTTCGCGAGACGGAACACCTGGTGGAAAAGACCCTGGCCGAGCATGCCCAGTACGCAGCCCTGTGGCAAGCCGTGGGCACTTGCACGGAAAACGACTTCATCCAGGCCAGCCAGCAAACGCTGATTGCTGCCGAGCAAGAGATGGATGCGGCGAATGGCGCCCTGTCCGCCGCGCTGGCGCAGCAGGACACCCTGCTCGCCAGCAAAAAGGAATTGCTGGAAGAAGAACGCCTGGTGGCGCTGACGCAGCCCGGCTTTTTCGCCCGCTTGTTACGCACGGCACCGGCGCGCGCCTACAAGGACGCCGTCGTCGCCAACGCCGAAGCGCAGCGCCAGGCCGCGCGCGACGTATCCGCCATCAAGCTGCTGCTGAAAGGCGAGCTGGAGCCGCGCTGCGAGCGCGCCCGCAACAGCCTGCACATCGCCCTGCGCACGGCGCAGTCGCGCCAGCGCGAATGGGATGACAGCACGGAACTGCTGCGCCGCGCGCGCATGCGTTTCCCGACCATTATCGCGCCGGCGACCCTGGACGAGCTGGACGGGGACGCGCTGCAGATAGCCGGCCTGTGGCATGAACCGGCCCTGGCGCGCCTGCGCTCGCGCCTGTTCGCCAAGGCCCTGGCCCTGCACGAAGCGTGGCTGGCGGAAGTAGCAAAAAAAGGCGGACCCGGCTTTGGCGGCAACTTGCTGGCTGTGTCGAAATTGCTGAAAAACAAGCGCGCCTATGACCAGTCGCATATCGCCATGGTGTGGCAAAGCCTGTTCATGGTGGTGCCTGTCGTGTCGACCACGTTTGCCTCGTTCGCGCGCCAGTTCCAGGGCATGGGCCCTGAATCGCTGGGCTGGCTGTTCATCGACGAGGCGGGACAAGCTCCACCACAAGCGGCGCTGGGCAGCCTGTGGCGCGCCAAGCGTGCCGTCGTCGTGGGCGACCCGCTGCAGATCGAACCCGTATTCACGGTACCGGTCCGCCTCGTGCAAACCTTGTCGGCCCTGTCGCCACACACGCAAGATGGCAGTTACGCACCAACCTCCGTTTCCGTGCAGACCCTGGCCGACAAGGCCAACCGCTACGGCGCGACTGTCGGCGCCAATAGCGCACAGCCGCTGTGGATAGGCAGCCCCTTGCGCGTGCACCGCCGCTGCGTGGAACCGATGTTCTCGCTGGTCAACAGCATCGCCTACGAAGACAAGATGGTCTACGGCTTAACTGACCGCACGCCGCCGGCCGGCGCACGGGGCCTCACGCGGGGCCCCAGCCGCTGGATCGACGCCACCGGCCCCGTCAGCTACAAGCAGGTGGTGCCCGTGCAGCTCGATTTCGTGCTGGAAGTGCTGCTGAAACTGTATCGCCGCGACGGCAAGCTGCCCGACATGTATGTGATTACGCCGTTCAAGGCCGTGCGCAAAGAATTGCGCGCGCGCATCGTCGATATGGACTGGGACCGCCGCCTAGGCTACGGCAAGGCGCCGACGGCGCGTGAATTGCGCCAGTGGAGCAGCCAGATGGTGGGCACCGTGCACACCTTCCAGGGCAAGGAGCAAAGCGTGGTGATGCTGATTCTCGGCGCCGACGACAGCACGGCCGGCGCCGCGCAATGGGCGGCCAGTACGCCGAACCTGCTCAACGTGGCCCTGACGCGCGCGCAACACTATGTGTACATCGTCGGCAACCCGCTGCTGTGGGGACAGTTGCCGCACTTTGCACCCGCCTGCGCGCAGTTGGCGCATACGGGCATGCATGAGTTTCTTGTCGAAATGGGCTAAACGGGGAAAACGAGGGTAAACGTCGTGGCGGCCGCGTCGGACGCGACCGTCGCGCTGCCGCCATGCAATTGCATGATGGCCGTGACGATGGCCAGCCCCAGGCCCGTGGAGGCGGCCGAGTCGCTGCGGGCCGGATCGGCGCGATAGAAGCGCTCGAACAGGTGCGGCAAGTGGCGCCCGGGGATGGCGGGGCCGAGGTTGCTCACGCTCAATTCCACGCCCTCGTTTGTCGTGTGCGAACGCAGCAAAATCGTGCTGCCTGGCGCCGCGTGGCGGATGGCGTTCGACAGCAAATTGCCCAGCGCGCGGCGCAGCAGTTGCGGCTCGGCCGTCACTGCGCCGCTGCCGTGGCAAGCCAGCGCCAGCCCTCGCTCTTCGGCCAGGCCTTCAAAGAAATCGGCCAGGCGCAAGAACTCGTCCTGCACGGGCAAGGCTTGCTTAATCAGGATCATCTCATCCTGCTGCGCGCGCGCCAAAAACAGCATGCTGTCGATCATGCGCGACAGCCGTTCCAGCTCTTCCACATTCGACGACACCAGCTGTTCATAGTCCTGCGCACTGCGGGGACGGGCCAGCATGACCTGGCTTTGCCCCAGCAAATTGGTGACGGGCGTGCGGAATTCATGCGCCAGGTCGGCGGAAAACTGCGACAGCCGCGCATAGCCTTCCTGCAAGCGGGCCAGCATGGCGTTGAGCGCCTGGATCAAAGGCAAGAGTTCCGTCGGCGCGCCGCGCGCCTCCAGTTGCTGCTCCAGCTTGCCGGGCCGCACGAGGGCCGCGTGCGCGGCGATATTGCGCAGCGGTCGCAATCCCCGCCGCAACATCACGCTGGCCAGAATCGCCGCCACCAGCGCGCTGACGGCCACCGACACGACGATCTGCCAGCGGTAGGCGGCAAACATGGCCGTGCGGTCGCCGTAGACACGGGCGACGGCAATATCAGCCATCTGCGCGGGCTCGCCGATGCGCGCGCTGGCCGCCACGACTCTGGCCGGATAGCCGTCGCGGCTGGTCCAGCTGACGATGGCGCTGTCCGTCACGGGCGCATCGACGGCCACGGGAACAGCATGCGCCACCGTCTCGCCGTTCGGATTGACATCGATCAAACGCGTGCCATCGGCGCGCACGATGCGAACCAAGGAATTTTCTTGCCCGCTCATGGTGTCGCGGAAATACTGGGGCCGCTCGCGGATGATGTCCAGGGTGCCCGCATTGCCCAGCAGCTGCTGGATCTGGCGCAATTTTCCCAGCAACAAAATGTCGTCGCGGCGCTCGATTTCCGCCACGAATGAACGGTACAGATGCATGCCCAGCCCTGCCGACACGAGCGCCACGATCAGCACGAAGACGAGCGTGACGCGCAGCGTCAGCGAACGGCGCAGTTGCGCCAGCTTCATGTGGCGGCGCCATGGTCGGGAGCCAGCGGCACGCGCAATTCGCAGACATAGCCCATGCCCCGCAAGGTGTGGATCAGCTTGGGTTCGAACGGGTCGTCGAGCTTGCTGCGCAGGCGGCGGATGGCCGCGTCGATGACGTTGGTGTCGCTCTCGAAATGGATGTCCCACACTTGCGAAGCGATGATGGAGCGCGACAAGACCTCGCCCTGGCGCCGCGCCAATAAATGCAGCAAGCCGAATTCCTTGGCCGTCAGGGTGATGCGCTGGCCTTGCCGGCTGACCTTGCGTTTCATCACATCGATTTCCATGTCGCCGATGCGGATCACGTCATCTTCACGCGGTGGCCCGCGCCGCAGCAGGGTGCGGATGCGCGCCACCAGCTCGGCAAACGCGAACGGTTTCACCAGGTAATCGTCGGCGCCCAGTTCCAGCCCTTTGACGCGGTCCTGCACTTCGTCGCGCGCCGTCAGGAAGATCACGGGCACGTCCGCGCCGCCTTCCTGCAGGCGCAGCGCGCGCAAGACTTGCCAACCATCCATGATGGGCAGCATCACGTCGAGCACGATCAAATCGGGCGTGTCGCTACTGGCCAGGTGCAGGCCGTCGCGGCCGTTGCGCGCCAGGCTGACCGTAAAGCCGGACTCGGCCAGGCCGCGCAGCAAATAATCGCCCGTCTTCGGTTCGTCTTCGATTACCAGGATGCGCATGGCGGCTTTCTTCATAGGAATGCCCTATTCTACGCCCGCAAACCGGCTGCGAAGATGACAAAAATATCAGCCGACGGTTTTCGCCGTCTGGCCGAACAGCACGCTTTTCGCATCGCCGCTGACGGTGGGCTGCACATTGATTTCGGTCGCGCGGGCATACGCGCGCACGGTGGCCGGGCGGGCGGCAATGGCTACAAACCAGCGCGCCAGGTGCGGGAAATCTTCCAGCTTCTGGCGCTGGCGTTGGTGCGGCACGATCCACGGGTAGATCGCCATGTCGGCGATGGTATAGGTATCGCCGGCCACGAAGGCACGGTCTGCCAGGCGCTTGTTCAGCACGCCATACAGGCGGTTCGTTTCGTTGACGTAGCGCGTGATCGCGTACTCGATGGGCTCGGGCGCATATTGCACGAAATGGTGGTTCTGCCCGGCCATGGGGCCAAGGCCGCCCATTTGCCAGAACAGCCACTGCATGACTTCGGCGCGGCCGCGCACGTCCGCCGGCAGGAATTGCCCGCTTTTCTCGGCCAGGTATTGCAAAATCGCGCCCGATTCGAACAGGGACAAGGGCGCGCCGCCATCTTCCGGCGCCTGGTCGACGATGGCGGGAATGCGGTTGTTCGGCGCGATGGCGAGAAACTCGGGCTTGAACTGCTCGCCCTTGCCGATATGCACGGGAATGATGTTGTAGGGGATGCCTGCTTCTTCCAGGAACATCGTCACCTTGTGCCCGTTGGGCGTGGTCCAGTAATACAGGTCGATCATCGTGGTCTTTCCAGGTAGATAAGTAGGGCAGGCGAACTTGGCCTAACTATTGTCGCGCCGCAACTGATATGCATGGATATAATGCCACGTAAGCGAAAAACAAGACGGCGCCCAAGCAAGGCAAGCATTCACTAGCGCCGTCACGCAGGCATCCCGACATTCCAGAGAACAAACCAAGAAAGCCGACCATGCGCAAACTCCTGATCGTCATGCTGTCCGTCCTGCTGTCAGGCTGTGTCCAGGACTTCGCCATCTACATGTTCGATGGGCAAGACCATTCCCTGACCGTGCGCCGCGAGCAACGTTATTTTTGGCAAGATACCGTGGAAGTGCAGCTGATGGCCACCAATCTACCGCAATGCCAGCGCCTGCATATCCTCTCGACCGATGCACCCGCCGACATCAAGGTCGAGCTGTTTGCGGCCGGCGATGGCCGGTGGAATATCCGTATGGGCAAGCAACTGTGGCAGGCGGAAACGACTACCTGCAATGATCTGACCGAAATGGAAAACGACCCGAAAGCCGACCTGGGCCAGCCGGTCGGGCAATTCGTGGTCGTCGATGACAAGCTGGAATTCGAGCCGGCGCCGCAAGCGGCGGCGCCAGCCCAGTAAATCAGCGCGCCGCCAGGCTGCGCAGCGGCTTTTTCGCCACGGCGCGTGGCGCGCCAGCCGAGCTCGCCGCCAGGCGCGGCGCCGTCCCCGGCTCCTGCGCCGACAGTTTGAAGCGCGCCACCAGTTGCGCCAGCACGGCCGCCTGGTCCTGCATGCTGGACGCCGCCGCCGCCGCCTCTTCCACCAGTGCGGCATTCTGCTGCGTCACGCTATCCATTTCCGTAATCGCCTGGTTGACGTGGCCGATGCCCGTGCTTTGCTCGTGCGAGGCGGCCGTGATGTCGGCCATGATGTCGGTCACGCGCGAGACGCTGGCCACCACCTGATCCATGGTCGTGCCCGCCTGTGCGACCAGGGTGCTGCCGGCCGCGATGCTGTCGACGGAAGCGCCGATGAGTTCCTTGATTTCCTTCGCTGCGCCAGCGGATCTTTGGGCCAGATTACGCACTTCCGACGCCACCACGGCAAAGCCGCGGCCCTGCTCGCCGGCGCGCGCCGCTTCCACGGCCGCATTCAATGCCAGGATATTCGTCTGGAAGGCGATGCCGTCGATGACGCCGATGATGTCGACGATCTTGCGCGACGAGGCGTTGATGGTGTCCATGGTGCCGATCACTTGCGCCACCACGGCGCCGCCCTGGCGCGCCACGGCGGAAGCGGACTGCGCCAGTTCATTCGCCTGCACGGCGTTACCCGCGTTTTGCGTCACGGTCGAGGTCAATTCCTCCATCGAGGCCGCCGTTTCTTCCAGCGAACTGGCTTGCATTTCCGTGCGCGCCGACAGATCCATATTGCCGCTGGCAATCTCGCTCGATGCCGTGGCGATCGTCTCGGCGCTGTGGCGGATTTCACTGATCGCATCGACCAGGTTGGCCTGCATGGTTTTCATCGCGTACAGCACGCTGTGGCGGTCGTTGGCGTGCGTGCGCACGTTGCCGCTCAAGTCGTTGTTGGCAATTTTTTCCGCCACGTCGGCTGCATACTCGGGGTCGCCGCCCAGCGCATGGCGCAGGCTGCGGTTGATCGCCACGACGACGGCGGCCAGCAGCGCGCACACCAGCGCCAGCACGCCCAGCGAGTTGATCAGCGACTGGCGGAAGGCCGCGTCGATATCGTCCATATACACGCCCACCACCAGGGTCCAGGCCCACGGCTTGTAGGCCACCACGCGGCTCATCTTCGGTTCGGGGGTTTTCTGGCCCGGACGGGGGAAATAATAGTGGACGAAGCCCTTGCCCGCATCGCTCTTGCCGACGGCAACGATGTCGCGGTACAGATAGGTGCCGTTGGCATCCTTGAAGTCCGACATGTTCTTGCCGTTGGTTTGCGGCGCGGCGGGATTCATCACGACGACGGCATCGAGGTTGATGATGGACAAATAACCAGTCTCGCCAAAACGCATGCTCTTGATGACGGCAGTCGCCTGCTTTTGCGCTTCTTCCTTCGTCAAGGCGCCGCTGGCGGCCAGGTCGCCGAACATCTTGACGGCGCCCAGGCCCAGGTCGGCGGCATTGCTCAGGTCGGCGCTGCGCTCTTCGATGCGGATCTTGCGGATTTCCAGGGCGTTATAGACAAAAATAACGGTGATGCACAAGAGGCTGCAAATCAGGGGGATCCATAACTTCTGCTGGAACGTCAATTTCTTCATGCTGTGTCTCCAACTCTCTATTGTGCGGCGAAGGGGCGTGGCCTGCTTCCAGCTCTGCAGGCCAGGAATGCGGCGGCGACGGTGCTCTGGCGGCACCGTTCAGACGTCTCCAGCATACGCTCGAACTACCATTTTTTACAATGCCGGCAAGCAATGTTTTTTTCCCGGTGTTGTAAATGGGTTGCAACAATTGATGAGAATTGATGCTGCGTTGCAATAAAAATGTTGGCAGCGGCCGCCATTCTTTTACGCTACAGTCACTGCAATTCTTCACCGCGCAGGGAGTCCCATGTCGACCACGTTTACCTGGCAAGGCTTTGCCATCCTGTCGGCCGTGTTTGCGGCCCTGACGGCCATTCTGGGCAAGCTGGGCGTGGCCCATCTGAACAGCAACATGGCCACCTTGATACGCACGGGCGTCATCCTGCTGGTGACGGCCATCATCTCGCTGCGCGCAGAGTGGCAGCGCCCCAGCGGGGGCAACTGGGTGGGCTGGACCTGTCTGATCGCTTCGGGCGTGGCCACGGGACTGTCGTGGCTATGCTATTTCCGCGCGCTGCAACTGGGGCCTGTCTCGCTGGTGGCGCCCGTCGACAAGCTCAGCGTGGCGCTGGTGATGCTGGCTGGCTGGCTGGTGCTGGGCGAGCCGTTCACCCTGAAAGCGGCGGCCGGCGGTGGCCTGATCGTGCTCGGCTCGCTGATTTTGCTACTCTGATGCAATACGCGGCACGTCGCGGCGCGCCTGTGTCAGAATGCACGCCGGATAGATCGAATCGCGAAAGAACAGCATGACCAAGAATGAAGCCATGAAACGCATCAACGACCGCCTGGGCAAACCCACCCTGACGGACAAGAACACGCATTTTTCCAGCGTCGCCAGCTATGGCACGGACGAAGGCTGGTGGTTGAAGATTCCCTTCCTGACCTTCAAGCAGGAATTGCACTTCATCCTCAACAATGAAAAGACCAAGAGCTTCCAGCACCTGAGAGTCGGCGCCAACCAGATCCTCAGCCCCGGCATGAAGTTCCGCAGCACGGGCGGCGCAGCCGACGCCTTCATGTCGGCCTCGGCGCCGAAACGCCTGGTCGACCTACTCGACGGCGGCAGCAAGTACAACTTCACCAAGCATTTTGTAAACGATTATCGCTACTGATGTGCGGCCTGGCTGCCGTTGCCTGACGGCAGTTGCGGCGGTAGCCACGCCTTGATCAAATGCTGCGCGATGTCGAGCGCGTCGTCGCGGCTGGTGCCGAAATGCAGGGGATAGCCCCAGAATTGGCCAAACATGACGGCAAAGGCCTTGCCCGCCAGGCGCTTGGCCGCGCTCGGTTCGACCAGCACCATGCCCTGGATATACGCGCGCAGGGCGGCCTTGTGCCGTTTCATCCACAGCACGGCGCGCTTGCGCTCTTCCTGCGGATGCGCATGCCCGTCCTCGTCCAGACCTTCTTCGCTGAGAATGACAAACGCCTGCTGGCGCGCTAGCAGGGCCTCGAACTGGGCGAACAAGGCATCGTCGTGGCGGTGTGCGGCAGGATCGCGGCGGATCCAGACGAGGGGGAAATCGGTGATATCGAGTTGCATGGGAGACTCCTTCAAAGGGGGTTGCCGTTCCTCCTGGCCTTCATCAGAACACTGGCGGCGGCGGTTGCCGTTGAAGCGGGGCTGCGGATGCACATACGATACCGTTGGCGGCATTGCGCGTCATTGCATAAAATAGCCACGATATTATTCAATCCAGCCAAAGTTGTCCCATGCCCCATCTTCTCCTGCCCGATCTGCTCCCTACGCGGCTGGGCGCAGCCGCCGTCACCATCGATTTCGACGTCGATGGCGTGCTGCGGCCGCTGCTGGCCGTGGGCCTGGCCAGCGTGCGCGAGGATGTGGAGCAGGCGCCGCACCAGCACCGCAAGGGACAGCTGCTGTACGCCACGCGGGGCGTGATTCATTGCGAAGTGGAAAGCGGCGTGTGGATCGTGCCGCCCCAGTGCGCCGTGTGGATACCGGGCGGCCTGATGCATGCGGCGCAGGGCGTGGGCGAGGCGGAATGTTATTGCCTGTTTGTCGAGCCGGCCATGGCGCCGGCCCTGCCGGCCGTCTGCTGCACCGTGGCCGTCTCGCCCTTGCTGCGCGAACTGATCGCCAAGGCGGCCTGCTTTCCCACCTTGTATGCGCTGCACGGCGCGCAGGAACGCCTGGTGGCCACCCTGCTCGATGAGTTGGCCGCGGCGCCGGTGGAAGACTTACATTTGCCGATACCGCGCGATGCGCGCCTGCGCCGCCTGGCCGCCCTGCTGTTGGCGCAACCCGCCGATAAAAGCACCTTGGCCGAATGGGCCAGCCGCATCGGCATGAGCGAGCGCAGCATGACCCGGCAGTCATTGGAAGAAATGGGCATGAGCGTGGGCCGCTGGCGCCGGCAATTGCACGTCATCCTTGCCTTGCAAGGGCTGGCACAAGGCCACAGCGTGAAAGCCGTGGCGCTGGAACTGGGCTATGAAAACACCAGCGGTTTTGTCACCATGTTCCGCAAGGCGGTGGGCAAGCCACCGGCGCGCTACCTGGCGGAACGGGAATCTGGAAGACCATAAGAAAGGCGGCATATGCCGCCTTCGTCCTGCATCGTCGCTGAAAAATCAGCTTTCGCGTGCCAGCGCCAGGAACTCCGTGCGCAGCGCCAGGTTCGGCTGCATCTCGCCCAGCATGGCCGAGGTGATGGTTTCTTCGCCCGGCGTGCGGATGCCGCGGCTTTCCATGCACAGGTGACGGCAGCGCACGACCACGCCCACCGATTTCGGTTCCAGCACTTCCATCAGGGCATTGGCGATCTGCATCGTCATGCGTTCCTGCACTTGCAGACGCTTGGAGAAGCAATCGACCAGGCGCGTCAGTTTCGACAGGCCGACGATCTTGCCATTGGGCACGTAGCCGATGGTGGCCTTGCCAAAGAAGGGTGCCAGATGGTGTTCGCAATGGCTGTAGACGGGGATGCCGCGCACGACGATCAACTCGTTGTACTGTTCCGCGCCATCTTCAAAGGCTTTCAGCAAATCCACCGGATCCTGGCCATAACCGGACGTCCAGTGCTTCCACGCCTTGGCCACTCGCATCGGCGTTTCCAGCAAGCCAGGACGCTGCGGATCTTCACCAAAGCTGCTGATCAGCCGGCGCCAGTCGTTTTCGGAGAATTCTTCTTGAGACATGCTAAACCACCCTAAAATTTTCAATTGCCGCCAGTATATAGAAAATGCGGCAAGCTGCCCGAGCGGCCCCGGCTTTCCTATGCCGCTGGCGGACGGTGCGCTCTCACCAGCAGCGCCGAAATCGACACGCTGGAGCTCGCTTCCGGCCACGCCTCGCCGGGGCCGAACCAGCGCGCCTCGGCGATCTCGTCCTCGTCCAGGCGGATCTCTCCATCGAGGTAATCGGCCGTAAACGCGATCATCAGCGAATGGGGAAACGGCCAGGACTGGCTCATGAAGTACTGCAGATTGTGCACGCGCAAACCCACCTCTTCCATCACTTCGCGGTGCACGGCTTCTTCGATCGATTCACCCGCTTCCAGGAAACCGGCCAGCGGACTGAAACGCTGCGACGGCGAGTGCTTGTGCATAGCCAGCAGTACCTGCTCACCCTTGCGGATGAGTACCATCATGGCCGGCGAAATGCGCGGATACGCGAGCATGCCGCAGGCGGCGCATGTGAAGCAGCGTTCGCCACGCTTGCGCTGCATGGGCGTGGCGCACACGCCGCAATGACGGTGCGTGCGCGCCCACTCGGCCAGTTGCACGGCGCGGCTGGCCAGACCCAGGAAAGCATCATCGACGGCATGGAACAGCGAGCGCATGCCGTGCCAAGCCAGGCCGCTGTCGGCGGGCAGCAGCTCCTCATCGGTCCAGACGGTCTGGCAATAGCGGCCCTGCCACAGGCCCACGGGCTGCGCGCGGCGCAAGTCGATATCGAGCGCGGCCGCCTCGACGGCAGTGGGCAGGAGCAGTTCCGGCGTACGCAACAGCAAGCGCCCGCGGTGGAAGACAAAGGTGAGCGTCTGGTCGGCGGCCGGGGTTGGTTCGGGTACGTCGATCAGGGGGACAAAAGCATCGGGAGTCTGCAGCATGCTGGGCGGAGATTTGTAAAGGTTGCTCATCATACTCCCGCTCCAGAACGCTTGCGCACATAGCAGCGGCCAGGCAGCAAAGCAAGCATTCATGCGCCATGACAGTGTTTTTTTTGCGGCACGCCCAATCCGTTGCGTAAACGATACTGATAACGATTCTCATTTACGAAATAGCGCCCAGTTATTACAATACCGCCTATTCCGTCTCCATCGCCAGCCACTTGCCCGCGTGCCAACACACCGCGTCGCAGAGCCAGCCAGGAACCACTACCCTGACCTTATCGAGAGAGCAAGATGGCAATCAAGAGCCGCAAACACGCACCAACCCGTTTCAACCAGCACATCGGCGCCGCCCTGGCCGTGATGCTGCTGCCCGTCGCCGCCCAGGCGGCCGACCCGGCCGGCCAAAGCGTCCCGGCATCGCAGCAAACCCTGAACGAAATCAAGGTCGTGGGCTCCAAGGAAAATGATTTCAAGGCCGAAAAAGCCTCATCGCCGAAATACACGGAAGAGCTGGTCAATACGCCGCAAACCATCGTCGTGATCAAGAAGGAATTGATCGAACAGCAAGGCGCGCTGACCCTGACGGACGCACTGCGCAACACGCCAGGCGTCGGTACCTTCTTCCTCGGCGAAAACGGCAACACAAACACGGGCGACGCCGTCTACATGCGCGGTTTCGATTCGTCCGGCAGCATCTATGTCGATGGCGTGCGCGACGTGGGCTCCATTTCGCGCGACGTCTTCAACATCGAACAGATCGATGTACTGAAGGGCCCGGCGGGCACGGACAGCGGCCGAGGTTCGCCCACCGGTTCGATCAACCTGGTCAGCAAAACGGCCAGCATGGCGAACACCTTCAACTCCCTGCTGACGGCGGGCAGCGGCAAGCAGAAACGCGCCACGGCCGACTGGAATCGCATCCTCGACAGCGATACAGGCACGGCCTTGCGCCTGAACCTGATGACGCAGGATAGCGGCAACCCGGCGCGCGATGAAGTCACCAACAAGCGCTGGGCCTTCGCGCCCACCGTCACCTTCGGCATCGGTAAACCGACGCGCATCACGGCCAGTTACCTGCACGTGGACCAAAACAACGTGCCCGACGGCGGCGTGCCGACCATCGGCCTGCCAGGCTACTCGACGCCGGACGTTGCCACGACGGAACAACCGGTCATCCGTTCCTTCCTGAACGGCGCGGCCAAGGTCGACACGAAGAATTTCTACGGTTCCACCGCGGATTACGACAAGGTCAAGGCCGACATGGGCACCTTGCGCATCGACCATGATTTCTCGCCCAACGTGCAGCTCCAGAACACCACGCGCTACGGCAAGACCAAGCAGGATTACCTGCTGACGGCCTTCATGGGCAGCATGGTCAACCTGAAGACACCGGTCCCGACCGATCCGTCGACCTGGACCATGGCGCGCTCGTTGCGCACCGTGAAGGACCAGGAAAACACGATCCTGACCAACCAGACCGTGGTCAGCGCACAGTTCGACACGGGCGTGCTGAAGCACTCCGTGGTGGCGGGCGCCGAGTTCACCAGCGAAAAGCAGACCAACTACAGCTATGTGCCAGCCAGCCTGGGTACCTTGCCGGATGCCAATCTGTACCATCCGAATCCGCGCGACACCGTCACCGGCCACAACCCCGTGCGCAGCGGCGCCTTCACGGAAGGCGAAGTCAACACGCAAAGCCTATATGTGTTCGACACCGTCAAGTTCGGCGACAAGTGGATCTTCAACGGCGGCGTGCGCTTCGACCACTTCAACACCACCTATGACGCCGTCACCCTGCAAACGGCCGTGGCCAAGGACCAGGTGCAAAAACTGCCGGTCGGTACGCCGATTCCCACCCATTTGACCCTGAACGACACCTTGGCCAACGGCAAGATCTCAGCCATGTACAAGCCGACGCCGGACAGCAGCGTGTATGCCTTGCTGGCCACGTCGAAAGCGCCGCCTGGCGTCAACTTCGCCCTGAGCACGGGCGCCAACAGCGCGCAAAACCCGAACTATGACCCGCAGGAAACCACCACCAAGGAAATCGGCACCAAGTGGGACTTCCTGAAGCAAAAACTGTCGCTGTCGGCCGCCGTCTACCAGACCACCGTCAAGAACGAAGTGGAACAGGATCCTGTCATCTCGACCATTTATTACCAAACCGGCAAGAAGCGCGTGGAAGGCATCGAAATCGGCGTGGTGGGCGAGATCATGCATAACTGGCTCGTCAGCGCCGGCTACACGCGCATGAATACCAAGGTCGAATCGGGCAAGGTCGTCACGGCCAGCGGCATCAATAACCTCAGCTACACGCCAAAACAGGCGTTCACCAGCTGGACCTCGTACACCCTGCCGTTTGGCCTGAAGATCGGCGGCGGCGCGCGTTACGTGGGTGAAATGCTGCGCGGCACCGATGGCGCCGTCGGCACGCCGGCACGCGTGGATGCCTACTGGGTCTTCGACGCCATGGCGACCTATACCGTCAACAAGAACCTCGACTTGCAGTTGAACGCCTACAACCTGGCCGACAAGACCTATGTGGCGGCCATCAACAAGTCCGGTTTCCGCTACACCCCGGGCCAGCCCCGTTCGTTCAGCCTGACGGCAAATATCAAGTTCTAAACACGCATTGCGTCACATCGAGCCCCTCTTCGGAGGTAATGCCGTTCACTTAAGCAGTTTTTCGTAGAACTCGAGTGGCATAGCGCTTTGGTTTTGCCTTGACGGCCCGGTCGAATTTTCGATCGGGCCGTTCGTCATTCAGAAGACTAAC